>DAINOM010000001.1:0-98082 GCA_036735445.1 Propionicimonas sp.
CCTGGGTTCTGGAGGTTCACCAGTACCTTCCCCTCGACCGCGACTCTCAACGCAGCTGGCCGCGGTCCCTCAGGTCGGAGACGATCCGGGCGTAGAAGGCGTCGTCAATGCGGTACTTGGCCCGGTAGATCAGGTAGCTGACCACGATCAGAACCGGTGGCACCACCAGCATGCCGATCCTGATGATGAACAGGGCGGACGGCGAGGCGAGCTCGGGGTGGTCGGCGTCCAGCGCCGCGAACCAGACCGCTATCGTGACCACCTGGGTGGACAGCGCCGCCCCCACCTTGTTGATGAACGGCTGCAGCGCGAAGGTGACGGCCTGGTTGCGACGCCCCAGCTTCCACTGGCCGTACTCGATCGTGTCGGTGAGGAACACCAGCATCAGCAGGGTGATGAACGAGTCGCCGATGAACAGCAGCAACCCGGCGGCGGCGATGAACGCGATGTGCACGGGGCTGACGAAGAAGACCAGATAACCGGCGAGGATGAGGCCCGTGGCCATCGTGTACAGCGTGCGCCGGGAGAACCGCTTCGACAGTGCGGGGAAGATCGCGTAGCCGAGCAGTTGGCTGGCCACCAGCACCGCGCCGAACGGCGAGTACATGCCCTCGTCGCCGTACACGTACTTGAAGTAGTACGTGCCGAAGGTCGTGGTGGTCAGGTAGCCGGTCATGAACAGCACCATCGCGATCGCCGTCCAGAGCAGCTGGTCGTTGCCGAAGACCACCTTCGCGAGCTCCCGCAGGCTGGTCCGTTCCTGCTCGACCACGATGTTGGGTTCCCGCACGCCGAACAGCGTCACCGACTGGCTGACCAGCATGATCGCGACCACCGCGACGGCGAACAGCGTCCACGCCCGGACGTCGCCCACCGTCCCGGACAGCGCGCCGGTCACCGGGATCACCGCGACCACGACCGCGAACAGCCCGATGGTCGCGAACACCTTCGCCACCGAGCCGAACCGCTCCCGCTGCTTCTGGTCGAGGGTCAGCGCCGGCAGCAGCGACCAGTACGGGATGTCGTTGGCCGTCCAGGACAGGCTCCACAGCAGGTACACGAACGCGAACCCGACCACGAACGCGGCCCCGGTGAGACCCAGGTCGGCGAACAGCAGCACGGTGAACAGCGCGGACGCGACCACCCCGCCGGCGATCCACGGCTTGTAGTGCCCCCACCGGGTGCGGGTGTTGTCGACGACCGCGCCCATCACGATGTCGGCGACCGCGTCGAACAGCCGGGCCAGCAGGATCAGCGAACTGGCCCACAGGAACTCCTCGCGCGGCGGCCGCAGCACGTCGGAGAGGAAGAACACCAGGTACAGGCTGACCAGCGTGTAGACCATGTCGCGCCCGACGGTGCCGACGCCGAAGGTCCACAGGTTGCGCCGGTCGATCGCGGCCGCCGGTGCCGGGATGGCGGTCATGGCCGGCCTCCGTTCCTCGGGTAGCGCCGGCCGGCGACCCACCGGTCGTACGCCGCGTCGGTGACTCCGCCGTTGGCGGCGATGTCAGCATAGAAGCGACCGGACTCCTTGACCGTCCGCTGTTGCGTGTCGTAGTCGAGATGGACGAGCCCGAACCGTGCCGCCTCGCCCTCCGCCCACTCGAAGTTGTCCGTGAAGCACCAGTGGTAGTAGCGCTCGATCGGCAGGTCCGACGCCGCGATCGCCGCGAGGTGCTCGTACAGGTAGCGGGAGCGGAACGCGTCGTTGGCGTCCGCTGTCCCGTTCTCGGTGATCCAGATCGGCCCCGGGTAGCGGGCGTGCACGGACGCGGCCAGTTCGGTGAGGCCGGCCGGGTACACCTCCCAGCCGAGGTCGTTGACGTCCACGCCGGACGCGACCCCGTTGCCGACCCCGGCGACCGTGCTGCGGGAGTAGTAGTTGATCGCCTGGAAGTCGGCGTACCGACCCGGGCGGACGCCCCGCGGCGCCCGCACCGGGAACAGCGAGCGGCCGGTGCTGGTCAGCTCGAGCTCCGCGTCCTGGAACAGCCGCCGGGTCAGCGCGGCCGCCAGGCGGTGGGCCGGGTTTCGCGGGTTCCGGGGCGCGAACACCCGCAGGTGGTGGGCCACGCCGACCCTGGCCTCGGGCTGGAGCTCGTGGATCACGGGGTACGCGGCCAGGTGGGCGGCGCACAACACTTCCAGTGCGGCGATCGTGCGGCGGTACGACCTCTCCCCCGGCGGCCACACGCCCCACAGGTAGGCGTGGACGGCGTACACGCTGGGCTCGTTGATCGTGATCCAGTCGGTGACGAGGTCGCCGAGTTCGCCCACGACCGTCCGCACGTAGCGCAGGAAGACCGGCAGCGCGGCCTGGACGAGCCAGCCGCCGGCGTCGACGAACCAGCCGGGCTCGCTGAAGTGGTGCAGGGTGACCAGCGGACGGATCCCCGCGTCCCGCAGCCGGGTGAGCTCGTCGCGGTAGTGCGCGATGGCGTCCGGGTCGTACCGGCCGGGCTCGGGCTCGACCCGCGCCCACTCCAGGCCCATCCGGTAGTGCCGGACGCCGAGTTCGGTCAGCAGCGCCGTGTCCTCGGCCACCCGGTTCCAGTGGTCGGCCGCCCTGGCCGGCGTGGAGCCGTCCGTGATCCTGCCCGCGGCGGCCCAGCGGTGCCAGTTGGTGTCGATGTCGCCGCCCTCGACCTGGGTGGCGGCGGTCGCCACCCCCAGTTCACACCTCTCGAGCCTGAACCCGGCCACCCAACCCCACCCGTCGTCGGTCCCCCGATCGACGCTACTCCTGCACCACCCCGCCCGAGTGGCGGAAAACGGGGACAGACCCATTTTCCGCCGGTACGTTGTCGTCCGTGGTGCAGGGCGAGCGACTCCGGGCGGCGTGGGACGGGGAACTCGCCGGCCTGGCCGGGACGTTCTCACTCGCGCTGGTCGGCCCGTCCGGACCGCTGGTGAGTCGCGACGCCGATGCGCCGCACTACGCGGCCAGCACCATCAAGCTCGCCGTCCTGGCTGCGCTCCTGCGGGACCGGAACGCCGGACGGCCGGAGGCGTTCGGCCCGGTCGTGGTGCACGCTGAATTCGCGGGTGCGGGCGGCCGAGCCTTCACCTTGCAGCAGTCCGACGACCAGGACGACGACACGTGGGCACTGCTCGGCAGCACCGCCGACCTGCTCTGGCTGGCCGAGCGGATGATCGTGGTGTCCGGCAATCTCGCGACCGACCTGGTCGTCGAGCGGTTGGGTATCGGCAGCGTGCAGCGGTTCCTCGCCGATGCCGGGCTGTCCGGGCCGCTCGGCTTCACCCGGCTGATCGGGGACGCCGCCGCGGAAGCCGCCGGCAGCACGAACACCGTGACGGCGGCGGGGCTCGCGTCCCTGATGACCGGAATCGCCGACCACACCCTGCTCGGCGCGGCCGACAGTGAGCGGGCACTCGGCTTCCTCGCCGCCCAGCAGCACCGGCGGATGATCCCGGCCGGACTGCCCGAGAGCACCTGGAGCGCCAGCAAGGGCGGTTGGGTGCCGGGCGTGCAGCACGACGTCGCCCTGGTGCGCCCGGAGTCCGCCCCGCCGTACGCGCTGGCGGTGTGCACGACATCACCCCTACCCGAACCGGACGCCGAGCGGCTCATCGCCCGGCTCAGCGCGATCACCTGGGAGCACTGGATCAGATGGCACGGATAACCGGGGTGACCACCGCCCGGCTGGTACGGCGGTTGCACACACCGTTCGTGACGGCGTTGCGTCGCACCGAGCACGTCGTCAGCGTCGCGGTGCGGGTCAGCGACGCCGATGGGGCGTCGGGCTTCGGCGAGGCGCCGCAGGTGTGGCGGGTGACCGGCGAGTCGTGCGAGAGCGTCGAGGCATGCGTCGCCGGACCGCTGGCGGAGGCGCTGGTCGGCCTCGACCCCGATCAGGAGCCTGCCGGGGAGGTGGGCCGCCGACTCGCGGCGAGCGTGGTCGGCAACGGCGGCGCGCGAGCCGCCGTCGAGGTGGCGACGCTCGACCTGCTGGCCCGCCGGACGGGGGTGTCCCTGGCGCGATTCCTCGGTGCGGACGCGACCAGCGTGGCCACGGACGTCACGATCGCGGCCGACGGCTCCGCCTGGAGCCCGGCCACGCTCGTTGCGGCGGGCTTCGACCGGGCGAAGATCAAAGTGGGCCTGGACCCCGCGGACGTCGACCGGGTGATCGCGATCCACCGCGCCGACCCGCGTCATCCGGTGCGGATCGACGCCAACCAGGCGTGGGATCTCGCCTCGGCCACCGCCGCCGTCGAGGCCATGGTCGGCGCGGGCGTCCCGCTGGAGTTCGTCGAGCAGCCACTGCCGGCCTGGGACCTGGCCGGTCACGCGGAGCTGCGCCGAAGGTTCGGGGTGCCGATCCTGCTGGACGAGTCGGTGTTCACTGTTCACGACCTGCGCCGGGCGGTGGCCGCCGACGCTGCGGACATGGTCAACATCAAGCTCGCCAAGTGCGCCGGCATCCTGGCCGGCCTGCAGATCGCGCGCGAGGCGGTCGACGCCGGCCTCGGGGTGATGGTGGGCTCGATGATGGAGTCCGAGCTCGGCGTCTCCGCAGCCGCGGCCCTGGCCGCCGTCGTGGCGCCGGACGGCGTCCACGATCTCGACGCGGCCTGGTGGTCGATCCAGCCCGACGACGCCGGCACCCCCTACCGGGACGGCCGGTTCCACCTCTCCGCCGCACCCGGCCTCTCGGCAGCCGCCGCCCGATCACTCCCCTGAGCCCGCCACCCCACCGCTCCCTGAGGAGCACCCAACCGCACCCTGACCCCGCCACCCAACCGTCCCCTGAGCTTGTCGAAGGGCCAGCCCCACCGCTCCCTGAGGAGCACCCGGGTGAGGAACGAACTCGGGTGCGTCACGAAGGGCGCCGTCCGATCAGCCCTTCGTGACGCGCCGGTTGTCGCTTGGCTGTCTCTCTCGCGCAGGCGTGAATCGGCGCGCGGCGTTCCGCGATCCGGTGAGGGACTTCGCCAGGCAGACCCGCCCGCAGACGTACTGCAATCATGCTTTGACACAACGTCTATCAATCTTGAACAACACCTGCTAACGTGACGCCCGGCCTTATCTCCAACCCCAGAGTAGGGAGCGACGATGAAACACCCAATCAGGGCAATGCTCGTAGGATTGGTGTCCGTGACGTGCATGGCCTTTGGGATTGCCCCAGCCCAGGCCAAGGGCGACGATGGCCTACTGAACCGGGATCAAGCGATCAAAATGGCCAAGGCTCGCGCCGCCAAGATCGTCGACCTCGGCGATGTGAAGATCATTGACGCCCGCTCGACATCAGCTGTCGCGGCCGCCCGCACATCCTGCGTCGGAGAGGGATTCGCCCCTTGGGGAGTCTGGGGCCTGACAGTCAAAGCACCGTGCGCGGTCTTCGGCCACAACGGATATCGCCGCACCTACAACTGGTGGGTTCCTTGGTGGTCGGGTGCGAACGTCTGCGTGCAGGCTCAGGGCTTCAACTCCGGCAAGACCGCGACATACTACGGACTCGGCTGTGGGGATGAGGGATGGGGCAATGTCCCCTGGGGAAATGTGCTTGCCCAGCCGGCAGCGCGTGGGCAGGCCTACCAGTCACTGGGCAGGTTCCAGTTCAACTGATCCGGGACCGCTGTTACTGCGCACATGGCATCCGACACTTCGTCGTACGGCGTGCGTCAATCATCTGAGCCGGCGTGGCGGTGGTGGTCGATGTCTTCGCCCAGGTCCGGCGTAGAGCCGCTAACGCTTTCGGGATAGCCCGCCCGGGACATCCCTTGCGACAGCGCTCGGAGGAGCCGGCGCAGCCAGTTCGAGGGTCGACGATTCTCGGCCATGACCCTCATGCTAGCCGCTTCAATTTAGGAAACCATATGGCTATGAGAATCGGGGCCTTGGGGCTCGCCACGGCCGCGATGGTAATGGCTGCGATGCCGGGATGCGCATCGATACCAGCCCCACTCCCCTCGGTGCAGCCATCCCCCGCCGTTACGAAGTCCTATGCGAGCAGGAACCAATGGCGCCCGTCCGAGCCCGTCACCCAAGTGGTGATGAGCCAGAAGGAGAAACTGTCGAAGCGAAACCAGTATCTGGCTGACTACGCTGCCAATATAGGCCTGTCCGATCCGCCAGATATCAAGGTCGTCGAGATCGGATATCCAGAGACCATCGCACCCAAGCAGGTCAGATGTCTCCAGCGGGCGGGCTTCAGGGTTCATCTGCGTCCCGACGGCGCCGGATACCAGGCGGACACCGACGAGGAACCGGACGATGACTACAGGGCTGCCCAGTACCGATGCGCGGCGGCCTACTTCGTCGATCCGCGGCTCAGCCTTCCGCCCACCCGTGCTCAGCTCCGTCTCGTCTGGGAGTACCTCAGCGACTTTGTCGCGCCGTGTCTGAGACTCCACGGCATCCAGATCGCCGATATCCCCGCTGCTGACGACTTCGTCAGCAGCGGCGGCCAAGGGTGGGACTATCCGCGGGATGTCGGAGCCGACGTACTCGCTGAGTGCAATCCCAGGGTGCCGCCCCGACTCCTGCTTGGCGACCGCTGACCGGGTTCGGCGCGGCGTCGTGCTGGAGTGTGTCAGCCAACAGCGACGGCCGAGTACTCGCTCAGCCCGCCACCCAACCGTCCCCTGAGCTTGTCGAAGGGCCAGCCCCACCGCTCCCTGAGGAGCACCCGGGTGAGGAACGAACTCGGGTGCGTCACGAAGGGCGCCGTCCGGTCAGCCCTTCGTGACGCGTCGCTCGTCCCTCGCGACGCTCCTCAGGGACCGTGCGGCAAGGCGTCGCTCGTCCCTCGCGGCGCTCCTCAGGGACGTGGGTGGTCACTCCACGCGTAACGGACGCCACCACGTTCCGCGGACGATCCGGTACTCGATGCCTCGGGCATCGAACTCGTCGGCAACCTCGTCCATCACACCATCGACGATCGAGACGAAGCGGTAGAAGAAGCCCTCGGCGTCGCGCCACGAGACGCTTCTCCGCGAGATCTCCACGGAGCGCACCGCCTCCCACGGCAGGGTCTTGCCCGACCCGGCCGATGCCTTTGCCTTTCGCCGCCAGCGCAGCCCCATCGTGACTCCGCCGTCGTCCAGACGGAGCTGGAGCAGGGGCCAGGACGCGCCGACATTGACCACGCCGTTGAAGAACGTGCCGCCACCGACGAAGCACTGCTCCTTGCCGACACTCACCGATGCCTCCCTGAACCGGACCATTCGAATGTACTCCCGTGTCCCGACCCTTCGTGACGCGTCGCTCGTCCCTCGCGACGCTCCTCAGGGACCGTGGGGCGAGGCATCGCTCGTCATCGCGACGCTCCTCAGGGACCGTGCGGCAAGGCGTCGCTTGTCCCTCGCTACGCTCCTCAGGGGCCGTGGGGCCGTCAGCCGCAGGAGGCCAGCATGTCGGCGAGCGCCCGCTTCTCACGCGCGTCGGTTGGCAGGTCGTAGACGGCCTTCACCGTGACGTAGCGGACGGCGTAGCCGCACTGTGCGCCGGCGACGGGGCGCCACTGGGACGCGTCCGCTCCGCCCTTCGCCTGGTTGGCCTCCCCGGCGACGGCGACGAGTTCCCGCAGATCGTTGGCGAAGGCGAGGCGCCGGGAGTCCGTCCAGTCCCGGGCGCCGTAACGCCAGGCGACGCTCAGCGGCACGATGTGGTCGATCTGGACGCGTTCGGCCTGCTTCGGGTCCTTGGCGTCGGTGAGGGTCACCGTCCCGCCCGCGTACGGGTCGAGCCAGGTGCCGGCCAGCACGTCATGGTCACAGCTGCGCTGGAGCGCCACCCGGTACGGCCGGCCCTTGTCGAGATCGCGCAGCAGCACGTCGTCCCGCTGGTTGCAGCCGTTGCCGTCGGTGTCGGTCCAGGCGTCGCCGAAGGCCGCCCGGCGATAGTCGCCCGCCGGTCCGGGACGGGCACCCACGGCCAGCCGGTCGAGCTGGGTCCTGGCGACGGCGACCTCCTCCGGACTGCTGACCAGCAGCGTGTTGCCCGGTTCACGTGGGCCACCGACGGCACGTCCCAGCGCCGTCCAGTTGAGCAACACGAGCCCGCCGGCGACGACGACGGTCGCCACGATGGCGCCCGTCAGCCACCGCCGGCGGGCCCGAGTGTGCCTGAAGCTGTGCATGTCGGGGACATGGTTCCACGCGCCACGGACAGCGCGCCCGTCCCACCCCGACAAGCGCCCGCATCCGCCGAATTGTCAGAACCTCTGCCGCCTCCAACCGGCGGAGAGTCTGACAACTCGGCGGGTGGGGGGTGGACTCAGCCGGGGATCACGTCGCCGGACGGCCAGGTGGTCTTGATGAACTCGGCCACCTCGGTCGAGTGCAGCAACTCCTCCAGCTTGGCGACGCCCGGGTTCGTGTTGTCCTTCCGCCAGACCAGGATGTTGGCGTACGGGTTGCCGTCCACCTTCTCCACCAGCAGCGCGTCCTTGGCGTTCAGCCCCGCGGTCAGGATGAAGTTGCCGTTCACGAACGCCAGGTCGACCTTCGGGTCATCGAGCTGCTGCACGATCACCTCCGGCTGGTTCTCGATGAACTGGAACTTGTGCGGGTTCTGCTCGGCGGTCAGGTTGAGCGCGTTGCTCTCCCCGGTCAGCCCGGTGAGCAGGCCGTTGTCCGCCAGCAGCTTCAGGCCGCGGTACTGGTTGGAGGCGTCGTTGGTGATCGCGATGCTCGCCCCGTCCGGCACCTCCGAGAGCGCCTTGTACTTGCCGGAGAACACCGCGTACGGCTCGATGTGCACACCGGCGCCGTGCTCGAAGGCGTAGCCCTTCTCCTTGATCTGGTCCTCGAGGTAGGGGACGTGCTGGAAGTAGTTCGCGTCCAGCTCACCGGACGCGAGCGCCTCGTTCGGCTGCACGTAGTCGTCGAACTCCACGACCTTCAGCTCGATCCCGGCCTTCGCCGCCAGGTTCTGCTGGATGTACTCCAGGATCTTGGCGTGCGGCGCCGGACTCGCGCCGACCGTGACCTTCGTCGGCTCAGCGGACGTGCCAGTGGTCGCGCCGGGGGCCGCGGCCGTGGACGAGCCGCAAGCCGTCAGCGCCATCGTGGCCGCGGCGATGACAACGGCGGACAGGTGCTTGCGCAGGTTTCCCATGGTTCTCCTTCTTTCCTCCCGGCCCCGGGTCAGGGCCGCTGTGGTGCGTTTCGGCCGGTGGTTCCGGCCGCTGCCCGCGCCGGGATCCGGCGTCGGGAAGTCGTGGTTCATCGGTGGTCCACCCGCCGGACGAGGGCGTCCCCGGCCACCTGCACGAGCTGCACCAGCAGCACGAGCACGACCAGGACGACGACCATCACCTCGGGCTGGAACCGCTGGTAGCCGTAGTTGTAGGCCAGGCGGCCGAGGCCGCCGCCGCCGATCAGGCCGGCCATCGCCGAGTAGCCGATCAGGGCCACCAGGGTGGTGGTCACGCTGGCGGCCAACGACGGCAGCGCCTCCGGCAGCAGCACCTTCCAGACCGTCTGGAAGCGGGTGGAGCCCATCGCGTGCGCCGCGTCCACCTTCCCCGGCTGCACCTCGCGCAGCCCTGCCTCGACCAGCCGGGCGAAGAACGGGATACAGGCGATGGTCAGCGAGACCGACGCGGCGACCGGGCCGATCGACGTACCCACCACCCAGCGGGTGAACGGGATCAGCGCGACCATGAGGATCGCGTACGGGATCGAGCGGGTGATGTTCACCACCAGGCCCGACAGCAGCGTGTTCAGCACCCGGCTGACCACCCGGTTGGCGACGAGCCCGCCGGGCTGGGTGACGAACAGCACCACGCCCAGCGGCAGCCCGACCACCACGGTCGCCAGCCCGGAGATGCCGACCATCAGCAGGGTTTCGAGGAACGCCGGCCACATCGCGGTGGTGATGGCCGGGTTGCTGGCGAGGTCTTCGAGGAAGCTGTTCATCGGGCCACCTCCGTCGCGCGGGCGGCGTCCGCGCCGGCTGCCCGCAGGAAGGCAATGACCGCGTCGGCGTCCGTCCCGTCGGGGACGAGCACGCGCGCCCGGTGGAAGGTGGTGCCGGCGAGGTGCTCGATGGTGCCCGCGACCACCGGCAGGTCGACCCGGAAGTGCCGTTCGGCCGCGGTCAGCCGGGGTGGCGCGTCCGGCAGCGTCCGGTAGAGCACCTCGATGAGGGCGCCGTGGGCCGCCTCGGCCGGATCGTGCGGGGGCAGCGCGAGCAACGTCTCGCTCAGCCGGCTGCCGAACGTGCCGACGACCTCGGTCAGCGGCCCGGACTCCAGCACCCGACCGTCCTCCAGCAGCGACACGGCGTCGCAGATCCGCTTCACCACACCCATCTCGTGGGTGATCACCAGCACCGCGAGCCCCAGCCGCGCCTTCAGCGCGCTGATCAGGTCGAGGATCTCCCCGGTGGTCCCCGGATCGAGGGCGCTGGTCGGCTCGTCGCACAGCAGCACGTCCGGCTCGGTCGCCAGCGCCCGGGCGATGCCCACCCGCTGCCGCTGGCCGCCGGAGAGCTGCGCGGGGTGCGCCTGGCCGGCGTCCGCGAGGCCGACGAGGCCGAGCAGCTCGTTCGCGCGCGCCGTCCGCTCGGCCCGGCCCACGCCCGCCAGCTCCAGCGGGTAGGCGACGTTCGCCGCGACCGTCCGGGAGTCGAACAGGTTCGCGTGCTGGAAGACCACGCCCAGCCGCCGCCGGGCCCGCCGCAGCTCACCCGAGCGGACGGACGTCAGGTCGACCCCGTTGATCTCCACCGTGCCGCTGGTGGGCCGGTCGAGCATGGCGAGGCAGCGCACCAGCGTGGACTTGCCGGCCCCCGACTGGCCGATCACGCCGTGCACGGAGTCATCGGGGACGCTGAGCGTGACCCCGGCGAGGGCCTGTACCTCCCGGCCGGGCTGGCTGTAGACCTTCCTCAGGTCGGTGACTGCGATCACGGCCGTCCTCTCGGTTCGTGCGGGCTGCGGTGCCGGGGCAGCACGCAGCGGCCACCGGCAGGGATGGTGAGGTGACGCCCGACAGGACGGAAGGACGTCGGTCGACGCCCGGAAAGGGTTCAGGCCCGAATCGGCCCGATCAGCGTGCTGTCGGAGGCCAGGTGCTCAACGGCAACACATTCGCGCACACATCATCGCTGGCGCTGCGGGACGCAGGCTGGCAGGACGGTGAGCGCGAGTGGACACGGCGCAACGGTAGCCCCGTCCGGCACGACGTCACAAATCGGGGCCGCCAAGGGGTAGAACTACAGGTGTGACGGCGAAGGCGCAGCCCCTGGTGAGCGTGGTGGTGCCGGTCTGGAACGTGGCCCACCTGCTGCCACGCTGTCTCGACTCGCTGCTGGCCCAGACCCACCGTCCGCTGGAGATCATCGTCGTCGACGACGGCTCCACCGACGGCTCCCGCGAACTGATGCTTGACTACGCCGAACGGCACCCGGAGGTGCACGTGGTCACCCAGCCGCACCGCGGCCTCGGCGCGGCCCGCAACGCCGCCCTGAGCATCGCCGCCGGCGAGTACGTGGCGATGGTGGACGCCGACGACTGGGTGGAGCCCGACTTCGTCGCCCACCCCCTCGCGATCGCGCGGACGACCGGGGCGGACGTGGTGATCAGCCGGTTCTGGTTCTGTGTCGGAGCCCTCCGGATGCCTTTCCCGCTCAGGCAGCGGGCGGGCTCCCTGACCGGGCCGCAGGCGGCGCGGCTGTCGCTGCACCTGACCCGGCTGCCGGCCTTCGCGTGGAACAAGCTGTACCGCCGCGAGCTGTTCCGCGCGGACGACCCGCCGTTCCCCAGCGTGCTGTACGAGGACCTCGCCACCACCCCGCGGATCCTGCTCCGCGCGGACTCCGTCGCCCTCACCCGCCGGCCCGGCTACCACTACTGCCTGCGCCGCGACAGCATCACCGGCCAGTTCGGCGCCAAGAACGTGTTCTCCTTCGCCGCGGCCCTCGACATCCTGCGCCACGACCTCCATGCCGCCGGCTACCGGGACGCCTGGGCCGACGACTTCCGCACGCTGCTGCGGCAGGCCATGGCGATGCTGACGGTCCAGACCCTGTTCCAGTCCAACCGGATCCCCCTGCGGGTGCGTGGGCCGCTGCTCGCGCGCTACGCCCGCCTGCTGCGGGCGCTGGCCGAACCGCCCGAGGACGGTCACGGCCTCCGGATCGTGCCGCTGCACACCACCCGCCCGCGCAGCACGCTGCCGCGCACACCGGTCAGCGCGGTGGTCACCGTGTCGCGGGACGGGGAAGAATCGCGTCCATGACGACCAGGATCGTGATGGACTGCGACACCGGATCCGACGACGCGGTGGCGATCATGCTGGCCGCGCTGCATCCGGGCATCGACCTGCTCGCGGTCTCGACGGTCAACGGGAACGTCCCGCTGAGCCACACCACCGAGAACACCCTGCGCGTGCTGGACCACATCGGCGTCCGCGTGCCCGTCCACTCGGGGGCGGCCCGGCCGCTGGTCCGTCCGGACTTCCCGGTGCCGCGGGCGGAGCTGAACGCGGACGACCCGAAGTTCCAGGTCAGCCTGTTCGACCTGCCGCCGTCGGTGACGCCGGTGCAGCCGGAGTCCGCGGTGCGGATGCTCGTCGACACCTTCAGCGACCCGGCCAACGCGGACGTGGTGCTGGTCGCCACGGGCCCGCTGACCAACGTCGCGCTGGCGCTGGCCGCGGAGCCGGCCCTCGCCTCGCGGATCAGCCGGCTGGTGCTGATGGGCGGCGCCAGGGTGGGCGGCAACGTCACCGCGACCGCGGAGTTCAACCTGTGGGTCGACCCCGAGGCGGCCCGCGCGGTGTTCTCGGCCGGCATCATGGACGTCACCGTGATCCCGCTGGACGCCACCCACTCCGCGCCGCTGACGCTGGCGGACTGTGCCGCTCTCGATGCGCTCGGCACCCGGGCGGCCACGCTGGCGTCCGCCCTGGTCAGGCACCGGATCACCCACGACCAGACGCCGGACAGCGCCAAGGCGGAGCCGTCCGCGCCCGTGCACGATCCGCTCTGCGTGGCCGCCCTGCTGCGCCCGGACGTGATCACGTCTTCGGGCCGCTGGCCGGTGACCGTGGAGACCACCGGCGAGCGGACCCTCGGCCAGCTGGTGGTGGACACCCGCCCGTGGAGCGCTGAGCCGGCCACCGCCACGGTGGCGCTCACGGCGTCAGCCGACATCTACCGCGAGGTCCTGTTCGAGGCACTCGCCCGTCGATAGGCCGCCTCACACCGGCGGCCAGGGCACCCGCCGTCCGGTGCGGTCGAAGGGGAACCGCCCCGTCTCCAGCAGCCGACGAACGCGGGCCTGCAGCGCGGCGACCTCGTCGGCGTCCAGCAGCTCGGCCAGCACCGCGGGCACCTCCTCGAGCAGCGGCCGCACCTGATCGAGAAGCACAGGCGGCAGCGGTTCGCCGGCGAAGTCCCAGATCACCGTGCGCAGCTTGTACTCCGCCGCGAAGCACAACCCGTGGTCGATGCCGTGGATGCGCCCGTCCGGCCCGTGCAGCACGTGGCCGCTCTTGCGGTCGGCGTTGTTCGCCACCAGGTCGAAGAGCGCGATCGCGCGCAGGTCGTCCCACAGCGCCGGCCGGCGGTCGTACAGCGTGAAGTAGTGCTCGCCCGGGTCGGCGTCGATGTACAGCTGCAGGGAGCCGACGCCGGCCGGCGCGTCCGCACGCACGACGGTCGGGGGCACCAGGTCCCAGCCCAGCCACTCGCTCAGCACGTAGGCCGCGCGCTCCCTGCGGTGCAGGCCGGGGTCGAAGTCCCACAGCGGCCGCTCCCCCGCCTCCGGCTTGTACACCGCTGCCACCGTGCCGTCCGGCGAGCTGACTTCGGCGAACAGGGCGAGGTTGCTGCTCGGCACGATCCGTCCGATCAGCTCGATGGTGCCGTCGGCGAGCAGGCTCAGCGCGTCGCCGTTCGCCACCGGTTCGGGCACCCGGACGGCCATGTCAGCGCTCGGTCCGCAGGTTGTCGAGCGGGCCCTGCGCCGAGTTCACCACGAGCACGGACGGCGGGGAGCCGGGCGCGAGCCGGATCGCGGACACCGAGCCGGTGCCCACCGCGACCCGGGAGAACGTCTCCAGTGGTGCGCCGAGCGCGAAGGCCAGGGCCATCCGGATCGGGTCGGCATGGCTGAAGCACGCCACCACCCCGGACGGGTGGGCGGTGCGCAGCCGGTCGAGCACGCCGACCACGCGGGCCTCCAGTTCGGCGAGGCTCTCCCCGCCGGGAAAGCGGAAGGTGGCCGGAGAGGTGTGCAGCTCGCGCCACTCCTTGCGGCGGGCGAGGGTGGCGAGCTTCTCGCCCGTCCATTCGCCGGTGTCGCACTCCAGCAGTCCCGGCTCCTCGATCGCCGGCCTCCCCGCGGCGGCCGCGGTGGGCGCAGCCGTTTCCTGCGCGCGCTCCAGCGGCGAGGTGTACACCGCGTCCAGGTCGAGTCCGGCGAGCCGCTCGGCCACCTGCGCGGCCTGTCGCACCCCTTCCTCGGCCAGGTGCAGGCCGGGAGCGCGGCCGGGCAGCACCCGTCCGGTGGTCGGTGTGGTGCCGTGCCGGACGAGCAGGACGAGCGTGCCGGGCGCCTTCCGCGCTGCCATGGGCGCGAGCGTAGCTCGCCCGGCCGGGCTCGCAACGGGGCTGAAGTACCCCCGTTCCCCGGCTTGGGTAGCGGGTTAGCGTGACAGCGTGAGTCAATCGCCTGCCATCCACACCGTCGGCGAGCTGCGCGCGTCCGGGCACGTGCGCAAGCACCTGCGCGAAGAGATCCGGGACAACCTGCTGGCGCTGATCGCCGCCGGCGAGGACCCGTGGCCCGGCCTGCACGGCTTCAGTCGCACCGTGCTGCCGCAGCTGGAGCGCGCCCTGATCGCCGGCCACGACGTCGTCCTGCTCGGCGAGCGCGGGCAGGGCAAGACCCGGCTGCTGCGCACGCTGGTCGGGCTGCTGGACGAGTGGACGCCGGTGATCGCCGGCGCCGAACTGGGCGAGCACCCCTTCGAGCCGATCACGCCCGCGTCGATCCGCCGGGCGGCGGCCGAGGGCGACGACCTGCCGATCGCGTGGCGGCACCGGTCCGAGCGGTACGCCGAGAAGCTGGCCACGCCGGACACCTCGGTGGCCGACCTGGTCGGCGACGTCGACCCGATGAAGGTGGCGGAGGGCCGTCCGCTGGGCGATCCGGAGACCATCCACTACGGGCTGATCCCGCGCGCCCACCGCGGCATCGTCGCGATCAACGAGCTGCCCGACCTGGCCGAGCGGATCCAGGTGGCGATGCTGAACGTGATGGAGGAACGGGACATCCAGATCCGCGGGTACCTGCTGCGGCTGCCGCTGGACGTGCTCGTGGTCGCGTCCGCCAACCCCGAGGACTACACGAACCGCGGCCGGATCATCACCCCGTTGAAGGACCGCTTCGGCGCCGAGATCCGCACCCACTACCCGATCGCGCTGGCCGACGAGATGGCCGTGATCGCCCAGGAGGCGAAGCTGGTCGCCGAGATCCCCGAGCCCATCCTCGAGGTGCTGGCCCGCTACACCCGGGCGCTGCGCACGTCCACGGCGATCAACCAGCGCTCCGGGGTGTCGGCCCGGTTCGCGATCGCCGGCGCGGAGACCGTGGCGGCCGCAGCGCTGCACCGGGCGACGGCGCGGGGCGAGCCCGAGGCCGTGGCCCGGGTGGTCGACCTGGAGGCGGCCGTGGACGTCCTGGTCGGCAAGCTCGAGTTCGAGTCGGGCGAGGAGGGCCGCGAGGCCGACATCCTCGGCCACCTGTTGCGGACGGCGACCGCCGAGACCGTGCGGCAGCACTTCCGGGGCATCGACCTGGGCCCGCTGGTCGGTGCGCTGGACGGCCGCACCACCGTGGCCACCGGCGAGCAGGTGACGGCGCGGGAGTTCCTGTCCGGGCTGCCCTCGCTGGACGGCGCGGACGTGTACGACGAGATCTGCGAGCGCTTCGACGCCACCACGGACGGCGAGCGCGCGAGCGCGATCGAGCTGGCCCTCGAAGGCCTCTACCTGGCCCGCCGGATCTCCAAGGAGTCCGACGACGGGCAGACGATCTACGGCTAGGAGGACGCATGCCCCGTCCGCAGTCAGCCCGGTACGGCCGCTACGCCGGCGGTCCCGACCCGCTCGCCCCGCCGGTCGACCTGGCCGAGGCGCTGGCGTCGATCGCGGACGACGTGATGGCCGGCTACTCGGCCGAGCGGGCGCTGCAGGAGTTCCTGCGCCGTGGCGGCCAGGGCCGGCTCGGCCTGGACGACCTGGCCGGCCGCGTCCAGGCCCGGCGGCGGGAGCTGCTCTCCCGGCACCGGCTGGACGGCACCATGGCCGAGGTCAAGCAGCTGCTGGACACCGCCGTCCTGGAGGAGCGCAAGGAGCTCGCCCGCGACATCGACCTGGACGATCTGGACCGCGATTTCCGCGAGCTGCGACTGCAGAACCTGCCGGAGTCGCCCGCGGCCGCGGTGCAGGAACTGGCCGACTACGACTGGCGCTCGCCGACCGCGAGGGCGGCGTACGAGAAGATCCGGGACCTGCTGGGCCGCGAACTGCTCGACCAGCGCTTCGCCGGCATGAAGCAGGCGCTGGAAGGCGCCTCCGACGCCGACCGCGAGGCCATCCGCGAGATGCTGTCCGACCTCAACGACCTGCTGGACAAGCACCGCCGCGGCGAGGACACCGACGAGGACTTCGCCGACTTCATGGCGAAGCACGGCGAGTACTTCCCGGAGAACCCCCGGAATGTCGAGGAGCTGATCGACGCCCTGGCGCAGCGGGCGGCCGCGGCCCAGCGGATGCTGAACTCGATGACGCCGGAGCAGCGGGACGAGCTGTTGCAGCTGTCGGCGCAGGCGTTCGGCTCGCCGGAACTGATGGCCCAGCTGGGGCAGCTGGACGCGAACCTGCAGGCGCTGCGTCCCGGTGAGGACTGGTCCGGTTCGGAGCGGTTCGGTGGCGAGGAGGGCCTCGGCCTCGGTGACGGCACCGGGGTGCTGCAGGACCTGGCCGAGCTGGACTCCCTCGCCCAGCAGCTGGGCCAGGGCTACGGCGGCGCCCGGATGGACGACGTCGACGTGGCCGCGCTGGCCCGCCAGCTCGGCGAGGAGGCCGCCGTCTCGGCCCGCACGCTCGCGGAGCTGGAGCGGGCGCTGCGCGGCGCCGGCTATCTCGACCGCGGACCGGACGGCGCGCTGCGGCTCTCGCCTCGCGCCCTGCGCCGGCTCAGCCGCACCTTCCTGCAGGACGTGGCCGCCCGCCTCAACGGCCGCGCCGGCCAGCGTGACACCCGCCTGGCCGGCGCCGCGGGCGAGCCCACCGGCTCCGCCCGCCGCTGGGAGTTCGGCGACACCGAGCCCTGGGACGTCCCCCGCACGATGCTGAACGCCATGCGCCGGGAGTCGGCAGCCCCCGTCCGCATCCACCTCGACGACATCGAAGTGGTGGAGACCGAAGCCCGTAGCCAGGCAGCGGTCGCACTGCTGGTGGACACGTCGTTCTCGATGGCGGCGGAGGGCCGCTGGCTACCGATGAAGCGGACGGCGCTGGCGCTGCACCACCTGGTGTCGACCCGTTGGCGCGGTGACCAGCTGCAGCTGATCACCTTCGGCCGGTACGCCGAGGTGCGCACCACCGACGATCTGACCGGCCTCCCCGCGCTGCGCGAGCAGGGCACGAACCTGCACCACGGCCTGCTCCTGGCCGAGCGGTTGTTCCGGCGCCACCCGACCATGCAGCCGGTGCTGCTGGTCGTCACCGACGGCGAGCCGACCGCCTACCTCACCGCGGACGGCGATTCCTGGTTCACCTACCCGCCCAACCTGGAGACACTGCGCACGACGATCACCCAGCTGGACCGCCTGGGCCGCCTCGGCGCCCGGGTCACGTTCTTCCGCCTGGGTGACGACCCCGGCCTCGCCCACTTCCTGGACCAGCTCGCCGGCCGCGTGGACGGCAGGGTCGTCAGCCCCGACCTGGACGACCTCGGTGCAGCCGTCGTCTCCGGCTTCCTCACCTCCAGAGACTCCTTCACCCGCTGGTAGCCACACACGGCTCTCCCCACGTCATCCCGGCGAACGCCGGGATCCCCGCACCTACCCAGCAACTCAAGCGCGGAGATCCCGGATCAAGCCCGGGATGACGTGAGGCCGGATGCAGACGCTCCCAGCGCTCGTCCGGCCGCCCTTCGTGACACTCGCTGGCGCTCGCTCCTCAGGGAGCGAGTCAGGCACCGACCGACCCTCAGCCCAGGACGGCGGCGATCTCGGGGACCCTGGTGCGGTAGCCGTCCAGGAGGCGCCGGCCGACGGCGACGGAGTCGACCAGGGGGTGGGTGGCGAAAGCCTCCCAGGCCAGGCCGGCGGAGTGCTCGACGGCGGCCCGGATCGTGAGCTGTTCGACCGCCTTCACCGACTGGACGAGGCCCAGCATGTGGCCCGCCAGCGGTGCGACCGGGCGCGGATGGATACCGGTCGCGTTTACGTCGCAGGGCACCTCGACGACCGCGTCGTCCGGAAGACCCGGGACCGCGCCGCGGGACGCCACGTTCACGATCGCCGTGGTCGGGTTGCCGCCGGCGAGCGCCGTCATCAGGTCGAGGGCCACCGCCTGGTAGCCGCCCTCGGCGTCGTCGGCCTCGCGCTCCTCGTCGTCCGCGCGCGCCTCGGCCATGTAGGTCTGCTCGCGCTGGCCCTTCGTGGCCCGCCACAGCTCCAGGGCCCGCCCGGGCTCGCCGGCCGCAGCGGCGTAGAAGCCCGACTGCTGCGCGTCCAGGAACTCCCCGCGGGTCGCCGACGCCCCCCGGATCGCCGCCACGGCCTCCCGGTTGCAGTAGTAGTAGAACAGGTACTCGTTGGGCAGCGCGCCCAGCTGCCGTACCCAGTCCAGCCCGACCAGCCGGGCCTCCTCGATCTCCTCCAGACGCTCGGACGCGAGCAGGTCCGGCAGCCGGTCGACGCCGTCCACCTCCAGGGTGCGCAACCAGCCGAGGTGGTTCAGGCCGACGTAGTCGTAGCTCACCCGGTGCCCCGCCGCACCCACCGAGGCCGCGGCGCGGCGCATCAGGCCGATCGGGGTGTCGCAGATGCCGACCACCCGGTCGCCGAGCACCGTCCGCAGGGCTTCGGTGATGATCCCGGCCGGGTTGGTGAAGTTCACGAACCACGCGTCGGGGGCCACCGCCCGCACCGTCCGCGCGATCTCCAGCATCACCGGGATCGTCCGCAGCGCATAGGCCAGGCCGCCGGGGCCGGTGGTCTCCTGGCCGAGCACGCCGAGTTCGAGCGCGACCCGTTCGTCCGCCACCCGGGCGGCCGTCCCGCCCACCCGGATCGCGCAGAACACGAAGTCCGCTCCGACCAGCGCCGCCGCGAGGTCGCCGGATGCGGTCACCCGCAGCGACCCGGGGAGCGTCATTCCGTCGACGACGGCGAGCATCGTCCGCAGCCGGCCGGCGTCGGTGTCGACCAGCACGACCTCGTCGACCGGTCCGGCCCCGGCGACCGCCTCGACCACCTGCGGCACGCGGAAACCCGCCCCGCCGATCACGACCAGCTTCATGCCTCGATCACCTCCGTGCCGGCCTCGGCCATCCGGGCCAGCGTCGCCGGGTCGGCGCCGGCGTTGGTCACGACCACGTCGATGTCGGCAGGGCCGCACACCGACAGCAGGCCGGTGCCCGGGAACTTGCCCTTGTCAGCGAGCAGCACACTGCGCTCCGCCGCGGCCAGCATCGCCCGCTTCACGCCCACCTCGATACCGGTGGTGTCCAGCACCTGACCGGCGGCGTTCACCCCGGAGGTGGACAGGAAGCAGACGTGTGCGGACAGCTGCGCGAGCGCCTGCTCGGTGAGCAGTCCGACCAGCGACTGGTAGGTGTTCCGCAGCACGCCGCCGAGCACGATCAGCTCCGGACCGGGCGCATGCCGCAACTCGTCCACGACGGCGAGACTGGACGTGATCACCGTGACCCGCCGCTCGCGCAGCCGCCGGGCGAGCCGGGCGGTGGTGGTGCCGATGTCGAGACAGACGATCTGGCCGTCCTCGACCAGCGCAGCGGCTCGCTCGGCCACCGCGTCCTTGTCGGCGGCGCAGCGCTGGTCGACCACGTCGAAGGTGTCCGCGTCCTGCTCGACGGAACTGCCGCCGCCGCGCACCCGGCGCAGCAGTCCGTCCGCGCTGAGGGTGGCGAGGTCACGGCGAATGGTGGACGGGCTGACGCCGAACTCGTCCGCGAGCACCTGGACGGACACGTCCCCCTGCGTCCGCAGCCGGCGCAGGATCGCCCGGTGCCGCGTATCGGTCAGCATGCGCTCATCGTAACGCCTGAAATCGCGCATTTTCGCGCAGTTCAGTGCACGAACTTGGTTGAGCAGCGCGCGGATCTGTGCAATCGTGGACGACGTGGCAGCCTCGACCGCCGAAGCAAGCACGCCCAGCGCCGCAGCTGGTGTCGACGTGCTGCTGGCCGGCATGGTCTTCCTCGACATCGTCTTCACCGACCTGCCCCAGCGCCCGTGCCCGGGCCACGAGGTGTGGGCGGGCGGCATGGGCTCCTCCCCCGGCGGCATCGCCAACCTCGCGATGGCGACCGCGCGGCTCGACCTGCGCACCGCCCTGGTGGCCGCGTTCAGCGACGACGGCTACGGCCGCTGGTGCCGGGACGTGCTGGGCCGCCAGGAGCGGATCGACCTCAGCCGCTGTCCGACGGTCCCCGACTGGCACAGCCCGGTGACCGTGTCGATGGCGTACGACGACGACCGGGCGATGGTCACCCACGGCCACGACGCACCGCAGACCATCACCGAGATGGCCGGCGAGCTGCCGCCCACCCGCGCGATCATCACCGGGCTGGAGGACGAGCCGTGGTGGCAACCGGCGGTCGCGACGGGGTCGCTGGTGTTCGCCGACGTGGGCTGGGACCCGTCCGAGGCCTGGGACCGCACGATTCTCGACCGGCTGGACGGCTGCCACGCGTTCACGCCCAACGAGGTGGAGGCGATGGCCTACACCCGCACCGATACGGCGGACGCCGCACTGTCCGCCCTGACCGAGCTCGTGCCGCTGGCCGTGGTCACGCGGGGGTACTCGGGGGCCATGGCGATCGACCAGCAGACCGGCGAGCGGGCGTCCGTCCCCGCCCTCGACGTGGCGGCGATCGACCCGACCGGCGCCGGCGACGTGTTCGCGGCAGCCCTGGTGGCCGGCACGCTGGGCGGGTGGCCGCTGGCCGACCGGCTGCGCTTCGCCGCGCTGGCGTCCGCGCTGGCCGTCCAGGAGTTCGGCGGCGGCCTCGCGGCACCGGGCTGGGGCGACATCGCGGACTGGTGGGCGCGCGCCAACCGCAAGGCGGCGGACGGCGACCCGCGCGCGATCGACCGGGTGCGGGATTACGGGTTCCTGCCCGAGGTGTTGCGTTCCCACGAGGGACGTTCGGTCCGCCGGGCCAACGCCACGATCGCCCAACTGGCAGATGTTTGAGAGGTTCGCCGCCGGCGCTGGTGGCAGAGAAGGAGACAACGTGAGTGCACAACGGACGCGGCGCGGCTGGGGACGTGCCCTGATCGGCGGTGGCGGTGCGGTGCTGCTGGCCCTTGCGGCCGGCTGCGCGCCGGGTGCCGGCACGGTGCAGAGCAGCGCGCCGTCAACCCCCAGGACGTCGGTCAACACCGACCCGGCGTCGATGGGCGAGATCACCCTGACCATCTGGGACCAGGAGGTCCGGGGCGGCCAGAACGACGAGATCGAGGCGCTGAACAAGCAGTTCCAGGAGAAGTACCCGAACATCAAGCTCGACCGCCACGCGCAGAGCTTCGACGACCTGCAGAAGACCGGACGGCTGGTGCTCACCGGGCCGGACGCCCCGGACGTGATCGAAGCCAACAACTCCCGCAGCCAGATGGGCGCCTTCGTGACCGCCGGACAACTGGTGAACCTGGACCCGTACGCCGAGGCCTACGGCTGGAAGGACCGCTTCCCGGAGTCGGTGCTGAAGCTCTCGTCGTACTCCCCCGACGGCAAGACGTTCGGCTCGGGCAGCCTGTTCGGGCTACCGCAGGTCGGCGAGGTGGTCGGGTTCTACTACAACAAGGCCAAGCTGGCCCAGCTGAACCTCACGGTGCCGAAGACGTGGGCCGAGCTGGAGGGCCAGCTGAAGACCATCAAGGACGCCGGTGAGACCCCGCTCGTGCTGGGCAACCTGGAGAAGTGGCCGGCGATCCACGTGTTCGGTCCGGTGCAGGGTGCGCACACCCCCGCCGACGAGATCGCGAACCTCGCGCTGGGCAATCCCGGCGGCGACTGGACGGACGCCAACAACGTGGCGGCCGCGCAGCAGGTGCAGGACTGGGTGAAGGCCGGCTACCTGAACTCCGACGTGAACGGTGCCGCCTACGACGACATCGTGGCGAAGTTCGGCAAGGGCACCGGGGTGTACTTCCTGGGCGGCTCGTGGAACACGCCGACGCTGCAGGAGGCGCTGGGCGACGACGCGGGCTTCTTCGCCCCGCCGCCGGTGGACGCGTCCGCCGGTCCGGCGACGACCGGTGGCACCT
Source organism: Propionicimonas sp. (assembly GCA_036735445.1). Classification (GTDB taxonomy): domain Bacteria; phylum Actinomycetota; class Actinomycetes; order Propionibacteriales; family Propionibacteriaceae; genus Propionicimonas. The sequence goes on from DAINOM010000001.1 coordinate 22,513, forward strand.
CGCTGCCGTTCGCGGTCACGTCCGCGTCGAAGAACCCGGACGCCGCCGCGGCCTACATCAACTTCATCACCAGCGACGACGCGATGAAGGTGATCGCGGAGAAGGGCAACCTGCCGGTGCTGCACGCGGCCGAACTGGCCCCGGCCTCGGGCGTGGGCAAGGAGGTGTACGCCGCGTACGAGGAGGTCACCACGAAGGGCCACCTGCTGCCGTACCTGGACTACGCGACGCCGACCTTCTCCGACACCCTCGGGGCTGCGCTGCAGGACCTGATCGCAGCGAAGAAGACGCCGCAGGAGTTCGCAGCCGCGCTGCAGAAGGACTATGGCGACTTCATCAAGGGCTGAGGTTCCGGCCGCACCGATGAGCACCTCGCGGCTGGTCCGGCGACGCCGGGCCAGCCGCGAGGGTCGCTCCCCCGCCACGCCGTACCTCTACCTCGCGCCCGCGCTGCTGCTCTACGGCGCCTTCCTGCTCTATCCCCTGGCGCGGGCGGCGCAGTTCTCGCTGTACGCCTGGGACACGGTCTCCCCCGCCCGGTTCGTCGGCTTCGGCAACTACGCGGAGATGGTCGCCGACCCGGACCTGCTCGGCTCGTTCGGGCACTCCGCGATCCTGATCGTGTTCTACGCCGTACTACCGATCTGCCTGGGACTGGTGATCGCCGCCATCCTCAACCGGGCGCAGGTACGGGGACTCTCGTTCTTCCGGACGGTGATCTTCCTCCCGCAGGTGATCGCCATGGTCGTGGTCGCCGTCGCCTGGACCCGGATCTACTCCACCGACGGATCGCTGAACGCCCTGCTCCGCGCGATCGGGCTCGGCGACGTGGCCAGGGCATGGCTGGGCGACTACACGTTCGCGCTGCCGGCGGTCGGCCTGATCGGGACGTGGGTCGAGACCGGGCTGGTCACGATCCTGCTGCTGGCCGGCATGGGACGGATCCCCCGCGAGCTCTACGAGGCCGCGCGGCTGGACGGCGCCGGCCCGGTGGCGGAGTTCTTCGCGATCACGCTGCCGGCCGTCCGCGGGGAGATCATCGTCGCGGCCACGCTGACGATCGTTGCCGCCCTGAAGAACTTCGACATCATCTACATGACCACCCGCGGCGGGCCGGGCTCGGCGACCGCCGTCCCGTCCTACCAGGTGTACAACCAGGCGTTCGGGCTCGGCCAGGTCGGCATGGCGACGACGATCGGGGTGAGCCTCGCGCTGCTGATCTTCGCGATCAACCTCGTCCTGAACCGGCTCGCCGACAAGGCGGTGGCGGACTGATGTCGGGTCTCGGTTCGCGGGCGGAGGCCGGCCTGAACTACGCGATCCTGGTGGGCTTCGCGCTCGTGTCGCTGTGGCCGATCGTGACGATCCTGACCCAGGCGTTCGCCCCGGCCAGCGCGGAGGCCGCGGCGGCCGGCGGGGTACACCTGGAGAACTTCGTGCTGGCGTGGAGCGAGGGCCGCTTCTCCACGTACATGCTGAACTCGGTGGTGGTGTCGTTGACGGTCGTCGTGGTCTCGGTCGTCGTCTCCGTGCTGGCTGGCTGGGCGTTCGGCACCATGACGTTCCGGGGCAGCACGTGGCTGTTCTACCTGTTCCTGCTGGGGATCATGGTGCCCACCGAGGCGATCGTGGTGCCGCTGTTCTTCGACCTGCGGCAGCTGGGCCTGGTGAACACGCTGGTCGCGGTGGCCGGCCCGCAGGTCGCGCAGTCGATCGCGTTCGGCACCTACTGGATGCGGACGTACTTCCGCTCGTCCGACCGCGCCATCACGGAGGCGGCGATCATCGACGGCGCCGCGCCGCGCCAGGTGCTGTGGCGGGTGCAGGCGCCGATCGCCCGTCCGGCCATCCTGACGCTGGTGGTGCTGGTGTTCATGTGGACGTGGAACGAGTTCCTGATCCCGCTGGTGATGTCGCCGACCGGCACGCTGCGCACCGCCCCGCTGGGGCTGGCGTTCTTCCAGGGCCAGCACGTGACCAACTACGCCCTGATGGGCGCGGCGGCGGTCACGGTGGCGGCTCCCGTGGTGATCGTGTACCTGTTCGCGCAGCGCTACTTCATCGCCGGCATGACCGAGGGCGCGGTGAAGTAGCCAGCGCCGCCGATCCTTGGTTGACTCGTCGCGAGCGCCGGGAGCGCGGCGGGAAGGCGGACTGATGAGCGGGACGGGCAGGCGCGGACGGGATCGCCACGACGCCACCAGGGTGGACCTCGGCCGGAGCTTCAACGCGATGTTCCCGTACCTCATGAAGGGCCGCAACGAGTCGATCGCCTACTACCCGGTGGTGGTCGATGCGGAGAACCTGCTGGCGTACGTCGAGCAGAAGAAGGGCACGGACGAGGCGATCACGATCTTCGAGGCGATCCTGCTCGCGCTCATCCGGATCCTGCGGGAGCGGCCCACGCTGAACCGGTACATCATTGGCCGGCGGCTCTACCAGCGCCGCGACGTGCAGCTGTCGTTCGTCGCGCGCCGCGAGTTCACCCTGGACAGCTCGGAGACGAACGTCTACGTGGCTGTGAAGCCCGATGACGACGCGAGGGCGGTGCTGGGCAAGATCCGCGGCGAGATCCGGACGGCGAAGTCGGGCGAGCAGAAGTCGGACGAAGGCCTGATCGACCTCTTCCTGCGGCTGCCCCGCAGTGTGCTGCGGGTGGCGGTGAACCTGCTCTCGCTGTGGGACTTCTACGTCGACACGCCGTCGTTCCTGCGCGGCGTGGATCCGCTGCGGTGCAGCGCGTACGTCGCGAACCTGGGCAGCGTCGGGATGGGCGCGGCCTACCACCACCTGTTCGAGTGGGGCACCTGCAGCCTGTTCGTCACGATCGGCCAGGTGAGGCCGACGGTCGTCGTCGGGGAGGACGGGAACCCGGCCGTCCGGCGCACGGTGGAACTGAAGATCGCTCTGGACGAGCGGATCGCCGACGGCTATTACGACGCCCGGGCGCTCGAACTGTTCGACACTTACCTCAACGATCCCGAGCAGCTGCAGCGCATCTAGGACGGAGGCGTCCATGACCGACCGCCCCTGGCTCGCCTTCTACGGCGACCTCCCGGCCGACATCGAGGTGCCGGACGCGACCATGTTCGAGTTGGTCGCCGCGTCGGCGCGGCGCTGGCCGGACCGGACGGCGCTGGTCTATGTCGGCCGGCGGATCACCTACGCCGAGCTGCTGGCCGACATCGAGCGCTGCGCGCAGGCCCTGCTCGCCGCCGGCATCGGGTCCGGGGACAGCGTCACGCTGTCGATGCCGAACGTGCCGAACACCATCGTCCTGTTCTACGTCCTGAACCGGATCGGGGCCCGGGCGGTGATGACCCATCCGCTGTCCTCCCCCACCGAGTTGCAGCACTACCTCACCGAGAGCGGCAGCCGCTGGGCCGTCACCATGGACCTGTTCTACGGCCGGTTCCGCGACATCCTCGCCGACACCTCCGTCGAGCGCCTGCTGATCTGCCACTTCTCCGACTACCTCAGCGGACCGAAGAAGCTGGGCTTCAAGGTCACCAAGGGCCGGAAGATCGCCCCGGTGCCGAAGGACGATCCCAGGGTCATCACCTGGCGCCAGTTCCTGAAGTCGAAACCATCGGTCGAGCCCCAACCGCCGGTCGAGCCTGTCGAGACCCCCCACGACCACCCCAGCGACGTCGTCCTCTTCAGCGGCGGCACGTCCGCCCTGCCGAAGGGGATCGAGCTGTCCAGCGCGAACTTCAACGCGCTGGCGGTGTCGATGGGGGCGATCACCGGCATCAGCGTGGGCGACAGCGTGCTGGCGATCCTGCCGGTGTTCCACGGCTTCGGGCTGGGGCTGTGCATCCACACGCCGCTGACCGTGGGGGCGTTCGCGATTCTCGTCCCCGAGTTCAGCGCGCGGGTGTACATCGACAACCTGACCAGGTACTCGCCGTCCTACATCGCCGGGGTGCCGACGCTCTTCCAGGCGCTGCTGGCGGAACCGACCTTCGCGAAGGTGTCGTTCGAGAAGCTGCGCGGCGCGTACTCGGGCGGTGATTCGCTGACCCCGGCACTGAAGGCGCGCTTCGACGAGGCGATCGGGTCGCAGGGCAGCCGGGTGGAACTGATGGAGGGCTACGGGCTGACCGAGTGCGTGACGGCGTGCACGGTGTCGCCCGCGCACCACTACCGGGAGAACTCGATCGGCATCCCGATCCCGGGAATGCGCGTGAAGGTGGCCGACAGCGCCGGCCGCGAGCTGCCGTACGGCGAGGAGGGCGAGCTGTGCGTCACCGGTCCCACGCTGATGTGGGGATACCTGAACGACCCGGAGGCGACCGCGGCCACGCTGCGCCGGCACGAGGACGGGCTCACCTGGCTGCACACCGGTGACATCGGCACGATGGACGCCGGCGGCTACCTCTACTTCAGGGGCCGCAGCAAGCGGATCATCAAGGTCTCCGGCGTCTCGGTCTATCCGGCGCAGGTCGAACAGGTGCTGGAGGCCCATCCCGGGGTGCGACGGGCCTGCGTGATCGGCACGCCCGACGAGTACCAGTTGTCGTCGGTGAAGGCGTTCGTCGTCCCCGCCGAGGGAGCCGGCGACGAGCGCCTGCGCGATGACCTGCTCGGCCACTGCCGCAAGCACCTGATGAAGTGGGCCGTCCCCCGCAGCATCGAGTTCCGGGACGAACTCCCCACCACCCTGGTCGGCAAGATCGCCTACACCCAGCTCGAGCAGGAGGAACTCGGCCGCGTGGGGTAGCTGGGCAGTCGTTCCGCGGCGCGACGGTAGCGGGATCGCGTACGTTCTGAACCATGCTCGAGCAGTACGGCCAGGAGGACTACCACGTCCGCCTGGACTGGGGTCCCACCGGAGCGCGGGCCGGCCGCGCCGACCTGTCGGTGGTCGTCGACGTGCTCAGCTTCTCCACGTCCGTGTGCATCGCCGTGGAGCGTGGGATGCGGGTCTGCCCGTCCCCGTGGAAGGGTGCGGAGGCAGCGGCGTTCGCCGAACGGCACGACGCCGTCCTGGCCGTGGGTCGAGCGGACGCCGCGAAGGACAGGGCGATGCTGGCGCCGACCCTGTCGCCCGCCGGCCTGCTGGCCGGTCCGGTGGCGCCGCGCCTGGTGCTGCCCTCCCCGAACGGCTCGACCATCGCCGCGTCGCTTCGGGACACCGGCAGCGTGGTCGCCATCGGCTGCCTGCGAAACGCCACAGCCACGGCCGAGCGGCTCGCCATGGCTCTCGACGAGGGCCTCAGTGTGGCGGTCATCGCGGCGGGTGAACGCTGGGCAGAGGACGACTCCCTGCGCCCTGCCCTGGAAGACCACCTCGGCGCGGGCGCCATCCTGGCCGCACTGACCAGGTTCGGCCATGACGACGAGCTGAGCCCCGAAGCCGCCGCGGCCGCCGGCCTCTTCCAGGCCGCCGGGGATCGGCTCGTCGAGTGGCTGCGGGGCTGCGTCAGCGGGCGAGAGCTCACGGAGCGCGGCTTCGGCAGCGATGTGGACGTGGCCGCGCAGCTCGATGCGTCGAGGGTCGTCCCCGTCCTCACCGATGGATGGTTCAGCCGGCCGTCGTAGTGCGTCATCGCCGGCTGGCGGACGGTGTCAGACCCACCTGCGAGGATGGCAAGTGACGAGGTTCCTCGGGAGGTTTGCGCCCAGAAAAATCCCTTGATTCTCGGTAGATCACGGCTTGTATTCGTATATGTGTTCGTATAGGATGATGTGATGGAGCAGCTTCTCACCACCGCCGACCTGGCCGGCTGGGTCGAGGCGCTGCCCACCCTGCCCACCGACGTCAGCGACGCCGAACGGATCGACCGGATTCGACTCCTCGAGCAGGCCAAGAACGCGATCTGTGCCGCCCAGGCCCGCGAAGCGGTCGCGCTCAAACAGTCCGTGGTCGCCGCCGAGACCGAGGCCGGCGTGCCGGCCCGCACCCGGGGCCGCGGGGTCGCGGCGCAGGTCGCGCTGGCCCGGCGGGAATCACCGCACCGCGGGGACCGGCTGATGGGTCTGGCACAAGCACTCGCGGGCGAGCTGCCGCACACCATGGCCGCACTGACGGCCGGCCGGATCAGCGAGTGGCGGGCCACTCTGGTCTGCCGGGAGACCGCCTGCCTCACCGTGCAGCACCGCCGCGAGGTCGACCGGCGGCTCGCCAACACCCTCGACACCCTGTCCGACCGGCAGGTCGCCGCCTCGGCCCGCCGGATCAGTTACACCCTCGACCCCCACAGCGTGGTCGAACGGGCCGCCCGCGCCGCCGACGACCGCCGGGTCACCATCCGGCCCGCACCCGACACCATGGCCATCATCACCGCCACCCTGCCCGTCGCCCAAGGGGTTGCCGTCTACGCCGCCCTCACCCGGGCCGCCGACACCGCCCGCGCCAGTGGCGATGGACGCTCCCGCAACCAGGTGATGGCCGACACCCTGGTCTGCCGGACCACCGGACAAACCGAGCCCGACCAGGTTCCGGTCGAGATCCAGCTCGTCATCACCGACCAGGCACTGCTCGCCGATGCCCACACTCCCGCCCACCTGGGCGGCTACGGACCCGTCCCGGTAGGTATCGCGAAGCAGCTGGTCGCCGGCCTGGACCGCACCACCCGGCTGTGGCTCCGCCGGCTCTACGCCCAGCCCGGCACCGGCCAGCTGGTCGCGATGGAATCGACACGGCGCTGCTTCCCCGAACCGCTACGCCGCTACCTCGCCGTCCGCGACCAGTACTGCCGCACCCCCTGGTGCGGGGCACCCATCCGCCACACCGACCACATCATCCCCCACCGCCTCGGCGGACCCACCAGCGCCGCCAACGGGCAAAGCCTGTGCGAACGCTGCAACCAGACCAAAGAAGCTTCCGGCTGGCACAGCCGACCCGGTCCCGACGGCACCGTCACCACCAGCACCCCCACCGGGCACCGCTACCGAAGCAAGCCGCCACCCCTGATCGACGTCATCCACGTCGACCTCCCCGCACGCCCAGACACCATCTGGGCCACCGCCGCCTGACCAACGGCAGGCACCGCTGCGTCAGGAGGTGCGTCGCGGCTGGTTGACGCGACTGGATCAGTAGACGACCGCGGAGTACTTGACTCCGGCGTTCTGACCGGTGGCCTTCTGGATGGCCGCGATCTGGCTCTCAGTCAGGCTCACTGTGTTGATCGACTTGGCGAGTCGATCAACAGCCGCGTCCCGGTCGGCCTTGGTGATAGCTCGCATGGTCATGCCTCAAGTATGCATGCCACCTCTGACCACACCTAGCCCTCCGCCGCGGTGTCGGAGTCGGTCTCCCACGTGGCCAGGTTGACATAGACACGAGCCATGAGTTCGGCTGCGTCGACCATCGCTACGAACACCTGCTCGGCATTCAGGTCCGGAGGATCCTGCGCTCGGGAGTGAATACTCAGCACCCCGATCGGACGACCGGCCGCGTTGAGGATCGGCATCGCGGCAACAGCGCTGATGAAGTAGTCAGGATGATCGATGAAGTCGGGCTCGCCCCGGGTTTGGACACCGTACCCTCGCTGCTCCCACGCCTTGCCCACCGCGCCGCTGCCCACGGCCCACGTCCGGCTGCGGTTGTCTGTGGGAGCGTCCGCGCGAGTCAGCTGCCCGGCCGCATAGGTGTAGATGTGGGCCGAGGTCGCGTCCGGGTCGAGGCCCGACGCCTCGACCAGGCTTCGCAGGATCGAACTGATCGACAACTCGGCCAACTTGCGCAGTACGCGGTTCTCCGGGCTGGCCGAGTCGGACGTCCCACCCGCGCCGGGAGCGGCCGCATCGGTGTCCCGCCACGCGGGACCGGGAACGCCGCTGACGACCTGAACCGTTGTGGTGTTGGACTGGCTGACCTGGAGCAGTGCGCGCTCTGCGGTCTCCTTGGCCTCTTTGCTGTCGGAGACGGCCTGATCCACCTGCTTCTTGAAGCTGAAGAGACCGGCGACACTGCCCTCGGAGAGGCTTCCCCACAGGAGCAGGATCACAATCACCGCCCAGGCGATGACCGCGGGGTCGGTGAGCTGGATCGCTCTGCAGACCTGCACCGCCTTGTCAGTGTTCTCGCCTCCGAGTTCGTTGGTGCAGGTCAGAGGAGGAAAGCCGATCAGCCAGACAAGGCCGACGATCGAGGTGATCAGGGCCGCCAACCACGTCCAGGACTTCTTGAGCCAGCGCCCCGCGCGCTCCATGGGCGTAGGCGGCGTCGGAGGCTGCAAGTCCGGCGGGATCGCGCTCACGTGCGCCAGCCTAGGCCCGTGGGCCGCTCACTGGAACCGTCGGTGACAGTGGCGCAGGTCGCGCCCCTGCGGGTGGCGCCCCCGGCAGGACTCGAACCTGCGCACGACAGATTAGAAGGCTGTTGCTCTATCCACTGAGCTACGGGGGCCCGGCGTCCCCGATGCTATCTCGGTCTGGCCGTGGTCAGGGCCACGGGGCAGGATGGGGACCATGCAGACCCTCGACCTCGTGCGTGACTCCCTGGGCCGCGTCCACGAACTCATCCCGGCCATCCTGGACGGCCTCTCCGGCGACGACCTGCTCTGGCGTCCCGACCCGGAGGCGAACTCGCTGGGCTGGCTGATCTGGCACCTCACCCGGATCGAGGACGACCACCTCGCGCGGCTCGGCGACATCGAACAGGCGTGGACGTCGGACGGGTGGTACTCCCGCTTCGGCCTCCCCTACCTGAAGAGCGCCCACGGCTTCCGGATGACGCCCACGGAGGTCGGGGCCTTCAACGTTACCGACACCGGTCTGCTGAACGGTTACGCGGCGGCCACCTGGGAGCAGACCCGGGCCGTCCTCGCGTCCGTGGGCGACGATCGGCTCGACGAGGTGATCGACACCCGCTACACCCCGCCGGTCACCGTCGGCGTCCGCCTCGTCTCGGTGATGGTCGAGACCGCCCAGCACGTCGGCCAGGCCGGCTACCTGCGCGGGCTCCGCGAGCGCAGCATGGGCATCAACTCCGGCTGGGCGGGCACAGCGTGAGCCGCTTGGACGGCCACGTCGGGACGGGTATACCTAACGCCGTAAAGTAACCCCCGTGAACGAACACCTGGTGTGGGTCGACTGCGAGATGACCGGGCTCGACCTGAAGACGGACGCCCTGATCGAAGTCGCGGCCCTGGTCACCGATTCCGAGCTCAACGTCCTCGGCGACGGCATCGAGGTCGTGATCAAGCCCACGCCCGACTCCCTCGCGCAGATGGGTGAGTTCGTCCGCACCATGCACGAGAACTCCGGGCTGCTCCCGCTCCTGGAATCCGGACTGACCATGGCCGAGGCCGAGGAGCAGGTGCTCGCCTACGTCCGCGAGCACGTCCCCGACCCGCGTCGCGCTCCCCTGGCGGGCAACACCATCGGCACCGATCGCGCCTTCCTCGCCCGCGACATGCCCACGCTGGAGTCGCACGTCCACTACCGCAACGTCGACGTCTCCAGCATCAAGGAGCTGGCCCGCCGCTGGTACCCGCGCGCCTACTACAACACCCCCGCCAAGAACGGCAACCACCGCGCCCTGGCCGACATCCGGGAGTCCATCGAGGAACTCCGCTACTACCGGGACGCGCTGTTCGTGCCGCCGCCCGGGCTGAACACCGACTCGCTGCGCGAGCTCGCCGCCAGGCACCAGGGATCGCTGACCGGCGAGAAGGCCGCCGCGGACCCCGCCTGATTTCCGCTCTCCACCGCTGAACCGCTAAGCTGGCTCAGCCTCAACGGCACATGGTGGGTATAGCTCAGCTGGTAGAGCACCTGGTTGTGGTCCAGGATGTCGCGGGTTCGAGTCCCGTTACTCACCCAGCTTCCAGGCCCAGTAGACGACACTGGGCCCGGACTCGCTTCCACTGTTTTCCCTTGTCAAGCCGGAGTTCAGTGTGGTGCGTGATGGTGATCGCACCACCATCTCCAAGGGCACGCCTGGTGCGCGAGGGCGATCCGTGGCCCCCAACTGGACCACCACCGCCTCGACGCAGCTTGGGGCGACAAGTCGACTTACGGACGCCAGCCTCCTCGCTGCTCTCGCAACGTTTCCACACGCCATCACCAATCAAGCCCCCCAATGCGGACAAGACGGACGCAACGGTGGCACTCCGTCGTGTCGTTCCTCGCACACCCGTCCGATCATGCCGATGAGCGGCCGATCAGCCATGTGCGAGTAGATTCCGTCGCACGGACTGTGCACGTCGCCGCGCCCGAGCGTTTGAGGAGGTTCTGGCATGACCGAGTCGGCCATCCTTGACGACGCCTGCGACAGGCAGACTCAGCCTGTTGTCACGGTCCCGCTTCGGGAACGGCAGAAGGCCTGCTCGCTTCAGTACGAAGTGGAAGCCGACCTATGAATCGGGGGTCTTCTGCAACCCATATTGCGCAGGTTTGGGGACCCAATGGAGGCCCCACTCGGGTCCGGGTTGGCGAGCAGTCGTGACGGCACTTCCAGGGGGGCCGGCCGACAAGCTCGGCAATCTGTACGAACACTGGTGGACGGCGCATGTGGTCGCCGAAATGCTCCGAGGCGAAGCCCAGAGGCTCCGGCTAGAGCCGCCAGGACGGGGTGGGGTAGGCGTTGAGTTCGAGGTCACTCGTGGTGGCGTGATCTGGGGCGAGCAGGTGAAGCTTCGCTCCGGCAACTGGACGATCAACAGGCTGGACCACGAGGGTGTGTTGTCGGGTTGCCTTCTTCAGGTTCGGCGCGGACGCCGGTTCAAACTCATTGTTTCGTCGACAGCATCTCCGCTCGACACGCTTGCGGCTCGGAGTCGCGACTGTGTTGATCTGAGTGAATACCTTGAGGCTCTGTCGGACAACGACTCAGCGCAGTTCTCCAGGCTCGCGAAGACCTGGGAAGTCGACGAGGCGGACGCACTAGCTATCCTTCGGTCGGTTTGGGTCGAGTCGCACCCATTCGATAGTCTGCGGACCCTGCTAGCCGCCGAGTTCCGCCTGTTGTTCTCCGATGACCCGACGGCTGTTCTCGGGGAGATACGGACTTACTGCGATGACCACATGCACGAGGATGTCACCGCGAATCAGCTGTGGAGTCACCTCGAGTCAAAGGGCCTCCATCGCAGGCATCTTGCGGGTGACCCATCATCGATCGTCAGCCTGCGCAAGACTGTCGAGCGTCACGCGCGCCACGTGGCTGACAACCAGCCCCGCATTGGGCTCGTACCGTCAAGCTACGCGAGTCAACTCCGTGAGACCCTCGCCAACTCACGAGGAAGGCAACTCGTAGTACTCGACGGCAATGCCGGATATGGCAAGTCGACCATAGTCGCCGAGGTGGTTCCCGATCTGATGGCGGCTGGCTGGTTGGTCGCCGCTGCCAACATGAGTGTCGTAGACCCGTCCGCAGTGACGTCGACCAAGCTTGGCAATCAGATCGGGCTTGGTGACACCTCGCCGGGCGTCGTCCTGGCCGGTGTTTCGGATGGCCAACCGGGGCTTCTCGTCGTAGATCAACTTGACGCGGTCGGAACCTACAGCGGCCGAATAACCGCGGTTTACGACGCCATATCTGAAGTCCTGTCCGAACTCGAGTCAGCACCCAACATTAAGGTGCTCCTGGTCGTACGCACGGTTGACCTAGAGTCTGACCCGCGCTTCCGCCGGTTCCGAGATTCCGAGGTCGCAGACCGAGTTCAGGTCGGAAGGCTTACCTTGGAGGACGTGCGGGCGAAGCTCACCCTCGCAGGCGTTCCGGTCCCTGACTCGGACGTCACCATGGATCTGTTGCGGACTCCGCTTCATTTCAGCATCTTCCTTCGCCTTTCCGAGAGCGCGCAGCGGGACTCCTACCGGAGCGTGCAGGTGCTCTACGACCGCTACACCGCGGAGGTTCGTCAGGCGATCGAGGCTTCCGTCGGGCATTTAGCATGGACTGCCATCACGGAGTCGCTCGTTGAGTACATGAACGACAATCAGCGGCTCTCGACACCAGCTTGGATCCTTGACAAATTCCCCTTGGACGAGGTGCATGCGCTTGAGTCTGCCGATGTCCTATCGGTCGTTGGCGACGACATCCTGACGTTCTTCCACGAGTCCTACTTCGACTACCTGTTCGCGCGGATGTTCGTCACCTCCGATAAGGACCTGCTTGAGTTCGTCGTTGAATCTGGTCAGGAACTGTTCCGGCGAGCGCAAGTCAGGCAGGTCCTGGAACACCTCCTCGCAACAGACCGATTGAAGTTCCGCGGCATCGTTCGGCGCATGCTGTCTTCGAGCGCGGTGCGTTCTCACCTCAAGGAGGTGGTCGTCGATGTGCTCGCGCAGCTCGAGGCTGCAGCGGACGACTGGCTAGCCCTGGAATCTGTCGCCTGGAGCGAAGGCACAGTTACTTGGCGAGTTCTTGACCTACTTCGCCGGCCGGCCTGGTTCGTGGCCGCGGACAGCTTGGGGCGGTGGGAGCAGTGGCTCGCGGACCCCGTCACGGTCGACCGGGCCTTCAACGCGTTACTCGCTCTTGCCCGTGACAAGCCTGAGCGGATCGTAGAGCTCGTTCGCCCGTATGTTGGGGCTAGCGAGGAATGGCGCCTTCGAATGAAGGCCATGATCGAGTGGTCCATAACGCCCGCGAGTACCGACTTCGCGATCGAACTGATTTCACGTGGCGATCTGGATGACGCACGGGGACCGATCGCCGTGAACAGCGACTTCTGGTCAATCGTCTATGGCCTTGAGGACTCGGATCCCGCATCGGCAGCGCGCCTCATCGGTGCTTATCTCACCCGGGGTTTGGCTCGTGCCCAAGCCGACGATTCGGACGACCCCTTCGCAAGTGGACACATTCCAGATCACTCGCAGGGTGACCAGGTCATCTCGGATGTCGCTGGTAAGGCGCCTGAAGAGTACTTGGCGAGCGTCCTCGGGTTCGTGGAGGTCGTCGCCAAGGCGAATCAGCACACAGTTGAGGGGGATTATCCTGCTGGTCGCTGGGCCTATCGCAACCCTGACCCATATAGCGTCGATGCGAAGATCTTCGACGGCATCAGGTCGGCGCTTCTGATGATCGCCAAGACGGATCCCGGCCTCTGTCGGCGTTATGCTGCTCGACTCAATGCCCACGACAGCAGCGAGCTGCACTTCCTTGTCTGCGCCGCCCTCACCGAGGTCGGGCCGGCGGACGAGGCGGTCGAGTGGCTCGTCGGTGATCCTCGCAACTTGGAACTGGGCTATGTGGAGAACGCGAGCTGGGCTAGTCGCTCCTTGATCTCCAGATGGTCGGGCGAATGCTCTCCCCTGTTGTTCGGCCGCCTTGAGGACTCGCTGCTTGGCTACTCGCCGGAGTGGGAGAAGCGGGCGAGGGCTGCAGGCAGGCCGTGGGTTGTCGGAAGGTCGCGGCTCAGGCTGCTGTCAGCCCTCGAGCGCTCGAGGCTTTCTGAGGTGGCGCGCCGGCAACTTGCGGAGTTGGAGCGGAAGTTCCCGGACCTGGATCCCGACGAGGCGCCTCGCGGTGTTGTGGCCGGATTCGTCGGCTCTCCCATTCCGGACGCGGCTGGCGAGAAGATGTCCGATGCTGACTGGATGCGCGCCCTCCGTAAGTACACCTCGGAACGGACGGACTGGCGAGGGGACCAACCGGTCGGCGGTGCAAGGGAACTGGCTCAGATGCTGGGGCGTCGCGCGGAGAAGGATCCAGTTCGATTCACCAACCTCGCTCTCGGCTTCGGCGCGGACGTTCACCCGTCGGCTATGGACGCTGTACTTCACGCCGTCACTTCAAAGCTGGACGGCGCGCTGCTTTCCGAACTCTGCGAGCACGCCCAGCGCACATTTGGATCAGACGTGGGGCGGGCCATCTGCTGGGCGGTTCAGGCGGCGAGCCCGATCTCTGATCGTATGGCCCGCGTCGTGGCCACCTATGTTGACGACCCAAATCCGGACCGTGAATGGGCAAGGACGCCAGCAGGCTCAGGAACCAACTACTACGGGGGCGGACTCGAGTCGGCCGGCTTGAACTGCACGAGGGGACAGGTCGCACATACTGCTTCAATCGCGCTGTTCCAATCGTCGGATCACCTCGACGTGCTCCTGCCAGTGGTCAGGGCACTGGCCGCGGATCCCATCCTGTGCGTTCGCGCCTTTGCCGCCGAAGCCGTGCTGGCCCTCATGAACCACGAGCCCGAAACTGCGTACGACATCGGCGCGGAACTTCTCGATGCTGACATCGACCTCTATGACACGGAACGCGTGGAGCGGCTCATGGTCTACCTTCTTGTGCGGGAGCCGACGCGGTTCAGCCCATTGTTGAAGCGAGCACTATCAGGTCCAGGTCCGGTTGCGGAAAGGGCCGGCCACCTCTGGGCTTTGCTCTCATTCCGGGACTCGTTGCCCTCTGACGTCCCTGACGAGTTCGCCGATCTCCCGAAAGAGGCGCGCCGTGGCATAGCGGCGTCGTGTGCCCATAACGCCACCGAGGCGATGGGTCTGTTGGTCGCGCTCTTCGATGACCCAGACGAGGAGGTGCGAAAGCAAGCCGCCTCCAGCATGAGATACCTCGAGAGCCTTCCGTCAGAAACGGTTGCCTCACTAGTACATGGATTCCTGCCGAGTAAGGCCTTTGAAGAGCACTTCGACGAGCTGGTCCGCGAGATGGAGTCAGTAGAGTCAGTTGACAACGAGTTGGCGCTGCGAGTGTGTGAGCGAGCAGTTGGACTGGCCGGCTCGCAGCTTGGTGACGTTCGTACCGCACGCATCGGGATGGGTCAGCATGTCATGGTGAGCCTCCTTCGGGTCTACCGCCAGGGCGACGATCATCAGCGGCAACGGTGCTTGGACGTGATCGACCGGCTCTCCGAGCTCAACGCCTACGGCCTCGCAGATGCACTGGACGGCGTGCGCTGACCCACTTCGGCGTCCTCGGGAGCCTGGACAGACTCATTCAGCGGCCGCCTGTTAGCCCGAGCGACCCCCCAATCTCCACGCCTTGCGAATCGCGGCACCGCGCTCGGCCCAGGCCCATGGCGCGTGGACGGGTCAGGGAGCGCGTGCGTGAGGGCAGCGCTAGGCTCAGTGCGCGTGAGCTCGCCGTCGCTACCTTGGGAGTGCGTTGTGATTGGCGTCCCGGCGTCTGTCCAGGGCAGCCCTCGGGCGAAGAACCGCTGGAAGGCTGCGGTTGCTGACGCGGCGAGAGATGCTTGGCAGGTCGGCGCCATACCGCTCACCGGACCAGTCAGCTTGACCTTGACCTACTTCCACGACGGAGCACCCCTGGACGCCGACAACATGATCAAGCCCACCCAGGATGCCCTCATCGGCATCACGTTCGTTGACGACGGTCAGGTTAAGGATGTGCATGCTTCATTGCGCGACCTCAACGGACGGTACGAGGTGCGTAGCCTTCGGCCCGCGCTGGCCCAGGGTTTCATCTCTGGGCAACCGTTTGTTCACATTCGTATCGAGGACGTGCCGGACCTGGGGGTGCTGCCGTGAGTGAACTGAGCTTCGAGGATTGGACTGGAAGCGTCCAAGATGCTCTGGCGCAATTGGAGTCGGAAGGCTTTGTTCTCTACAGAGAGCCGTCAGACGCTGACTTGCCGTCAGAACTCCGCGGGCTTCGGCCTGACTTCGTCGGTCGCAGGGGCGATGACTTGGTGGTTGTGGAGGTCTCCACCCGCGGAGAGGCGAGACAAGCCCAGCTGGAGCGCCTCGCCGAAGTTGTTGACCGGCACCCCATGTGGCGACTCATTCTTCTTTGGGCCGGAGAAGACGTTCCATCGGTGCCTACCGAGGACGTTGTGGGTCGGTGGCTCGACGTCGCCCGACAGACGGCTGTCATTTCTTCCGACGCTGCACTGCTCACGGTCTGGGTCGCCGTTGAGGCCGCGCTAGAGCGTTTGGTTGCCCGCCAAGGCATCTCCGATATCCGGGGTCCGGCATCCCGACTGATCGCCGAGCTGTTTAGCCTGGGGGTACTCAGCGATCGCCAGTATGAGCTGCTAATCGAGGGCCAGAAGACTCGCGGGTCTGTCGCGCACGGAAGGTCCGTAGACGTCCGACCCGATCTCGTGAGCCAGTTGGCCTCGTTGGCGGAGTGGCTTGCCAGTGAAGCGTTTGCGTCCACGGACGAGATGGTTGAGCACTTTCTCAGCGCTTACGAGGACCCTGCGCAGCATGTCCCCCATGACAGCGCTGAGGGTGGCTACCAGTACATTGCGGGTGGGCCGTACGATGCGCGCGAAATCGTGTCGGAGTGGTACCCGTTGGCGCCCGAGGAGGATATAGACGAGGCGGTTGAGAGGCTTGACGGCGAGTCATTCGATTGGGTGAGGCAGGGGGACTACTGACGGCGATAGCCGCCACGGCCGAGTCGCGACCGACCTCCGATCACGCCGCCCTCGTGGCGGTTGGACATCCGGATCTCGCCCCCGTCTGTGCCAAGACGCTTCGGGGGCCAGCTGTCTCTGGCCGACTGAACGGCACGCTGCCGCCATGTCACAAGAGCTCGTTATCGCGCTCATTGCCGCGCTGGCAGCGATCCTTGCGTCAGTGGGCGCCCAGATTATCGCCGCGGTCGTCACTGCCCGCCAAGAGCAGCGCAGGATCGATTGGGAGCGTGAGCGCCTGGCCATGGAGCTGCGGAGCAGCCGGACTAGCCGATTCGACGATGTGAAACGCGTAGCGTTTGCTGACTTTCTCCACCAAAGTCGCGAGCTTCGCGATTCTGATCTCGAACTGGTCTTTGCCAAGGGCGACGACTATACGATGGAAGAAGAGGCAGCGCATCAGGCCGTCTATAAGATTGTTGAGCGTCGTGCTGCTGAGATTACGCTTATGTCCCCCAATCTACTCGAACGAGTCAATGCCGTCATGAGCTTGCTGAACACGATGGATTATCAAGGCACCACGCGCGACGCTGCAGAGTTTCGTCTCCTCGCGGAGGAGTTTGATGACCAGTTGATGTACCTCCGCGCGGAGATGGGACGCGAGCTAGGACTTGAAGTACGCGAAGGCAAGACCATAGGCGTCTGAACAAAGAGACGTTGCCGGTGATCGGGAGACTAGCGGCACACCTCAGGGCGCACTCCGGAACGCACGGACATGCCGCGGTTCGAACGGTCGACGCTGCCGACGAGCGAAGGGTCAGGCTTGTTGGCGTCAAGCACGCGGCCAGAGATGAAGGACCCTGCCGACACGCACCCGAGAGGTGAGCAACCTCGCGCGGAGATCGCTGAGCGCCCGTCCCGCCGTTGCAGTCACAGCTGCGTGTTGGCGGATATGCCCCTACCACTGGCCCTAAGTTGCGAGCGATCGGGCTTCCATTTCGGGATGAACAGAACTCCACATCCGTTGATGCGGGATGCTGTCGAGGTGCCAGCCTCCACACTAGTGCGATCCCCACTCACGCAGCACCTGCTCGATGCTGCTGCTCACCACGCTTCGCGGTGTTACCAGTTGATCGAATCCGGCCCCAGCCATCACGTGCCGCTCGATATCGCCCAGCATGGCGGCGCCTGCGTCGAACTCTTGGCGAAGGCGATCGTCGCTCACGAGCACGCTGCGCTATTGGTCGACCCGAAGGACGCCAACTCGCAGCCCGCCATCCTTGCGCGTGGCCGCGAAGTGCGCATAGATGACTTCCGCAAAGTATCGACTATTGGAGCGAGTTCCGCACTCAAGATGGCCAGCGCTGTACTTCGTGGATCGGTCCCAGGTGACGAGGCTCAATTGTTAATCGAGCGGAACGCCGCGGTTCACGCGGCGTTGGCGCCACTCGATGTGACACGACTTGGCGACAGGCTCGCTAGTTGGCTACGAAGCGTCCTACCTAGCCTTAACGTTGACTTGGCAAGCTTCCTCGGCCCTGAGGCATCGAAGTATGTCGAAGTCCGCTTCAGTGAGTCGAGGATCTCAGCTCAACAAGCCGTTCTCGGCGCAAGGCACCGATTTGAATCCCTATTAAAGTCCGTCCCTTCTGGTTCCTGGCTCAAGGTCAAGGCCGAGAAGGAAAAGGCGCCCCTGAGCGAACACCATGATTTTGACGACGTCGTGACGTGCCCTGCGTGTGCCAGCGATGCACACGTCCTCGGAATTCTCGACGTCTGGGACGAGTATGACGGACCTGGTGAGACATCGCTGGACTGGACCATTGAGGCGGTATTGAGATGCGGGGTGTGCGGCTTGACGCTGATCGAACCGCAGATGATGGCCATTGACATCAGCGACTGGGGCCACGATTGGATGCGCTAGGGCAATGGAAGATCGACTCCGTCTGTGAAGCCTGCCACAGCAACAAGGCGCGCCTCTGCCTCAACCAAGGTCGAACGACGTGTACGAATATGCCGCGGGGTGCGAGGGTAGCCGTTCGGCTGGAGCACCCGAGCACGACCGCAGTCAATGGCCGCCGTCAGAGCAGTCGATCGTCTCACGCGCTGCCTTGCGTCGCCTTGGGCGATCTTGCCCTGTGCCTCGCCCCTTGGCTGCTGGCACAAGGACGGGCCCCTCCGGTCCGCTCGTCCGATACCGACGCCTCGAGGTCCACCGACCCTGCATCGAGCGCTTCTGCTGTGTGCTGCTGAGGGTCGGTGCGCGGCCCGCCTGAGTGAGATCCGACCTCCGCTGGCTAGAGCAGTTCGCGAAACACATCTTGGTAGGGGCAACCCCGGTTGCCCCGGTTCCCGGGGTTTCCTGGCGAGCCGGGGTTCCCCGGATTGCCCGGGTTTCCGATGTTGCCGAGGTTCCCCAAGTGCATGTTCACCACTTGATCGTCGTGGAGTTCGCCTACGTATCGTCCGTCCAAGCGGTGGACGTGAGAGCCGTTCAGTTGCCCGATCGCCGAGCCGTTGAGCGCGTGGACGTAACGGCCCGAGACGAAGCCGACCGCCGATCCGGATGTTGCGTAGATGTAGTGGGTCATGCGGGGAGCGTATCTATCTGCTCAGACAGAAATGGACGCCCCGATGAGGTCGCCGGGTCGGGCTAACTGGCCGGGCAATGATCCAGACAGGCGGACGTCACCCCGGTCGCACTCGACCTCAACCGGTGGACCCCTCGGGAGATGAACCTCGGTCTGGATCCGCGAGTGTCGGGCATGATGGTTGTTCTGAGCACGCGACCGGTGGGCTGAGAGGGAGCGGCCACTCAGCCGCCGAGCGCAAGAAGCGCCACCGTGGTCGGCATCAGGGCCGGTTCATGCCCCGCACCCTAGGCCGGCCAAAAGCTGCCCCGGCAGGACTCCCAGAACATCCGGAATTGCCGCGGCCAGGACAGCCTTCTGGCTACCGGTCACCCGAGCGCACGCGCCGTCTCATGCGCGCCCCGCGCGAGCCGACCGGGCAGCAAGGAGACGCCAACAGCAGCGCGCTACGAGCAACTCAAGGTGAAGCGCGGCCCACCACTCTAGGGAAAGGTCGACCGGCAGAAGATGTGAACTGCTGGCTTATGAGCGCCCCCACCCACATTCACCCGTTGACGGTCCTAGGGCCAGAGGCGCATCATGCTTCCGTGGGTGATGATCGGGTTACCGGCGTTGGGCCAGTCCAGTCCCAGCACTGGGTATGCCCGCGTCAGGGGTGCGTCGAGGAAGACTACGGCACCACTGCCCCACGCTGCGACAAGCACGGCGACTTGATGGTCGCCGCCAAGTAGGGCTTCACGGCCCTTCCTGCGCTGGGGCAGCTTCTTTCTGCTTGATTGTGTGGTTGATTGCCAGGAGGGTGGCTCCGTAGCCACGCGCTGAGGCGACGGCTGCTTCGTAGCTCATCCAAGCGAGGATGGCCAAGGACGCGAACGCCACTGCCGGCGAGGGCAGCCAGGGCCACGGCCAAGCGATCGTCCACGTTATGGGGATGGCAGCGAGCGCGAGAATGGTGAAGACGAGTACCAATAGAGAGTACATGTCGAGCCGATCACGAAATTGATCGTGTTGACTCATGAGTCGAGCTGGAATTCGGTCGTAGTTCTCCATGATGAACCGCTCGAGAGCGTGGCCTTGGAGACCCAAGGGCTCCTCGGACGAACGCAGGATGTTGCCCAACCGGGTGGGTAGGATGCGCGTTGGTTCCTCGGGGTATTCCGCCTGGCGGCTGTGGGATTTATAGAAGAGCGCAGCCAGGCCAGGGTCCCCTTTCTTGCGCCAGTCGATGCTGTTTGCAGCTCGAAGCAGGTCGGGATCTGTCAACTTCCGTTCTCGCTTAGGCACGTTTAGCTGCTCGTTCCAGACCTGCAGGTGCCGGCCGTCTTCGCCCGCGAGGTGAGGCAGTGCCGACTTCAGCAGTTCCCGCTCAGTTCCTTCGTCCTCGAACGGATGCGCTCTGCGCGCTTAACGTGCCGCGCGACTCGTGCCCGGACGAACCACGCCGGCGCTCGTCCCGCTGCCCAATAGCCCTCCAGAAGCCGAATGATGCCAAACGAGAATGCTTGCGTCACCATGGTCGCCATCACCAGGCCGAAAAGCAGGACGATAATGATTCCCCAGGACGCCGGGTTGGCGAGTACGGCGATCGCGGCAGGCACATCCAGATTACCGGCGATGCGCAGTTGAACGAGCACGGCGCTGACGCTTATCAGCATGGCCGCAGGGAGCCATGCACTGACCGACAGTTGTTCAAGTATCCGGGTCACAAATGCCGCGAAGTCAGGTGACTGCTTCTTGGCGTCTACTTCAGCTCCCGATGTGTTACCTCCTGACATGACCAGATTGTGCGGGAGGCCCGACCTAATCCTGTCGAGGCTCGCCGCAGGACGATCAGCGGCGCGCTCGAACGGCAGCGGCCCCAGGGTCCGCTCATGCCGCGGTGTGCGAGGGTAGCCTTCCGGCTGGCCGCGGCCCGAGCACAACCACCCTCAATTGCCGCTGGCAGGTAACAGGGGTCTGCGACACTCAAAGAGTGCTTTGCCATCACCCACCCGCTGACAAGTCGAATGTTCGACGGGCATGGCCATCGGTCGCGCCATGAGATACCTCTCTCGGGTGCGGACGCCGAGCATCCTTGGTGGCTATCACTCCGGCTGGGGCTGGCTGGCCGGGCTCGTCACCATCTCGTTGCTCGCCGCGGCACTGATCACGCGCAACCGCCCGTGGTTCAGCACCCTCGTGTACGCCATGCTCGCCGCCCTGGTGCTGTTCATCTCTCACTTCCTCGTCACCACTCGGCTCCAACGCCGGTCGGAGCGCGTCAAGCAGGCCCGCCGATCCGATGCGCCCTGGTACCGGTAGCGACCCACCCGCCTCTGCCACGGTGTGCGGGGGTAGCCTTCCGGCTGGCGGCGGCCCCGAGCACAGCCGCCCTCAATTGCCGCCGACCGCGCGGGAGATCTTGGACGCACCTAGCACCCAGCAGGGCCGGCCACGTCCTTGAGAGCCAACCGCTGCTCAACAGGCAATCACCCAGTTGCTGCTTGATAACGGCCACCCACACGCCATGTCCGCCTCCGGGCATCCCGGAAGGGGTCTCTCACTCCTCAAGCCAGTACTCCGCATCCCCGTCGACGACCGTCCGCGCGGGATCGCTGCCTGAGTGGCGCCTTCGTTCGTCTGTGATCTGGTCCGCCCATGCAGTTTGCCCGACGATTGATGATCGACTGGGGTCATCAACCAGCCTGGCCTGGCCGGTTGCCACATCCCGCAGCGCCAGCAACTCGTCCGTGACTTGTTGCAGCTCGCCATCCAGGGCCGCGCGTGCATCAAGAAACTCCTCGTGACTGCCGCCGACCAGCACCTCGGAAGGATCCAGTTCCGCAATCCGGTGCTCGATCAAGTTCCGCCGATGCCTAAGCTCTACCTGGCGCTCCTCAAGCATCCTCATGCGAGCGTTGTTTTGGCGACGCCTCTTCAACCGCTCAGATGGATACTCGCTCACAGCAATGCGTCCCCGAGCGAGATCCTCTGGCCACCCGAGGTCTGAAAGTGTCCCGGCCCGAATGAGGCGTCCATCGGGTAGTTCGACGAACAACTCCCGCATCGCGGCGGGCATTTCGGCAAGCGACCGACGATGAGCCTGAGAGACTTCCTTTACCTCGACCTGCGCCTCAGCGCTGACCTTCGCGCCGCGGCCGTCGGCAAAATGCAGAAAGCTCTCAGGCGTGAAGAACTGAATTCGCTTTCCCGCAGCGTCGAGGTAGTCCTGAAGAAGCTCAGGGCGAGCGCCTTTTCGCTCACCTCCGACTATTTGCCACCAGTCTTCCTTCAGATCGTCAGTGATGAATATGGCCGCACGCTTCTCCACTGCCGCCTTATCTAGCATCTGCTTCCATATGACAAGATCGCCGTACCGGTCAGGCTCAGGTTTGTCCTTGTCCTTGAATCCAGGAGGCTGCTCGCGTGCATATCTCTCCTGCCCCTCCTTAAAAATCTCCTGCAACCTCGCTGATTCATACGGAGCGCCGACGCGGCCATTGTAGAGCTGGGCAATCTTCTCCAGCAAGGCGTTGTCTTCGCCCTCCCTCAACGAGGCGCGATGCGCCTTTTGAAGCTTTCGGACGTCGCGAGCTACCTTATCGATCCGCTTGCTGAGGCGCCGTTCGAGAGCATCAACGTCAAGTGCTATGTGCCGCCTAATATTCAGCTTCGAAATGCTATCGTGCGCTTGGGCGTTTAGGTCGGATAGGAACTTAATCGTGCGCTCAAAGGCCTGTTTTTGCTCGGCGATTGCCTTCAGGCGGTTGCGATGAAACTCATCGCCAACCTGGTGGGGCAACCAAAGGGACTCCTTCTTTCCCGTGAGGACCCGAAGGAACTCGTCGCGAGTCGTGGCTGAATATCTGAAGAATACGAGGAGCGCGTTAGCGTCAAGAACGATGAGCCCGCTGTCCCAGAGGTCTTGGAGTTCCTCTTCGGTCGGCGGGTAATACGCAAGAAAGGTCTTCTTCATGGGTGCGCCTCAAGTGCTGGGTGGTTGAGCATGACCATACATCTGCTGCCCGTGTGATGTGAGGCGTGCAGTCGACCGGCGCCGGTGCCGGTTCCGGTGCGCTGAGCGCCGAATGGCGTCGCGAGGACGGCGCCTCGCGCACGAGCATCCGCACATGCCGCACCGAGCGCGTTCGCGTTCTGCAGTGACTCATGGCGGTCGTCAGACCAGAGTGACGGAAGCGGCACCAGGACGGCCTCCGTTCCGAGCCCCGGTGCGGTGGCATTGTTGCCGCATGGCCAGTGCGTCGTCCTCCGCTGTCGTCGACCCATCCTCGATTGCCCACAAGATGCTCGCCGAAGATGCCCGCTGGATCGCAGACGCTCTCCTCTCGGTGTCACACGCGCGCCAAGGCGGGATCCTGCCATTGCTCCTCTTCGGTCACAGTGCTCGCATCGTGTATGAAGGGGCCAGCCTGATCCAGTCGGCAACGCCAGGCGTGGGACAGCCCGCGCTCGCACACCGCCTTCCCCTACAGCCAGCAGTCGTCGAGAAGGCGCGACACGCCACGAAACTCTTCGATGACAGCGTCCGCCCTTACCAGATTCTGCTCGGCGAGATGCAGACGTACCTGCAGACCGCACGCTCCGAGTTCCTGGGTCACGCGCGCTTCAAGTGGGCGCGCAGGTTCGAGGCTGACTTGGGTACGTTTCGCAGCGGCCGACGCATTCTCGGGATTACGCCGACGGTCGCCTATCGCATGAGTGTACCGGCCACGACCACCACGTTCGCTCTCGCGCAGAACGCACGGGCGGTCTCACCTGCGCTGGGCCAAGCCCCTCGCGGTCCTCGCCGAAGCCGCTGGGAATCCCATCACACCCACCGCATCCCTGCCCTACACCGGGATCGGGTATCTGTCCCACCGTGACCTGCGCTCCGCCGACGACCTGCTCACTCGCTACGAACCGACGTACTCCGAGAGCCTCAAACTTGTCCTTCTCCACGTGGAGGGCGACTTGAACACGTCCATCCGGATCCTTCCGGCAACTGCCACTGGTCACGACGACGCAGCCTTCCGTGCCCGAGTCATCACTCTCTATCACGCGGTCAGCGCGCTGACCCAAGTAGAGGCCGCACACTCGCAGGTGAAGTCGGTGCATCTCAATCGACTGCGAACGCTCCTAGCCTCGCCGGAGAAGCAACGCCTCTACTCGGCGCACGGTCGCCAGGTGCGGAACCGTTGCATGCACTACGAGATCCGCGGAACCCTGGCGGGCGCCCTCGACCCGACCACACCCATGAACGGCATCGTGGAGGCGCTGCCAAACGGCAGGGCATTCCACGACTACAAGAGTGACGTCGAGGTTGTACTCGAGGAGGCAAGCAGCCTGATGAACGGCTGAGTAGCGGGCTGAGGCGGCGAGTCCCTGCCGGCCGGGACCTCTCAAGGGCAATACATAGAAACACACGCTCATTCCGCGTTCCTGAGAACCCCATAATCACTCGACATCGAAACGCGCCAACCAAACTACCCGACGCTCCCCGAGCCTTGATGGACGCCTCACGAGCTCGCAACGATGAGTCGTACGCCATGCCGAGTGGTGCCACCAGCCGCGAGCTCTCCGTCACGACTCGATCAGTAGGTTCACGCTCGCCAGCGAGGCGCGGACAGCCTTTCGGTCGACGCCCATGCGTCGGCTGATTGCCCGGAGGGACAGGCCGTCGCGGTAGAGCCTGACGGCTTCAGCCTGCTGATCGGTGTTGAGTCCAGTCTGGCGTTGCGGGATGTTGCGACGCCGCAGGTGGGCAGTCACCGTGCTTCGGTGGATGCCGTACCGCCGGGCGAGTTCTCCGACACCCGCACCTGCCTGGTAGTCGGCGACGAGGCTGTCGATCCCGGCCTTGGTGAGGTAGGTCCGAGTGCCCTCGACCTTCGGGATCACCACACCACGGACATCCGCCGACAGACGCTCGCTCCGGTGACCGCCCCACTGGTCGCTGGCTCCGTGTTCGTCGTGTGAGTCGACGGGCACCGCTCGGGCCCCTGACGATGCGCCGAGCTCGTCCCCCGCATCGGACTCGATGCCTCCATTGACGGACGCCACTTCGTCCGGGATAGAGCTCTCACCGAGCTCAGCTGCCGCACGGGATGGAATCGCACCCTGACTGCCATCTCGGGGTTGCCCGCCGCGCGCCACCGCGGATCCGGTTCGTTTCAAGGCGCGGAGCAGAGTCGTGTGAGCAACGCCGTAGCGGCCCGCGACCTCCCGGGCACTGAGTCCGCTGTCAATCAGGCGACGCGCCCGCCAGAGGTCCTCGTCGCTCAGCGTCTGGTTGTGCGCACGGCTGCTGACGCCAGCCTCAGCCAGCCGCTTGCGAACAGTCTGAACATGGAGCCCGTACTTCGCGGCGATCTCCGCCTGCGTCAAACCGTTCGCATAATCCACGACCAACGGCAACACCCGCGATTCGTCGCCGGCCAGACCTCCCACTGCTGCTGCCCGGACCCCGGCCGACTCCCGGCTGGACGACGTAGCCGGGCGGACTGAGCCGACGCGCCCCCGTGCGCGGTTCCCATCGGGTGAGTCTTGGGTGTCGGCCTGATCCCTCGGAACGCAGAGTTCCGGATGCTCGCGGACGACCTGAAGGAGGCGCTTCAGCGCCGGGTTCGGATGCAACAGAGAATCCATGACGGCCCGGGCACGCTCAAGATCCATCCCGACGCCCTGACCATCGGCCCCATGCCCAGTCACGACCCCATTGTCGAACCCCACGGGCGAAGAGCGCACCCACCGATCCCCGGGCACCAGCGCGGACCGCACGCCTAGTGCGTCCATTGCGGTGCGCGCCAGCGCAGTCACATCTCCGTCCCGCGCCTCGACCGAATCGCCACACCAGCAGAGATCACCACCGCCCGAACCGTCTTGCGACCGACCCCCAGGCGTTGACCGATCGCGCGAAGCGACAGACCGGCCCGATACAGCCGAACCGCCTCTGCCCGCTCATTCACATCAAGTCCGGTCGAACGACGCAGCACGTCCCGACGGCGAAGATGAGCAGTCACTGTCGCCCGATGAATGCCATACCGGTTGGCAAGCTCCAAGACCCCAGCACCGGCCTGATAGTCAGCAACCAGACGGTCGACCTCGACGGCAGTGAGAAAAGTTTGAACCGTCTCGACTTCGCGGACCACAGGCCCTCGACGGTCCCCGATCGAGCGGCCTGCCGAGCGCCTGGGCTTACGGTAGACCCCTCTATACCAATCTGTCGGCGACTTTCTCGCTCGGGGCCTCGTCGCTCACCGCCACATCGACCCGCGTTGGCGGACCGCGTCGTCGCGGCCATCGACCGCCGCTGTCTCGACCGGGGGTCTGTCGCGAGGGGCTGGCCCGACGGACCACATCCCCGCCCGCTAGCGGCGCGGAGGGTTTCGCTCCGCGGTCGATGTGTCTAGAGCTGCAGCGACGCCGTCGAGGACCATCCGTAGGCCGCGCTCGAACGCTGCGTCCCCGGACAGGCTGCCCCCTTCCTGAAGAGCCGCGAGCAGGTTGGCCGGGATCGGGGCGGCACCGGGCTCCGTCGGGGCCGCTACCTGCTCAGGTGATGTCCGCATGCCGTTCCCGGGCGCGGCCTGCTCCTGCAGGACGAGGCCGTTGACATAGCGGGTCAACGTCGTGATTGCGTGCAGTGCGAGCCCCGGAGTGAAGCCGCGATCCATCAACGCGGCGAGATCCCGGTCGAACGAATCGATCGTCTCGGCGTTCAGTGAGGAGGCAGTCGCGATCAGACGGGCTCCGTCGCGGTGCAGCAGTACCGACGTGCGGTACTGCCGGGCGCGCCGGGCCAGCCATTCCCGCCAGGTCTCGTCATCGCGAGGCGCATCCATCCCGGCACGCCGGAGAATGGCATCGGCAAGGCTGTCGAGCAATTCCTGCTTGGTGCGGATATGCCAATAGAGCGAAGGAGACTTCACCTCCAACTCCGCGGCGAGACGACGAACCGTTAGTCCATCCAGGCCCACCTCGTCGAGGAGCCTGAGCGCCGCGTCGATGATCGTCTCGCGGGTCACGGCCGCCCGCGGGGCTCCGATCCCATCGACCATACGTTGGGCTCCCTAGCATCGCTAGGGCTAGCCTAGCCGCGCTAGGGTTCCCTAGCAGCGCTAGGGAGGTCTGCATGCTCGTAGTCAGTTCGGCGGATGGGGTCGATGTTCGCGCCTATGACGAGGGCAGTGGGCATCCCATCCTGATCATCGGTCCCGGCCTGGACGAGGGCACACGGACCAAGAAGCTCGCGGCTGTCCTCGCCCGGAGATTCCGCGTCCTTCGGCTACACCGTCGGCAGTACCGACTCGATCTCAAGGCCACGACCGACGGCACGCCGTACTCGGTCGCCCAAGAGGTTGAGGACGTCGTGGCGATCGCCGAGGCGGTCGGGCAGCCGCTCCTCGTGTACGGGCACTCATCCGGCGGTGTCGTGGCGCTTGAAGCGCTCGTCGCCACCCCCTCGATGTTCGTAGGCGCAGTGATCTTCGAGCCGGCGATCGTGAGCGTCATGCCTCTGAACGGAGATGGAGACGAGATCATCGCGCGGATGCACGACGAGATCGCTGCCGGAAGACCGGGCAGAGCCCTCACCGTCTTCGCGCGCGACGCGACCGGACTGCCGGCATGGCAGGCTCGGTTGATCGGGGTGCTCACCACTGTGATCCCGCGGTATCGCCGGCTGGTGCCGTGCCAGGCCGACGACCTTCAAGCGATGCTCGACGTCGGGGCGCCCCTCGACGCCTACGCTCGGATCGACACTCCCATCGTGCTCCTCGGCGGCGACCACAGCCCCGCCGGGATCGCCGCGCCGCTCGACGCTCTCCAAGACGCCATCCCCGACGCCGAACGGATCGTGATGCACGGGCGCGACCACGGCGCCGATGTCAAGGCACCGGCTCAGGTGGCCGGAGTCGTCGAGAACCTCGCCGACACTGTGTTCACGACGAACGACTGGCCAGACACCTCGCAGTGACTTTTCGCCCCACCCAAGCTGGGCACTCAGCGCCCCTGTTCGACTGGCAACTCGGGCGCACCGCCCTCCACAAGCAGTGGGTGAGGACGATCTCGGAGGGAGCGAGGGCGACCCGCCCCGGTCGAACGCCAACTCGTCGGGCCGGCTTCGTTCGCGTCGCTGGAGCAGTGCCCTTGACATATATCCGTTACGGATACAAAGTGGACCGCATGGCCTCCCCGCTCACCCCCGCAGTGCTCCACATCCTGATGGTGCTCGCGCACGGCGAGGCCCACGGATACGCGATCATGAAGCAAGTCGCGGTCGATTCTGGCGGACGCGTGAAGATGGGTCCGGGCACTCTCTATGGGTCCCTGAAGCGCATGATCGACGCCGGGCTGGTCCGCGAGGCCGCGCCGCCTGCTGACGCGGACGATCCACGCCGCGTCTATTACGCGATCACCTCACAAGGCACCGTCGCTCTGAACACCGAACTCGAGCGCTATCGCGCAGTGGTGTCGCTGACCGCACCCAGGCCGGCGACATCGTGAGCACCCGCTTGCACAGCTGGCTCGTCCGGCGTTACCCGCGCGAGTTCAGGACCCGCTTTGCCGAATCCATGGAACGCGACTTCGCGGACCTGGCGATGGAGCGTGGAAGTACGCTCCGGCCGATCCTCGACACCGCCCTCGGAGCACTCAAGGAGCACGCCATGACCACACGACCGATCCTCGAGCGACCGCTGCTCATGACACTGCTCGCCCTCCTACTCACGGCGCCGCTCCTCGTGATGAACCACGTCGTCGTGTTCCGGGTCGACCCGATGTTCTCCTGGATCCGGCCCGGCCAGCACACCGGCCCCTATGAATGGGCCATCCTGTGGTCCCTTCTTGGCCTGGTCCTGGTCGGCGCGGTCGTCGCACTACTTCCCCTCCTCCGCCCACGCGCGAACGGATGGTGGCTGGTTCCCAATCTGGTGATCGGTGGCACGCTGCTGGCTAGTTTCGTGCTGCTCTCGGTCGCGCTCGGGCACGACATGACCTGCGACGCGATCTCCAGCAAGACTTGCGATTAGCCAGCGTCCCCGCAGACACCGTCCTGCTGGGTCCGGATCACCTTCCCGTTCACTCATCTGACCGGCCGGGATCGGTCGTTGTCAGCGACCAGGCGGTCGATCTCGGAGGCAGTGAGAAAAGTTTGAACCGTCTCGACTTCGCGGACCACCGGCCCCTCGACGGTCCTCGATCGCGCGGTCTGCAGGGCGCCTGGACTCCCGGTAGACCCCCCTGTACCAGCGCTTGACTAGGGTTTTCGCTTGCGGGGAAAGGTTTGAAAGGGCGCTACTCAGGTACCCCAAGTCCAGGCCCAGCATCTCGATGCTGGGGCTGTTTGCGTCACGCGTTTGCCCGCAGCCAAGGCGGTTCAGCGATCGTAGGCGTCCAGCAACGCGACGATCTCGGCATAGCCGCTGCGGCGCGCGTGCTCCAGCGCGGTGACACCGTCCCGGTCCGCGATCAACGGATCGGCGCCCGCTTCGAGCAGGATCCGGACGATCTCCTGATGGTCGGGGTCTCCGTCGCCGAGGATGACGGCCTCCAGCAGGGCGGTCCATCCCAGGTCGTTGACGTGATTCACATCGATCCCGGTCTCGACGACGCGTCGCACATAGTCGACGTGGCCGCGCTCGCTGGCGGGGATCACAGAGACACCGCCGAACCGGTTGCGGATGGCCATGTCGGGGTGAGCGGGAAGCAGCGTCTCCAGCATCTCGACGCTGCCGGTCACGCCGGTGACGAGCCACGGAGTGTCGTGCCTGTCGTCCAGCGCATCGGGCGACGCGCCCATCGCGACGAGGAGCCGTGCCGCGGCGACGTGATCCTCTGCGGCGGCGAGCAACAGCGCGGTACGTCCCTGCCCGTCCCGCGCCTCCAGATCAGCCCCGGCGCGCAGCGCGAGAGCCGCGGCGTCCGCATCTCCGGCCGCGGCCGCGGCGAGGAGCGCGGCGTCCGGTCGCACGGTCTCGCCCGCGTCGGACGCCCGCTCCAGCACTCGCCGCAGCCGGTCGTAGCCGCGCCTGCCGGCCATCTCGAGGGGGGTCAGTCGCTCGGTTCCTGATGGCCGGTCGAGTTCCACGCCGCCGGCGATCAGGGCGCGAAGGGTCGCAGCGTACGTGTCCGTGTCCCGGCCGAGCCACACCGCCTCGTGAATCGCCTGGTAGCCGATCCGGTTCACGTGGTCGCGGTCGATGCCCGCCTGCAGCAGCTCGCCGACGACGAGGTCGTGGCCGCGCTCGGCCGCGCGGATCAGCCCGGTGCCGTTCCAGCTGTCCTTGTCGTCGACCAGGGCTCCGTGTGCGAGGGCGAGCCGGAGCAACTCGAGATGGCCTTCGCTGGTGGCGATCAGGTAGGCGGACTGCGCGGTGGAGTCCTTGGCGTTGATGTTCGCCCCCCGTTCGACGAGGGCGCGGACGCGGACCACATCGTCCGCCCAGGCGGCCTCGCGTAGCTGTTCGTCGAGTCGGTCCTGCGGCATCGTGGCTGCCGGTTCGACCGACGCCGAGCGCGCCGAATCGGTGCTGGGGGCGGTCTGGCCGGGTGTGGGCATGACACTCCTCGAGGTGTTGCCGGGTCCTCCTGCGCACGAGACGAGGCTCGACGCCGTGACGACGGCGGCGAGGACGACGCGAACACACAGGCGGTTCACCAGGTGGCTCCGATCCGATGATTTGGTATACCACCATAGTCGTGCCTCGGCCCTGCGGGTGATCACGGGCTCCTCGGACAACGCGGGCAACCGAGCTCCCGCGCGCTACGGTGAATTCACCCCGAGATGAAGGCAGGTGCCGCGTGTCCCAGACCATTCCCTGGAGCTCCTACGTCGCGCTCGGCGACTCGCTGACCGAGGGACTGGAGGACCGGGACCCGTCCGGCAAACCCATCGGCTGGGCCGATCGCCTCGCCCGGCACCTCGCCGACCGGCGCGGTGAGCCGATCCGCTACGCCAACCTCGCCATCCGCGGACGACTCCTCGGGCCGATCCTCGCCGAGCAGGTCGAGCCGGCCCTCGCCCTCGCGCCCGACCTGGTCTCGATCTGGGGCGGCGGCAACGACATGCTCCGTCCGGACGCCGATCCCGACGCCATGGCCGCAGCGGTCGAGGACGCCGTGGTCCGCTTCCGCAGCGCAAGGACGGACGTCCTGATCGGCCTCGGCGTGGACGCCAAGGACTCCCCGATCATCAAGCTCACCCGCAACCGCACCGCGATCTACAACATCAACCTCGTCGGGATCGCCGGACGCCACGGCGCCCACATCATCGACAGCTGGAACATGCGCTCGCTCCGCGACTGGCGGATGTGGCACGAGGACCGCCTGCACCTCAACGCCTTCGGCCACGCCCGCGTCGCCCAGGCCGCCCTGGTCGGTCTCGGGCTCGAGCCGGACTCCCCCGACTGGGACGAGCCGCTCGACGCGCGCCCGCCGATGTCCCGGCGCGAGGCGTTCGACTGGAACGTCGTCTGGGCGCGCGACCACGTCCGCCCCTGGCTCGGCCGGCGGATCCGTCGCACCAGTTCCGGTGCGGGACGGACTCCGAAGCAGCCCACCTACCGCGAGGTGCCGCCCGCCGGCTGATTCAGCCCTCGGCCAGCAGCGCGTCGATCTGGTTGGTGGCCAGGGTCGCGCCCTCCTCCATGCCCATGTCCAGCGTCTGCTGCATCGCCTCGGCGGTCTCGTAGGTGGTGGTGAAGGTCGCCTTCGTACCGCTGCCGGCAGGCTCGAAGCGGAACTCCGCCAGCGCCACGGGCATGCCCGGCGCGGGGTTGAACCCCTCGTCG
Organism: Propionicimonas sp.; assembly: GCA_036735445.1. GTDB lineage: Bacteria > Actinomycetota > Actinomycetes > Propionibacteriales > Propionibacteriaceae > Propionicimonas. The sequence continues at coordinate 54,106 of DAINOM010000001.1, forward strand.
GCGAAGAAGTCCTCGAACGTGAACCGGTGCGGCTCCTCGACGGCCACGACCCGCCAGCCGCCGTAGTACTTCTCCCCGTCCGGCCCGGTCATGTAGTAGTGCACGCGCCCTCCGGGAGCGAGAGAGTGCTCGACGACGGTCGCCGGATGGGTCGGCGGTCCCCAGATCCGCTCCAGCTGGCGGGGATCGGCATAGACCTGCCAGACGCGCTCGACCGGCGCGGCGAACTCGGCCGTGATGGTCAGCGAGCGGGTGTCGAGGTCCTTGGTGATATCGGTGACAGGCATGGATGGTCAGCCTTCCTGGATGAGTTCTTCGATTCGGATGATGCGACCCCGCCAGACCTCCTCGAACTCCGCGAGCATCGAGACGACCGAACGGACCGCTTCCACGTCGCCACTGGCCAGTTGCTCGCGGCCGACGCGCCGCTTGGTCAACAGGCCCGCCCTCTCGAGGACGGCGACGTGCTTCTGCACCGCGGCGAACGACATGTCGTACGACGCCGCCAGCGCCGTGACCGAGTGTTCCCCCGCCAGTACCCGGCGCAGGATGTCGCGCCGCGTCCGGTCGGAGAGGGCGTGGAAGAACGCGTCCGCCCTGTCCTCGTCCTGCTCGATCACCACCTCAACATACAACCGTTTGGTTGTAGGTTGTCAAGACCCGTGTGCCGAAACAGCGCCTTCACAGCCAGTTGGCACAATAGGGGCCATGCCGTCCACCCTGAGCACGCCCGCAACGCCTGCCGCCCTCACCCGGACGGAGCGGCTGCGGCTGTGGACGGCGGTCCGTGTGGGCGACGCCGCCGCCCTGGTCTCCCGGCTCACCGGACGCGGCTCCGGCGCCTCCATCCGCGGCCAGGTGCTGACCCGCCTCGACCCGGACGCCTTCGCCGAACTGCTGCAGGGCCACCGCGTCCTGGCCGTCTCCGGCACCAACGGCAAGACCACCACCACCCACCTGCTCGCCGCCGCCGTGCGCGCCGGCCTCGGCACCGACGCCCGCCGCCTGGTCACCAACGCCGACGGCGCCAACCTGCACTACGGCATCGCCTCCGCGCTCAGCCAGCAGCCGAAGTCCGACATCGCGGTGCTGGAGACCGACGAGCGGGTGGTCTCGGACGTGATCGCGCACGCCCGTCCGGAGATCCTGGTGCTGCTGAACTTCAGCCGCGACCAGCTCGATCGCCACCACGAGATCAAGGCACTCGGGCGGGCCTGGCGCCACGCCCTCGACGCGGCCGGCGAGTCCGGGCCGACGATCGTGGCGAACGCCAGCGACCCCCTCGTCGTGTGGTCCGCAGGGACCGCCGCCCGGGTGATCTGGGTGGAGACCGCGACCACCTGGAGCGCGGACGGAGCCCTGTGCCCCGCCTGCGGCACGGTGCTGCGCCGCCTCCCCGCCGATGAGCGTGACCACTGGGACTGCCCCGGCTGCGAACTCACCCAACCCGACGCCGGCTACCGCGTCGAGGGCGACCACATCGTGCTGCCGAACGGCACCATGGTGCACCCCGACCTGCAGGTGCCCGGCTCCTTCAACGTCTCCAACGCCGCCTGCGCGCTCGCCGCGGCGATCGAGTTCGGCGTCCCGCTGCCGGACGCCCTGGCCGGCATGCACACCGTCACCGCCCCTGCCGGACGGTTCGCCACGGCGGCCTTCGGTCGCACCCGGGCCCGGCTGCTGCTGGCCAAGAATCCCGCCGGCTGGGCCGAGGCGCTGCCGCTGGCCACGTCCGACCCGGTGATCCTCGCGATCGACTCGGTGGCCGCGGACGGCAAGGACGTCTCCTGGCTGTGGGATGTCGACTACGAGCAACTCGTCGGCCGCCGGGTGGTGTGCACCGGTCCCCGCGCGCAGGACCTCGCCGTCCGGCTGAGTTACGCCGGCGTCGACCACGAAGTGGTGCCCGACCTGCGCGCCGCGCTGGGCGACCGCGACCTGCCCGTGGACGTGGTCGCGACCTACACCCCGTTCCAGAAGGTGCTGAAGATGGCGGGCCTGCGATGAGCACCCCGGTCGAGATCGTCCTGCTCTACCAGTCGCTGCTGGGCATCTACGGCGACCGCGGCAACGCGATGGTGCTGCGGCAGCGGCTCGCGTGGCGCGGCATCGACGCCACCCTGACCATCGTCGAGCCGGGCGACACCGTCCCGACCACCGGCGCGGTATACCTGCTCGGCGGCGGCGAGGACGCGGCCCAGACCTCTGCCGTGCGGGCGCTCAAGGCGGATGGCCACCTGTTCGGGGCGATCGAGCGTGGCGCCGTGCTGTTCGCCGTCTGCGCGGGCTACCAGATCGCCGGCCGGACCTTCACCGTCGGCGAGAACGACGACGTGATCGACGGACTCGGCCTGCTGGACGTCACCACCACCCGCGGCTCGGAGCGGGCCGTGGGCGAGGTGCTGAGCACCTGGACGAAGCCGGACGGGTCGGAGAGCCTGCTCACCGGCTTCGAGAACCACGGGGGCTTCACCTACCTCGGTCCGGACGCCGCGCCGCTGGCTCGCGTGGAGATCGGCGTCGGCAACTCCGGCGACGGGACGGACGGGGCCGTGCAGGGCAACGTGCTCGGCATCTACCCGCACGGGCCGATCCTCGCCCGCAACCCCGAACTCGCCGACCACCTGCTGGAGCTGGCCCTCGGCCGTGAGCTCGAGCCGCTGCCCGACCCGGAGCTGGACGAGCTCCGCCGCCAGCGGATCGCCGCCGTCCGGAAGGCCGGCCTGCGGCGGTAGGTTGTTCCCGGTCCCTGAGGAGCCCGCGAGGGACGAGCGGGCGTCACGAAGGGCCCAAGTGCGTATTTGCCAGCGCCTCCCGCCGACGCACGATCGCTGCATCGAGAGGAGCACGCAGATGCAGATCGCCGTACTGGGCACAGGAATGGTCGGGCAGTCGCTGGCGGGAGGGCTCTCCGCGCTGGGTCACGGGGTGACGATCGGAACCCGGGACCCACTGGCGGCCCTGGCCAGAACCGATCCCGGGGGTGTGGGCGCCTGGCGGACCGGCCATCCGGACGTGGCGGTCGAGACCTTCGCGGAGGCCGCGCGCGACGCCGACCTGGTGATCAACGCGCTCTCCGGGGACGCCTCGGTCACCGGCGTCGGATCCGCTGCGATCGCGGACGGCACCGTGCTGCTCGACGTGGCCAATCCCCTGGACTCCAGTGGTGGCATGCCGCCTCGACTGTTCGTGGCGAACACCGACTCGCTCGCCGAGCAGTTGCAGCGTACCTTCCCCGGGCTGCGGGTCGTGAAGAGCCTGAACACCATGACGGCCGCCCTGATGGTCGACCCCCACCAGCTCGCGGACGGCAACTTCAGCACCTTCGTCTGTGGCGACGACCCGGACGCGAAAGCCCTGGTCAACGGCCTGCTGCTGGCGCTCGGTCACCGGGACGTGATCGACCTCGGCGACATCACCGCTGCCCGCGGCATGGAAGCCATGATGCTGATCTGGCTGCGCCTGTGGCCGGTCGTGGGTGGCCCGATGTTCACGTACCGGATCGTCCGCTGAGCCTCACAGGACGGTGAAGCCGGACGGCAGTCCGCCGCGTCCGGTCGCGGCGAGCAGCAGCGCGCCGGCTCTCCCGCCGGCGACGGCCAGCTCGGAGAGCAGGCGCAGCGTCACCGCCGCAGGCACCGGCGGCGGCTCCGTCGGCAGGCCGAGCGCCGCCGCCAGGTCGGCCGTGTGCACGGTGAGCTCGAAGACCCTGGTCGGCAGGTAGTCGGCGAGCCGGATGCCCCCGGCGATGCTGGTCAGCAGTTCGTCACCGGTCAGTCCGTCGACGAGCGCCAGCACCCGCGCCGCGAGTTCGGCCACCGCGGCCACGGGGTTATCGCCCAGCGCAGCACCCGCGTCCCGGCCGCGCTGCGCGACTCCCGGACCGGCCGAGATCGACCCGGTCGCCTCGTAGTAGGCCACTGCCGAGGCCATCTCCACCGCGGCCGGCGGCCGGGCGAGGTACGTCTCGACCGTGATCAGGGAGCGACTGGTGTGTCCGACCAGCGAGCGGACGTCCCACTCCCCCAGCCCGGGCTCGGCCCAGCGGTCGCCGACCTGGTCCAGCGTCGCCCCGAACCAGTCCGCCGCGTCGTGGTACGCCCGCAGCGACTCCGACCAGTCGAAGCCCATGGCCTCAGCCGAGCAGCTTCGCCTTGGCCGCGGCGAACTCCGCGTCGGTCAGCAGCCCGGACTCCTTCATGGCGCCCAGCTGCTGCAGCTGGGCGAGGAAGTCCGGAGCAGCGGGCGCAGCCGGTGCCGGTGCGGCGGGGGCCGGCGGGGCCTGCAGCTGGGACACCTGGTTGCGCAGGTCGGCGAGCTCCGCCTGGGTGGCCTGCTTGACCGCCTGTTCGTTCGCCACTGCCTGGGCCTTCGCCGCCTGCGACTGGGCGACGCTGCCGGCCGCCGCCTGCGCGGTGCCGGCGATCACGGCGGTGCGCGCCATCGTGCCCAGAAGGCTGGGCCGACCCGTCCTGCGTCTCATCGGTTCTCCTCCTCGTCGGGGACGGTACGCGCGATCTCCTGCACGACGACGTCGGCCACGGCGACCTCGCCGAGCACCTCGCCACCGCTGTCCCGGACGGCCGCCAGCAGCGGCCGCACCCAGGTGTTCTCCAAGGCCAGCACGAGCGCCGTCCGGCCGGGTGCGAGACCGGCGGTCAACTCGGCGACGTCCTCGTCGGCGAGCAGGCCTTCCAGGTGGTCGACCAGCTGCACGAGTTCGTCCAGGCCGTCCACGTCGGCCACCTCGGCCAGTTCCAGCCCGCCACCGCCATCGCGCCGGGCGAGCACGGCGTCCACGACGCGCACCGTACCGCCGGAGACGAGCGAACTCAGAACCCCCAGCACCGGGGTGTCCAGGCCCGCATCGGGCAGGGCGAACGTGACGATTTCAACGGGTCCGAGATCCACGTCCCCATCCTTTCCTCGATGTCCCGCAGGCTACACGGCGAGGACGACAATCAGGTTCCGCGGGCCGTGGACACCCTCGACCCGGCTCAACTCGATGTCGGAGGTCGCCGACGGGCCACTGATCCAGGTCAGCGGCGCGCCGTCGGTGACCGCCGGCGCCAGTCGGACCACGGACTCGGGCACGTCCGAGACCACCTGGTCGGCGCGCACCACCACCAGGTGGGTGTCGGGCACGAGCGTGAGCGCGCGGCGGCCCTGGTCGGCGGCGTGGTCGAGGACGATGGTGCCGGTCTCGGCGATCCCCACCGCGGCGGCGGTGACCACGGCGTCGATGGCGTCCAGCTCGGTGCGGGAGAGCTGCGGCTCGTCGTCGTGGACGGTGATCCCGGCGGCGGCGATCGCCTCGCGCCAGGCAGCGTCCAGCCCTCCGGGCAGCACGACCGACCGGACCCCGGCCTCGCCGAGCAGCCCGGCGACCCTGGCGGCGACGTCCGCGGCGGCACACCGCGCGACGGTCGCCTTGTAGTCCTCACACATCTCCACGAACCGCGCCAGCACGTCGGGCATGGGGGTGACCCTCCCGTACTCCCAGGCGATCGGCACGTCCGCGACCGGATCGGGCTGGACGACGTCGGCCAGGGCGACCCGCACCCTGGACAGGATCTCCTCGCGCGCGTTCATCAGCGTCCCTCTCCACGCGTCCGGCGCCACCAGGCCCGGAACGACTCCTGGGCGGGCATCGGCAGGTCGCGGGCCCGCGTCCACGGCGATGCCGGCCAGGGCAGCGGCCCCAGGTGACTCGTGTTCGGCAGCGCCCGGGCGGCCAGCCCGGCCACCCTCTCGGCCAGTTCGAAGTGGCGCCGGTCGCTCAGCACCCAGCCGGCCAGTGCCATCGCCGTCGGCTCCAGCTTCGGCTTGCCCCGCTTGTGTTCGGCCACCTCGTGGCGCAGGTGCACCAGCATGTCGGGGATCGGGATCCGCACCGGGCAGACGTCGAAGCACGCCCCGCACAGGGTCGACGCGTACGGCAGCGAGGCGTCGATCGGCGACTCGATGCCGCGCAGCTGCGGGTTGAGCACCGCCCCGATCGGCCCCGGGTAGACCGAGCCGTAGGCGTGCCCGCCGACCCGCTCGTAGACCGGGCAGATGTTCAGGTTGTCGACCAGCACGACGTGCACGTCCTGGGGGCCGTCGCCGGGCGTGACGCCCGTCCACATGGACGTGTAGGGGTTCATCCGCTCACCGGTGGACGAACGCGGCAGCAGCCGCAGGAACACCTCGAGGTCCGCGACGCTCGGCAGCACCTTCTCGATCCCGACCACGGAGATCAGCGTCTCGGGCAGGGTGAGGCACATCCGGCCGTTGCCCTCGGACTCGACGACGACCAGCGTGCCGGTCTCGGCGATCGCGAAGTTCGCGCCGGAGACCGCGACCTTCGCCCGCAGGAACTTCTCCCGCAGGTGCCGGCGGGCGGCACCGGCCAGTTCCGCCGGGTCGTCGGTGATGTCCTCCGGCGCCGGGGTGCCGTACTGCTTCATCTCGCGCAGGAAGATCTCCCGCACCTCGGCACGGTTGCGGTGGATCGCCGGGACGAGGATGTGGCTCGGCCGGTCATGGCCCAGCTGGACGATCAACTCGGCCAGGTCCGTCTCCCAGGCCGCGATCCCGGCCTCCTCCAGGGCCTCGTTGAGCTCGATCTCCTGGGTGGCCATCGACTTGACCTTGACGACCTCGTCCACACCCTTGGCGCGGACCAGCCCGACGACGATCCGGTTGGCCTCCGCGGCGTCCCTCGCCCAGTGGACGGTAGCCCCCGCCCTGGTCAGGGACTCCTCCAGCTGCACGAGGTAGCTGTCGAGGTGCCGCAGCGTGCGGTTCTTGATGGCCTCGCCGGCCAGCCGCAGTTCCTCCCACTCCGGCACCTCGGCCACCCGGTCGGCGCGCTTGGCCCGGATGGTGCCGGTGGCGTGCCGCAGGTTCTTGCGCAACTGCTCGTTGGCGAGCTGCACCTTCGCGTTCTCCTGGAACCTCGGCATGCCGAGGAAGGTGCCGGGCGGCGGGGCCGGCGTCCGGCGCTGGACGGGGGTGCTCATGCCGCACCCGCCTCGGTGGAGGCCAGGATCTCGGCCAGGTGGATCGTCTTCACCCCGGCGTTCTGCCGGTGCAACAGGCCGCCGATGTGCATCAGGCAGGCATTGTCGCCGGTGACCAGGTACTCCGCGCCGGTCTCCATCACGTGCCTGGCCTTGTCGGCGCCCATCGCGACGGACACGTCCGGGTTCTTCACGGAGAAGGTGCCGCCGAACCCGCAGCACTGGTCGGCCGCGGGCAGTGGCACGAGGTCGATCCCCTTCACCCGGCTGAGCAGCTGGTAGGGACGGTCGCCCACCTTCGTCACCCGCACCGAGTGGCAGGTGGGGTGGTAGGTCACCCGGTGCGGGAAGGACGCGCCCACGTCGGTGACGCCGAGCACGTCGACGAGGAACTCGGTGAAGTCGTAGGTGCGCGCCACCACCTGCTCGACCGCCGCCGCGAGCTTCTCGTCCCCGGCGTGGGCGGCGAGCATCGGGTGCTGGTGCCGCACGGCGCCCACGCACGACCCGGACGGGCCGACGATGTAGGCGTAGTCGGAGAACGCCTTCACGTAGTTGCGGACGTCGGGCACCGCGGCGTCGAAATAGCCGGTGTTGGTGAACATCTGGCCGCAACAGGTCTGCTCGAAGGGGAACTCGACCCGGCAGCCGAGGCGTTCCAGCACGTCGACCACCGCTCTGGGGGTGCCGGGGAACATCATGTCGTTGATGCACGTGGCGAACAGGGCTACCGTGACGCCCTCGGTCCGGATCGTCATTGAGCCTCCTTGCCCAGCCGGCCTATTGGTCAGACCATTAGTTCGAGTCTGTACCTGACATCCGACATCGTCAAGTACCCACCCGGTTCGCCACAATGTGCGGGTGACACCGACCCGCGAACGCGAGGGACTGCACGCCTACGAGGTGGTGCTCAAGCACATCGAGGCAGGGATCCTCGCCGGAACCCACCGCCCGGGCGACCAGTTGCCGCCCGAGCGCGACCTCGCCGCCCAGCTCGCGGTGAGCCGGTCCGCCGTCCGGGAGGCGATGCGGGTGCTGCAGACCCAGGGCCTGATCACGTCCAGCACGGGGCCCGGCCGCGGGACGCGGATCGCCCCCGCCCGCGGGGACGCGCTGGCGCGGATCTTCCAGCTGCACCTCTCGCTCTCCGACGCCGGCACCGCCGACCTCACCGAGACCCGGGTGGCGCTGGAGCGGTCGTCGGCCGCGCTGGCCGCCCAGCGGACGACCGCCCGCTCGCTGCGGCGGCTGCGCGGACTGATGGCCGCCATGGAGGATGCCGACGAGGTGGCCGAGTTCAACGACCTGGACACCGACTTCCACGTCCAGATCGCCAGGGCCGGCCAGAGCGAGCTGGTCGCCGACCTGACCATCGCGATCCGGCAGGCCGTCCGCGAGGTCATCCGGACCGCGTCCTCGGCGATGCCCGACTGGCCCGCCCACCGCCGGCAGCTGCTCACCGAGCACGGCGAGATCCTCGCGGCGATCGAAGCCGGCGACGCCACGGCGGCGGCGTCCCTGATCGAGCAGCACATCCGCCGCGCCTACGCGACCCTCGGCATCGCCCAGGCCGGGGACGGTTCCTGACTCGGTCCACCCGGCCCCGGACTCCCGGTCATTCGTCGACGCCGTGCTCCAGCGGACGCGCGGTGGCCGGGGTGGTCCGCAGCGGGGTGTTCGGGAGCCTGCCGGATCCTGCTCCGAAGCGGGCCCCCTCCTCCTCGGGGGCGGACTCGCCCAGATACGGTCCCTCGGTGGGACCCACCCGCGGCTCGACCGCGCGGGCCGGCCCCGCGTCCAGGCCCACGTCCGCCACCGGGTTCCTCCGGGCGCCCGGGGCCCCGATGGCGTCATCGTCCGGGTTGCGCATCATGAGGTCCTCCTTCGAACTGCCTGACACTCCTACCCAACACCTGGACGGACCAATCCGTTCCGGGGTGGGTGCCGGGCTGCGGGAGGACTACTTCGCCTTGACCGTGACGGGCGTGCGGGCCGGCTCGATGCTGTCGTTGCCGAGGTACTTCACCACGATCTTGTGCTTGCCGGCCTTGGTGACCTTCGGGTAGGTGAACCGGGCCTGGCCCTTGCTCTCCGCGGTCAGCGGGACGCTCTTCAGCAGCTTGCCGTCGAGGTAGAAGCGCACGGTCCCGATGGGCACGAGCCGGCTGGTGCTCGCGACGACGGTCGCCTTCGCCACCACGCGGGTCTTCTTCCGCTTGAGGGTCTTGGTCGACAGCTTCACGGTGAGCTTGCTGGTCGCCCTGACGACGGAGTAGCGGAAGGAGGAGGTCTTCGTCACGCCGCCGTCGGTGTAGGCCGCCGTGGTCTCGCCGGTGCCGACCGCCGCGGAGTCGAAGCCGGACAGCGTGGCCGCGCTGGTCACGACCTTGGCGTAGGCGCCCTTGTCGTAGACGGCCTTGACCACCAGGCCCTTCGTGCTGAGGCTCTCCCCCACCCGGTAGGTCACCTTGGTCGGCGCGGTCACGGCCAGGGCGGTGAGCACCGGCGTGGACGGCGGCGTCGACACCAGCTTGTTGTACGCCGACGACACCCCGAACAGGCTGGCGACATTGCTGGCGGTGTAGGCGACGGAACTGGCCGACAGGGGCCCCTTGCCGGCGCCGGTCATGTCCGGGTAGGCCACGTTGGCGAGCCGTTCGATCGACGTCGCCTTGCCGCTGTTCTCCTGCACCAGGACGGACGCGGCATCGAACAGCACCGACGCCCGGCGCAGGTGCGACGAGTCCGAGATCAGGCTGTAGCTCGAGGCGTCCGACTTGGCCAGGACGGCCATGGAGTTCTTCGCATTCCCGATGGTGGACGAGGATTTCTGCTCAACCGCGATTCGCGATTCGTCGATACCCTGGGCAAGCAACCATTTCCGTCCGGCCTCGCCCTCGGTCACGCCATTCCGGGCCGCACCACCACTCACCAGAACGGTGGCTGACGCGTATTTCTTCAGCGCTTTCACCGCGAGCTTCAGGCGTCGCTCGAACTTGGCGCTCATCTTCCCGGACGAGGTCAGCGCGGAACCCAGCACGACGAAGACGTGGCCCTTCCCCGGGAGCCCGCTCGGCACCGCGGTGTTCATCGTCATGGAGCTGTTGATCGAGGACCAGGAGTCCACGAACCCGGCCCACAGTTTCGCCTCCCACGCCGAGGTGGCGGACATGGAACTGACCGCGAGGTCCCGCTCAGCGGTCTTGCCCGCCTGCTGGAAGTAGATCGCCCGGGCCTTCAGCGACGAGATCGACACCGCCTCCGCGGCGTGCGAGGGCGCATCGGCCACCACTCCGCCGGTGACCGCGAGGAACGCCGCCACCACCAGCGTCGCGACCAGCGTGCGAGCCGTCCTGAACCGACCCATCGCCACCCTTTCCGGTATTTCGACTGCGGGCGCGCAAACATCACGAGAGCGCACGTTTTTCGGCGTATCGCCGTCGCAGGATGTGGACGGACAACGCCTTTTTGACAACCCCTTCAGGGTGCCGATATCGGCAGTCTGGCATGGCCGGCGCGGGCGGCGAGCATTTGGTTGAGACTTTCTGCCCTTGTGGTTGAGGGTTACCCGCCCGTTCGCCCGGCCAGCGGCAGGTCGTCCGGCTCCGGTGCTCCGGCGGACGGGGGCGTCCGGCGTCCGCCCAGTTCGGCGTAGGCGACGGAGCCGACGATCAGGACGCACGCGCCGATCTGGAACGGGGACATGGTCTCGCCGAGGGCGAGCCAGCCGGTGACGAGCGCGACGGCGGGCACGAGGTTGATGGTGAGCGCCGCCCGGGTGGCCGGGACGAGGCGGAGGCCCGAGGTGTAGAGGCCGAACGCGCCCAGCCCGCAGCCGATGCCGAGGTAGCCGACGGCCAGCCACGCGTTTGCCGGCACCGCCGCCCAGTCGACAGGGCCGGAGGCCAGCGCGAGCGGCGCGAAGAATACGCTGCCGACACCCATCTGCAGGCCGGTGATCAGCAGCGGGTCGTAGCGGGTGGTGAGCCGCTTGATCGTCAGGGTGGAGCCGGCGGCGGCGAGCATGGCGGCCAGCTCGAGAAGGTTGCCCAGCACCGGATTGGGCGCCGCGGCCGGTGAGGCTCCGCCCAGCGACAGCACGGCGACACCCGCCATCGTGACCAGGATCGCGCCGATGGTGCGCCGGGACGGGCGCTCGCGCAGCACCGCCCAGGCACTGATCGCGACGATCAGCGGCATCACCGCGGCGATCACCCCGGCCTGGCTCGAACTGGTGAACCGGATCGCGAAGCCCTCGAGCGTGAAGTAGAGGCACGGGATGAACAGCGTGGCGAGCGCGAGGACCTTCCAGTCACCGGGTTCGTAGGCGGGCCGCTTCACCAGCGGCAGCAGCGGCAGGAACCCGATCAGGGCGACGATCATCCGCAGCCAGACCACGTACATCGGCGGCAGGGCGGCGTAGGCGCTCTTGGTGACCGCGAAGCTGGTCCCCCACAGCAGCACCGCACCGCCCAGGTAGGCGAGGGCACGCAGGTTCACTGCTCTCACGGACGACCTTCTGCGATTCGCGGACGACAGGAGAGCCCAGCGTAAGTCCATCGGCCGCCCGGACGATCACCCGGCCGCGGGTCGACCAGTGCGCCACATGTCGTCCCGGCGAACGCCGGATCCCTGCACCAGCCCCGCGGGTCAGCCTACGAGATCCCGGGTCAAGCCCGGGATGACGGTGGCCGGGGTTGGGCACCCCAACCGCTCCCTGAGGAGCCCGGAGAGGAACGAGCCGGGCGTCACGAAGGGCAGGTGACCGGCATGCCCTTCGTGACGCTCGCTGGCGCTCGCTCCTCAGGGACCGATGTGACCGTCAGGACAGGGCGGCGATCTCGACTAGCTGCCTTCGCCGACCCAGCCGAGGCTATCGTCAGGGGTATGCGCGCGATCCAGCTCCAGCAGCCCGGTGGCCCCGAGTCCCTCGACCTGGTCGACCTCCCCGATCCGCTCCCCGGGGCCGGTGAGGTCGTGGCGCGGGTGGCGGCTGCCGGGGTGAACTTCATCGACACCTACCGCCGCTCCGGTGTGTACCCTGTGCCGTTCCCGCACGTCCCCGGCGACGAGGGCGCGGGCGTGGTGGTCGCGGTCGGGGACGGCGTGGACGACATCGCGATCGGCGACCGGATCGCGTGGACGGACGCCCCCGGTTCCTACGCAGAACTCGTCACGGTCAAGGCGGCGCGCGCTCTGCGCGTCCCGGACGGTGTCGCCCTCGACACGGCCGCCGCGCTGCCCCTGCAGGGCATGACCGCCCACTACCTGGCCACGTCCACCTACCCGTTGGGCGGCGGGGACGTCGCCCTCGTCCACGCCGGCGCCGGCGGCGTGGGCCTGCTGCTGACGCAGCTCGCGGTGGCCCGGGGCGCCCGGGTGATCACCACGGTCTCCACCGCGGAGAAGGCGGAGCTGTCCCGGGCCGCCGGCGCCTCGGACGTGATCCGCTACGACCAGCTGGGCGACCTCACCGCCGAGTTGCCAGCCCTGGTGCGCGAGCTGTCGGACGGCGGCGCCACGGTCGTCTACGACGGCGTCGGCCGCACCACCTTCGACGCCTCCCTGGCGAGCCTGCGACGGCGCGGGATGCTCGTGCTGTTCGGCGGCGCGAGCGGCCAGGTGCCGCCCTTCGACCTGCAGCGGCTCAACGCCGGCGGCTCGCTGTACGTCACCAGGCCGAAGCTGGGCGATTACATCGTCACCACCGAGGAGTTGCGGCAACGCTCCGACGACCTCTTCGCCGCGGTGGCCGCCGGCGCACTCGACGTCCGCATCGGCGCCCGTTTCCCGCTCGCGGAGGCCGCCGACGCCCATCGTGCCCTCGAAGGACGCGCGACCACGGGAAAGGTGCTCCTCGAGATCGGCTGATCGCAGGGTCCGGGTGGGACCGCGGTTCCGTCATCCGAGACGCCGATGCGACGCGGAGCCCGTCCGGCGGCTATCTTCGTTGCCATGAGTCCGGACCTGGTGCGCGCAGGCGCTGTCGCCATGGTCTGTGGTTGTTGTTGTCGAATGTCGTTCTGACGTTCCTGACCCAACCCGAACTCGCCGCAGCCTGAGCGCGTCCCGCCGTGGCTGCGAGCCACAAACCGAGGACTCACCCAATGGCACTCCTGATCGAGACCCATCCGTCCACCCGGATCGCGCCGCGCCCGGCCCCGCACCGGCGCACGCCGTCCCGGCCGACGCGGGCGGTCTACTCCGTCCCCGAGGGCGGCCTGCTGCTCTTCCCCGGCGCACCCGCCGGGATCGCCGCCCCTGCCCAACTCGGGCCGGACATGGTGTTCCCGCCCCGCTGACGTCAGGGACGAGCGTCCTTCACCTCGGCGAGCCACTCGGCGTCGAACGCCAGGTCGAGCTTCTCCAGCCGGGCGATGTCGCCGGCGATCCGGTCGCAGGTCCTACGGACCTCCGGACGGCCGGCGGCCAGCTCGTTCAGCTCGTGCCAGATCCCGGCGAGCTCCTCGATCAGCAGCTTGTTCGACTCGATCGCGCGCACGCGCACCTGCGCGGCCTGGCCTCGTAGCTCGGCGATGCGGCCGTTCGGTTCGTCCATGACCTCATGCTAGGGGCGGGCGGGTCCGCGCGGGCAGAACCGACGGCAGCGGCCGCGGCTCAGGCGTTGCCGCCGCCGTCCACGCTCAGCGCGGAGCCGGTGACGTAGCTGGACTCGTCACTGGCCAGCCAGACCACGGCGGCCGCGATCTCGGACGGCTCGCCCATCCGTCCCAGCGGCCGGTCCGCGGCCTCGGCGAGGAAGCTCTGCGCGTCCTGGTGCAGCTGGCTGGCCTCGTTGCGCAGCATGTCGGTGTTCACGTCGCCGGGGTTGACCGAGTTCACCCGGATGCCCTGGGGACCGTGGTCGATGGCCAGCGCACGGGTCAGGTTCACCACCGCACCCTTGGACGCGCAGTACGACACCGCCCGGCCGCCGCCCTTCAGGCCCCAGCCCGAGCCGGTGTTGATGATCGAGCCACCGCCCGCGGCGGCCATGATCGGCACCACCTCGCGGCACATCAGGAAGATCGAGCGGACGTTCACCGCGAACACCCGGTCCCACTCGTCGACCGAGATGTCCTCGACGGTGGTGCGGCGGATGATGCCGGCGTTGTTGAACACGACGTCCACCGTGCCGAACGCCTCGACGGTGGCCGCGACGACGGCCTTGATCTCCGCCTCGCTGGACACGTCCGCGGGCGCGGCGATCGCCGTCCCGCCGGCGGCCAGGACCTGGGCCACCGTCTGTGCCGCCGCGTCCGGGTTGATGTCGACCACGGCCACCCTCGCGCCCTCCGCGGCGAATGCCAGCGCCGTGGCCCTGCCGATGCCGCCACCACCACCGGTGACGATCGCCGCCTTGCCGGCAAGCCTCATGTCGTGCTCCTGTCGTGTCGGGATCATTGTGCTGAAGCAATCGGATACATGGCCATGCTGCCCGGTCCGGTCACCACCCGGACGTGCCCCGCCAGCTCGGCGTCCAGCGTCGGGTCGCCCGTGTCGAGCAGCAGCGGACGGCCGGCGAGGTCGAGCAGCTTCTGCTCCGTGGCGACGACCAGCAGCGGCTCGGGTGCGAGTGCCCGCAGCACTCGCGGCGACAGCTGCTGGTTGCCGCGGCCGATCAGGAAGCCCTGGCCGCCGATCACGGTCACCACGGCGCGCGCGGGGCCGTCCGCGACGTGTTCGAACAGTTCGGGCTCGGCGGCGTCCCTGGCCAGCAGCCGCCCGTCGAGCAGGACGTCGACGCCGAGCGGGGACGGGGCCACGCCCAGCTGCCGGCCCAGTTCGGCGATGGTGCCGCCCGGCCCCAGCAGGTAGCGCACGCCGGGCTCGAGGCGGGCGAGCGCACCGCGGGCGGACGCGGCCACCGCGGCCGCCTCCGACGCCGGCGTGGCGGCCTTGCGGGCCTGGGTCCGTCCGGCCCACTCGGGGACGGGGACCAGCGCGTGCAGCCGGGGCTCGGTCCGGCCGGCCCGCAGGGCGTCCTCGTCGATGTCGAGCACTTCGGCGGTGCGGGTCGGCAGCCCTCCGTCCAGCCAGCGGACGGCGAGCGCTCCGGCGGCCTCCGGGCCCACGGCGAAGCACGAGGAGTACATCTTGACCCCGGCGGGCACGCCCAGCATCGGCACGCCCTCGGGGAGCCCGGCGACCACGTCCCGCGCCGTGCCGTCCCCGCCGACGAACAGCACCAGGCCGGCGCCCGCCGCGACCAGGGCCGCGGTCGCGGCAGTGGTGTCGTCGCCGCTGGTGTCGGACGATCCCGGCGCCCAGACAGCCTCACCGCGCAGCCCTGCCCGGGCCACCGCATCGGCCCCCATCGGCCCGGCAGCCGTCAGGATGCGAACGTCCGGCAGCGCCGTCGCCAGCACGCCGAGCATGCGCGCCGCCCGATCACCGGCATGCGGTTCTGCGCCACGGGCTCGCGCCAGTTGCTGCGTGGCCGTCCCGTCGCTGCCCTTCAGCCCGGCCGGGCCGCCCAGCCCCGCGACGGGGTTGACGACCAGGCCGAGCAGTCCGGTCCAGGGATCCCGGATCAAGTCCGGGATGACGCGGGAGAGCACGGGACGACGGTTGAGGGACGTCATCCCGGAACAGACCCGGGATCCCCGTAGCCGTACTTGCGCCGGTAGGCCCGCCAGCTGGTGGCCCAGCGGGCGGGATCGTCCAGGTCGTCGTGGTGGGTGTGGTGGACGGTCTGGTTGTGCGGGGCGGCACGGACCACGTCGGGCGCCTCCCTGGCCTCGCGGGCGACCTGCGCGAGCACGTCCGCGTACTCGTCCAGTTCGGCCTTCGAGTACGACTCGGTCGGCTCGAGCGTGAACGGCTGCGGAACCACGTACGGGTGGTGGCTGGTCCAGTAGTGCATGCCGTAGTCGGACGCCCGGATGCCCAGCTCCTCCGAGCTGATCCCCGTCTCCTCGTACAGGTCCTGCCACGAGTAGCGCACCTGCTCGATCCGCCGCCGGCCGGTGGCGTACGGGGCCGACGCACCGGGGATGTCCAGCACCCTGGCCATCAGGTAGTTGTTGTTCAGCACCGCCGTCTCGGCCACCGCCCTGAGCCCGTCGGCACCCAGCGCACGGATCCACGCGTACGCCCGGACGATGTTCGGCACCACCCCGTAGAACGGTGCCACCTTGCCGATCGAGAGCGGACGGTCGTCGTCGAGGCGGTAGGCGTCCCCGTCCCGCACCACCAGCGGACGGGGCAGGAACGGCACCAGGTGCGCGGCCACCCCGTTCGCCCCGGCTCCCGGACCGCCCGAGCCGTGCGGCGTGCCGAAGGTCTTGTGCAGGTTGAAGTGGCAGACGTCGAAGCCGGCGTCGCGGGCGCGGGTGATGCCGAGGATGCCGTTGGCGTTGGCCTGGTCGTACGACGCCAGCGCCCCGACCGAGTGCGCCAGCTCCACCCACTCGGCGATCCGCGGGTTGTAGATGCCGGTGTCCTCGGGATTGGTCACCATGATCGCCGCGGTCCGCGGCGACAGCGCCTGCCGGAAGGCCTCGATGTCGGGGTAGCCGTCCGCGTCCGGATAGATCGTGATCACGTCGTACCCGGCCGCCTTCGCCGTGGCGGCGTTCGACGGGTGGCTGAAGATCGTGGTGATCACCTCGGTGCGCTGCCCGGCCTCGCCGCGCGCCTCGAAGTAGGCCCGGATCATCGCGATGTTCGTCCAGATCGCCGCCGAGCCGCCCTGCGTGTGCAGCCCGACCTCGTCCATGCCGGAGATCTCGGCGAGCATCCGCTGGGTCCGCCAGATGATCTCCAGGACGCCCTGCGCGTCGGCCTGCTCCTGCAACGGGTGCAGGTCCAGCAGCGACGGGTGCGCGGCGAGCCCGTCGTTCACCTTCGGCGAGTACTTCATCGTGCAGGTGCCCTGACCGACGTCGACGTTGAAGTCCGCGCCGAGGTTCTCCTGGGACAGCCGCAGGTAGTGCTTCAGCACCCGCATCTGGCCCACCTCGGGCAGGCCCGGGAGGCTGGACCGGCGCAGCCCGTCCGGCAGGCCGGCGACCACGTCCCCGACGAGCTCGCGGACGCCGGGCTCGACCTGGCTCGGGATCACCCCGCGCTCGCCCGGGGCGTCGAGTTCGAAGAGCACCGGCTCGTCCCAGCGGGCCTGGTGGAACCGGCGCAGCGCCGGCCTGGGGGCGACGGGAAGGCTCATGCTCGCACCTCCTGGGCGACTCCGGCGACCGCGGCGACGAGCGCGTCGATGTCGTCCGCGGTGTTCAGCTCGGTGACACAGACCAGCAGCCGGCGGTCGTCCAGCGGCACGCCGGGGGCGATCCCCTGCGGTCGCAGGCTTTCGACGAGGTCCGCGGGGGTCGTCCCCGACAGTTCGATCGTGAACTCCCGGAAGTGGATCGCCTCGTCGCCGAGACGGACGCCGGGCACCGCCTGCAGCCGCCGCTGGGCGTACCGCGTCCGGGCGAGGACGGTCTCGCCCAGCTCGGCCATGCCGAGCGGGCCCAGCAACGCCAGGTACACGCCGGCGGCGATCCCCCACAGGGCGGCGGCGGTGCCCACCCACTCCTTGCCCTCCTCGCGCAGCGCGAAGGAGGTGCGCTCATAGGCCACGTCGCCGAAGCCGTACTCGCCGGGGACGTCGGTCGCGGCCAGCCCGAACAGCCGGGACGGCAGCTCCATCACGAACCTCGGGTCGTCGTGCACCGCGAGGAACCCGCCGTGCGCGCCGCCGTACCAGGCGTGCAGCCCGAGCGACTGCAGGTCGCCGCAGACGATGTCCGCGCCCTGGTCGGCCGGCGGGGTGAGCACGCCGCAACAGATCGGGTCGGTGCTCACCACGACGATCGAGCCCACCGCGTGCGCGGCCTCGGCCAGTTCGGCCAGTCCGGTCTCGATCGCGCCGGTGTGGCTCGGGGTCTCCACCCAGACCGCCGCCACCGAGTCGTCGAGCGCCGCGACCAGCGCGGGCACGTCGGCCGTCGCGTTCCGGGTGGGCACGTCGACCAGGTCGAGGCCCGTCCGGACGAAGTCGTGCACCCGCGACCGGCGGTCGGGCAGCACGTCGGACGCCACCAGCACCCTGCGCCGGCCGGTGATCCGGCCGGCCATGGCGAGCGCGGTCGACGCGGCCTGGAGGCTGTCGTAGGTGGGCACGGTGACCACGTCCATCGCCAGCAGCTCGGCCATCAGCGACTCGTACTCGAACAGCGCCTGGAAACGGCCGTGGTCCTCGTAGGGCTCGCCGGCATAGGCGGTGAGGAATTCGCTGCGGCCGATCACCTCGTCCACCACGGCGGGGACGTGGTGCAGGTAGGTGCCCGCGCCGAGGAAGCTGCGGCCCGGCGCGAGCGGACGGTTGCGGTCGAGCAGGCCACTGACGTGCCGGACGAGGTCCTGCTCGGCCACCAGCGCGGGCGGCAGGTCCAGGGGACGCTGCAGCCGCAGCGCCGCGGGAACGTCGGCGTAGAACTCGTCCACGCAGGCGGCACCCACCGCGGCCAGCATCGCCGCCCTGGCCTCGGGCGCGGTGTTGGGGATGTACGGGTGGACGTACGGCGCGGTCATCGGCTGCACCATCCCTCCTGCGAGCTTCTGCACATTGTATGTTGTATTCAGAATCCTGCTACGCCCACTCGCCCGGGTCAAGGTCTGGCGGGGCGTAGCGGACGGCCAGGTCGATGAACAGCGCGGCCGTCCAGCCGAACGCCGGCACGGCGCGCGGGGGCCGGCCCGCGGTGACCGGGTTGAAGTACTCGAACGCTCCGCCGGCGGCGACGACCATCGCCAGGGTCCGTTCGGCCAGGCGTCGCGCGGCGTCGGGACATCCGCTGCGCCGCAGGCCCTCCACCAGCAGCCAGTTGGTGTTCAGCCACACCGGACCGCGCCACATCCGCTCGGGATCGAAGGCCGCGTCGGCCAGCGCCACGGTCGGGACTGGGTGGGGCGCGGCGAACGTCGCCGGGTCGCCCAGCTCGTCGACGACGGCGGCCACGACGTCGGCCGGCAAGGTGCCGGTGAGCAGCGGCAGGAGGTCCAGCACGGTGTGGGACGCGATCGGGCCGCTTCCCCCTCGTGGGGCGAACCGTCCCGGTTCCGGCTGCCAGAGGCCGAGCAGCCGGGCGCGGGTGTCCTCGGCCCGCAGCCGGTGCGACCCCGCGGCGGCCGCCTCGCCGAACCCGGCCAGCAGGTCGGCCAGCAGCCGGTCCTGGAGTTCGAGGTAGGCCGCCAGCTCCGGGGTGGCGACCGGGAGCTCGGCGTCGAACACGGGGCTGTCGTCGAGCCCCGACGAGTACGGATGGCCGTACTCGGGCAGGCCGTCCGCGGCCAGGCAGTGGTCGAACCACCACTGCTGGGAGGCGGCCACCCGGGCCAGCATCCCGCGCAGCCACTCCCCCGCCGCCCCGCTCTCGGCGAGCCGGACCAGCGCCAGTGCCGCCAGCGGCGGCTTGGTCAACGGGATCGGGGCATCCGGGTCGGCGGCCGGCGACGCCAGCTCGCGCAACCGGGCGAGGTCCCCGGGCGGCAGGTCGTCGCTGCCGGCCAGGACGCCGCCGTCATGCACCACATCGGGCAGCTGGCCGTCCGCCCGCTGGAACCGGACCGCCAGCTCGAACTGCTCCCGCGCGAGGTCGAGGTCGCCGTGGCGCAGCCCGATGGCGATGAAGTAGGCGTCCCACTGCCACAGCGCGACGTAACCGAGCTTCGACGGCACCACCGCGCGCGAGCCGGGCACGAGGTCGATCTCCACCTGGTTCGCGCCGAGCACCCACCAGCAGTGGGCGGCCATCGCCTGCAGGTCGGCCCGGACGGCCGGGCAGCGGGCGAACCAGTCCAGCCATGTGCCGCGGGTGGCGGCGAGGTGGTCGGCATGGGCCGCGTGACCGTGCACCCGGACCTGGTGGTCGTCCACCACCAGGCCGATCGCCCGGTCGCCGATCACGGCGTCGATCCGGCCGCCGTCCGGCAGGTCGACGGCCACGCGGACCGGCACCGCGGCGCCCAGGCTCAGCTCGCACGGCCCCGCGAAGGTGAGGCTGGCCACCCCTCCCCCGAACTCGATCCGGTCCACGTGCACGGCGGTCACCGGCAATTCGGTGTTCTTCTCGAACAGCCGCAGCGAACGGACCGCGACCGCATCGTCGGCGGCGACCTCGTACTCGGCCCGGCAGATCGACAGGCCCACGTCCGTCCGACGCACCAGCAGCCGGGAGCCCGGCAGCGTGAACGGCACCAGCCGCAGGTCGAGGAACGCCGCGGCGGCGTCGGCGAGCCGTCCGGGCGCGCTCACCGTCCGCCCAGCCCCGAGGTGGCCAGGGAGTCGATGATCTTCCGCTGCCCGATCACGAACGCGATCAGCATCGGCACGGTCGCGATCGCCGACGCGGCCATCACCAGCCCGTAATTGATCGAGCCGAACTGGCCGCGGAAGCTGGTCAGCAGCAGCGGGACGGTGAACAGGTCCGGCGTGTTCAGCAGCACCAGCGGGAACAGGAAGCTGTTCCACACATCCAGCGCCACGATGATCGCCAGGGCCGCGAGCCCGGGACGCAGGTTGGGCAGCACGATCCGCCAGAACATCCGCCAGCGGCCGCAGCCGTCGACCCGGGCCGCCTCCTCCAGTTCCCTGGGCAGGGTGAGCACGAACTGCCGCATCAGGAACACCGCGAACGGATTGACGAGCATCGCCGGCACGATCAGGGACAGGTGCGAGTCCACCCAGCCGAACCTCGTCATCAGCAGGTAGAACGGGATCAGCGTGACCTGCTTGGGGATCATCTGGGTGGCGAGGAAGATCACGAACAGCACCTTGGCGCCGCGGAACTCGATCCGGGCGAACGCATAGCCGGCCATCGAAGCGGTGAGCAGCGTGCCGACCACCGACAGCAGGCAGATGTAGAGGCTGTTCAGGTACGCCTGGCCGAACGGCACCGACGTCCATGCCTGGACGTAGTTGGCGACCGTCCACGGGCTCGGCAGGAAGCTCAGCGGGTCCTCGAGGAGCTGCGGCAGCGTCTTGAACGACGTCAGCAGCATCCACGCGAACGGGAACACCATGGCCAGGCCGCCGACCAGCAGCACGAGGTGCAGGACGAGCTTGCGGGCGCCGCGCCGCGTCCGTCCCGACCCCTGCCGGACGGGTGCGCTTGCCTCGATCACAGCCATGCTCACTCGCTCTCGTAGTGCACGAAGCGCTTCTGGGCGGCGAACTGCAGCCCGGTGATCACCAGGGTGAGCACCAGCAGGATCACCGACGCGGCACTGGACGGACCGAACTCGAAGCGTCCGAAGCCGAGGTCGTAGATGTGGTAGACGATCGTGCGGGTGGCGTTGTCCGGTCCGGCGTCCGCGGTGAGGACGAAGACCGTGTCGAAGGTCTGCAGCGACGAGATGAACGCCACGACCGTGGAGAAGAAGATGATCGGCGAGATGAGCGGCATCCGGATCCGGGTGAGCAGCGACCAGGCGCCGGCGCCGTCCAGCTGCGCGGCCTCCACCACGGACGGCGAGATGCCCTGCAGCCCGGCGAGGAAGATCACCGAGTTCAGGCCCACCGAGCTCCAGATGGTCACGATGCACACCGAGACCAGCGCGAGCCGGGGGTCGCCCAGCCAGTCCGGCGGATCGATGCCGAACGTGCTGCCGATGAAGCTGCTGAGCACGCCGTCGGCGCGGAACAGCTGCTGCCAGATCATCGCGACCGCGACCGTGCTGGTCACCACCGGGGCGAAGAACAGCACCAGGTAGAGCGATCGTGTCCGCAGCTTCTCCAGTGCCACCGCGATCAGCAGCGCGAGCGCCAGGCCCACCGGGACGGTGATCAGGGCGATCAGCAGCGTGTTCACGATGGACTTCAGCAGCAGTTCGTCGGTGAGCTGGTCGATGAAGTTCGCCAGCCCCACCCACTTCAGTGCGGTCAGCCCGTCCCAGGACGCGAAGGCCAGCACGAGGCTGGCCACGAACGGCCCGAGGATGAACAGCACCATGCCGACCAGCTGCGGGCCGACGAACACCCAGCCCCAGCGCCGGTCGCGCCGGCGCCACGCCGCGGGGCGGCGGACGGTCGACACGACCGGCGTGGGGCGAGGCGTCGTCACGATCCGATCTTCTCCTTGGCCAGGGCAGCCACCGCGTCCAGCGTGCCCTGTGCGTCGGCCTTGCCCTGGTAGAGCTTCAGGAACAGGTCGCTGATGTCGGACGACAGGCCGGGAACCTTCGCCTCGGCGGGGTAGTTCACGAAGCCGATGTTGCGGGCGTCGAGAAGGCTCTGGGCGTTCGCCGGGTAGTTGTCCTCGAGCACCACCTCGTCGGCGCCCTTCACGGACGGGACGGCGTTGCCGCCGCCGGCCAGCCGGAACTTCTGGCCCTCGGCGTTCAGGAACTCGCTCCAGAACAGGAAGGCCGCGTCGGGGTTCTTCGAGTTCTTGTTGATCGCCAGGTAGGACGCGGCGACGCCGGTCGGAGCGGCCTTGCCGTCCGCGGTCGGCCAGCGGACGACGTCGTAGTCGGCCTGCACTCCGGCGGACTTCAGCGTGCCGATCGTGTAGCGGCCCTGGACGAAGAAGCCTGCCTTGTGCCGGACGAAGATGCTGTCGGCGCCGGCGCCTTCGGGCAGGGTGTCGGCGACCACGAAGGTCTTGTCCTGGAAGTACTTGCCGAGGGTGGTCACCGCGTCCACGGTCTTGGGATCGGTGTTGCCGACGAAGCTGTCGCCGTCGTAGGCCTTGCCGCCCTGGGCGGAGATCCAGCTGTAGTGGGTCGCCCAGTAGTTCCAGTACATGGAACCGGTGAGGCCGGCAGCCTTGAGCTTGTCGTTCATCTCCAGGAAGGTGGCCGTCGTCCACTGGTCGCTGGCGGCCAGGGTGGCCGGATCCTCGGTGATGCCGGCGGCGGCGAGCGCCTTCTTGTCGTACCAGAACAGGTCCGGGTTCACGTCGTTGGGGGCGGCGTAGATCTCGCCGTCGACCTGCGCGGCGCCGAACAGCCCGTCGAAGAAGACGTCCTTGGTGATCTTGCTGCCGGGAGCGGCCATCCGCTCGTTCAGCGGCAGCAGGACGTTGGCGCTGGCGAACTGGCCGAGCTTGTCGTCGCCGATGTAGAACACGTCGGGCGCGGTGTTGCTGGTCAGCTGGGCGAGCAGCTTGGAGTGGTAGTCGGAGTACGACGCGACCGGGTTCAGGGTCACCTTGATCTGCGGGTACTTCTTCATGAACTGGGTGTTGAAGTCCTTGAAGCGGGTCAGCTCCTCAGGCGTCCCCCAGGTGGACCACACCACGGCGCCGGAGGGCGCGCTGTCGCTGCCGCCGGTGGTCGGCGCGGGGGCCTGGCCACCGCCGCCGCTGCACCCGGCGAAGCCGAGCGCCAGTGCACTCGCCGCCACGCCGGCAAGGATCTTCAGGGTTCGTGAGCGCATCGACATGTGGTTGGGCCTCTCTGCTCGGATGACGCTTGCTGTATTTTGCATACAGTGTTCGGATCACGTCAATGACCCTTACCGAATCGTTACCTGACGACGGCTCCCCTCCCCGCCCTGGTCATCCCGGCGAGCCCTGGTGCCGCGGCGTCACCCCTCGACGGTGACGCGGAGCACGACGACCCGGCCCCCGACTGCCACGTCGCGGACGGCCTCGTGCTCCTCGATGAGGGCGATCTCATCCGTCCCCAGGTCGAAGCGCTCCCCCGAACCGGTGAAGTGTTGCCGGTCGGTGAGGTCGCTGTAGTCGTCGCTGGGCTCCAGCCCTGCGACCGGCGCCACCTCGATCATCGCGGTCCCGTCGAGGACGTACCGTGCCTCCAGATAGCGGCGATGGCCGGTGAGCTCCGGGCAGTCCGGCGTCGTCGTCACGCGATAGGTCAGCGAGTCGCCGATCGAGTAGGTCACCTCGGGCAGCACGCGGCCGGCCCGTCGGACGGCCTCGGCCACGCGCTGCCATTTCCTGGCTTCACCGAGCGCCGCCTGGAACTCGTTGAGGTTCGCGAAGCGCTGCATCAGAGACCTCCGCCCGTCCGGCCGAGCGCTCGCCAGAGCCTGCCCGGGTCGGCGTCAGCGGTGAGCGGGGCGAGGGTGAACGCGTACCGGAACGGCTCCAGCCGCACCCGATGGCTGTCCGGGATCTCCTGGCCCCAGGAGTTCGAGCCGAGCCCGAGCACCCGGTGGTCGACGTTGAGCGTGATGCTGCGCGGATCCTCGACCAGGTCGTGACGGTGTCGGGCCGCATCGATCATCCGGGCCGACCACGGCCACGCGCTGACATTCAGTGGCTCATCCCCGGCGACCAGGACGCCGCTTCCCTGCCGGTCACGCAGGGCGAACCAGCGGACGTCGCCGCGGTTGCCGGTGTCCTGGGGCACCACGTAGTCGACGTTGAGGTCGGCGACCTCGGCGTCGTACCGACCGAGCAGGCCGGCCTGCCGGGAGTCCGGATAGTTCTCGCCAGGACCGCGTCCGTAGTACGACGAATGACAGAACCGCTTCGCGATCCCGAGTTCCGCGCCGATCACCTGGACCAGGTCGTGATAGCCGTCCGGCTCGCCCGCGACCTCCACCCGCAGCGTGCCGTCGGGGTGCACCTCGTAGCGCATCCGCAGGTCGAGGCTCCAGGGCCCGCCGGGTGGCGCCAGCCGGGTCCGGGACTCGGCGACGAGGCGGTCACCCTCCTGGCGCCACGTGAAACCGTGGCAGCGCTCGGTCGCCAGCCGCAGCTGGTGGGGCGCCCAGAGTGACTCCTGCAGCTGACGGTGGTTGTCGATCACCGGCTTGGTCAGGTGGATCCGCAGGGGCTCGGTGACCAGGTCCCGGCCGGCCTGCGTCCAGCCCGCGAGGCGACCGGCGGCCCGGTCGAAGACCAGGACGGTGTCGCCGGTGGTCACCTCCAGGCGTCCGTCGCGCAGGGTCGTCAGTAGGGGGTGGCGCCGGGCGGATCGGGAAGGGGATCCCGGATCAGGTCCGGGATGACCGTCGGAGCGTCCGGGATGACTCCCTGCCGTCATCCCGGCGAACGCCGGGATCTCCCCCACCAGACCACGCCTCGACCTGGTCGGAGCGAGACCGAACTGGTAGGCGCCCAGTTCGTGGCCGGCCGGGGACCAGGCTGTGGCCGTCCGCCGGCGCACGCGGACGGTGAGCAGGCGGTCTGTGGGGGTCTCGACAGGCTCGACCAGCGACAGGGAGGGCGCGACCAGCGACAGGGAGGGCTCGACCAGCGATACCAGCTGGCTCGCCGCGGGTTCGATGCTCGGGACGTCGATCACGGCCGAGGCCGCCAGCGTGCCGTCCACCAGCCACTCCAGACCGAGTTCGAGGTCGTCCGTGGCGGTGAACTGGTAGCGGCTCGTCAGGCGCAGGTGGTCGCCGACCGGCTCGACCCGTAGCGGGCAGAGCACCTGCTTGTACTCGGCCAGGCCGGGGCCAGGGGTCTGGTCGGGCAGCATGAGGCCGTCGATGCAGAAGTTGCCGTTGTTGGGCTCGTCGCCGAAATCACCGCCGTAGGCGTGAAAGACCGTCCCGTCGGCGGCGGTGGTGAGGATGCCGTGGTCGCACCACTCCCAGACGAAGTGGCCCTGGATGCCGGGCCAGCGGTCGATCACCTGCTGGTACTCCCACAAGCCGCCGGGACCGTTGCCCATCGCGTGGGCGTACTCGCAGATGATCCGCGGCCTGGGGTGCGGGTGCTCGCCGAAGTCGTTGAGCTGCGGGATCCGGGAGTACATGGTCGAGACGACGTCGACGACCTCGGCGTCCCGGTCCTCCTCGTAGTGCACCGGACGGGTGGGGTCGAGCTCGCGGCACCGGGCGGACATCGCCGGGATGTTCACCCCGTAGCCGGACTCGTTGCCCAACGACCACATCACGATGCACGGGTGGTTGCGCTGGGCGAGCACGTGCCGCTCGATCCGGTCGACGTAGGCGGCCTGCCAGGCGGGATCGTCGGTGATCCGGGAGATGTCGCCGACGCAGGCGAAGCCGTGGCACTCCAGGTCGGTCTCGGCGAGCACGAACAGCCCGTAGCGGTCGCACAGCTCGTAGAAACGGGGGTCGTTCGGGTAGTGCGAGGTGCGGACGGCGTTGATGTTGTGCTGTTTCATCAACACGATGTCGCGTTCCATCCGGGCGAGGCCGACCGCCCGTCCGTCGTGGTCGTCGTGGTCGTGGCGGTTCACCCCGTGCAGCACGAGGTGGCGGCCGTTGAGCAGCAGTTCGCCGTCCCGGATCTCCACCTGGCGGAAGCCGACCCGCTGGGGCACCACCTCGCTCACTCGTCCCTGCCGGTCGTGGACCGTGAGCAGCAGCGTGTACAGGTACGGCTCCTCGGCCGACCACTGCCGGGGACCGGCGACCACCTGCTCCGACGCGCCGTCCACACACTCTCCCGACGCGACCCGCGTCCCGTCGGCGTCGAGCAGCACCCAGCTCACGTCGCCCGCCTCGGCCGAGCACCGGGCGGTCACCGAGAGGGTGGCGTCGCGGTAGCCGGCGTCGAAGGTGGTGCGGACGACGAGGTCGTCCAGCCGGGCGCGGGGCCGCAGCAGCAGGGAGACCGGACGGATGACGCCCGCCGCCCACCACATGTCCTGGTCCTCGAGGTAGCTGCCGTCGCAGAACTGCAGCACGCGTACGCAGAGCAGGTTCTCCCCTTCCCGCACGACCTCGGAGACGTCGAACTCCGCGGCGAGCCGACTGCCCTTGGAGAAGCCGACCCGGTGTCCGTTCACCGCGACCTCGAGGAAGCTCTCCACCCCGTCGAACCGCAGCACGACCCGGCGATCGAGGTCGTCGGCGGCGAGCCGGAAGGAGCGCTGGTAGGCGCCGGTGGGGTTGTCCGCGGGCGGGTTCGGTGGATCGACCGGGAAGGGGTACAGCTCGTCGGTGTACTGCAGGCGGCCGTAGCCCTGGGTCTGCCACAGGCCGGGCACGTCGATCCCGGGCCAGTCCTGGGGGCTGCTCCAGAACTCATCCGGGACGAGGTCGGGACGATCGAAGAAGGCGAACCGCCACACCCCGTCCAGGCTCACCCACTGGTCGCTGAGGCCACGCTCGCAGGAGGCGGCGCTGGCCACATCCGGGTAGCCGACGACGTAGGCGTGGGCCGGGAGGCGGTTGTGGTGCAGGACGGACTGGTCCGCCCAGGGGTGCGCCATCGGGTCTCCTGTGTTGCAGGTGAGGAACTCAGCAGCCACACTAGAAATACTGAATACAAAACCGCAAGCCCTCGGTGCGGGATCGCTCAGCGGTGCAGCACCGGCGAGGCCGTATGCTGCGGACATCCCCGCAGGAGGAGAGCATGGCAATCGAGCGCCGAGCGTTGCGTGAGCAGGTCCGCGACGAACTCCTCACCCGCATGCGAACGGGGGCGGTGAGGCCAGGCCAGGGCATCAACGAGGTGCAGCTGGCCGCCGAGATCGGAGTCAGCCGCACTCCCCTGCGCGAGGCGCTGATCGCGCTCGAGAGCGAGGGCCAGATCGAGAGCGAGAGCGGCAAGGGGTTCCGCTTCGTGGCGATGAGCGCGCGCGAGTTCGAGGAACTGGCGCCGGTGATCTCCGCGCTGGAGAGCCTGGCGATCGAGCTCAGCCCGCTGCCGAGGATGCAGGAGCTGGGCCGGAAGCTCGCGAAGCTGGCGGCGGAGTTCGACAGCGAGTCCGCCGCCCACTCGATGATCATGACCCGCGACGACGAGTGGCACGGCGTCATGCTCAGCGCCTGCCCCAACCGGCGGTTGCTGTCCCTGATCGCGACCGTGCGCCAGTCGTTCCACCGCTACGAGTCGCTGCTGGTCCCGGACGAGGCGATCGTCGGCCGGGTCGCCGCCGAGCACGCCGCGATCGCCCGCTGCCTCGCGGACGGCGATATCCCCGGCGCCCAGGCCGCGCTGAAGGCCAACTGGGTGAACGGCGCCAAGCGGATCCTGGTGCAGGCCAGCAGCCGCTACCTCACCGACTGAGCACCCGTCCGATCAGGGCGACTGCATCAACCGGCCGAGCTCGGCGACGAAGTCCTCGAAGGTCCGTCCTCGCTCGACCAGGCGGTTCACGTTCGCCGGCTCCGTCAGGGTGATCACGAGCTGGTCGAAGGTGTCGCGGAAGAGATTGCGGTCCTCGGCGCTGAACGCGACCAGCAGGACCAGCCGGACGGGCGTGCCCGCCCAGTCGATCGGCTCGTCGAAGGCAGCCACCGCGATGCTCGTCCGCTCGGCCGGCATGCCGAGGGTGTGCGGGATCGCCACGACGTCGTTGAACGCGGTCGGCGAGAGCCGCTCGCGCTCGTGCACCTGGGCCAGGAAGTCCTCCGGCACGGCCTCGTGGCGCCGGAGCGCCCCGCAGAGCAGGCCGAGCAGGTCGTCGCGGTCACTCACCCGGGGCGACCGGTAGAACAGGCCGTCATGGAACAGCTCGTGCAGCTGTCCGACCAGTCGCATCCAGGTGTTCCGCCGTTGCTGGGCGCGCACCTGGACGTCCACGAGGTCGATGTCGGCCTGACTGAGCAGCGGGCTGATCAGGATCTGCCGGGCCGGATGGAGACCGGGCACGGGGAGCGGGCTGACCACCAACTCGCCAGTGACGTCCCCGGCGTCCGGCTCGCCGGTCTCGATGATCTGGTCGATCACGATCCGGTCGCCGAGCTGGGCGGTGAGCCGCTCGGCGATGCGCTGGGTGAGGTCGTGGTAGCCCGGCGCCACGAGCGTGATCGCGATCTGGTCGCGTCCGTCGCGGCGCCGGTCGAGCGCCGCGCCGAGGTGGAAGGCGATGAACCCCACCTCGTCGGCGTGGACCGGCACACCGGTCTCCTGCTCGAGCTCGCGGGTGAAGAACACGGCCAGCTCGTGGACCAGCGGATGGCCCTTCCGGATCGCCGCCGCCAGCGGATTGGGCTGGGGGCGGCCCGCCTGGGCCCGGAGCAGCAGGTTGTGGGTGTGCAGCGCGAGGCTGGCCACGAAGGCGTCGTCGGTCAGGTCGACGAGATAGGTCTCATCCAGCTTCGTCAGGATGCGCCGCACCAGGCTCACCAGCTCCGGACCGACATGGTCGACCACCACGTCCCGGTCGGTCGCCCCGCGCAACAGCGTGGTCTTGCTCGCCACCAGCAGGGCCACCGCCTCGGTCTCCGCGGCGCTGAAGCGCACGCCATACGCCTGCGACAGGTAGCTCGTGATCTCCCGCGCGGCTCCGGCCAGCCGCGTGTCGGCCTGGGCGGCGGTGTCGGAACCGGCCTCGCCCAGGGTGTAGTCGTCGGTGATCCGGTCGACGGCGATCACCAGGTCCAGGATGAGCGGGTTGAGCGCGTAGTCGTTGCAGTGCAGCCCGTTCGTGCTCAGCGCTCGCGCCACGTGCCGCTTGATCTGGCGGACGTCGTAGGAGGCGTAGGCGGACTCCAGCCTCGACGTGGCCAGCATCGCGCCGGGGTTCGCGGCGTCGGTGGTCGCCTGCCGCATCAACCGGCGCTGGTCGGTCTCCCGTCCCTCCGCGCGCACGATGTCGCCGCTGCGCAGGACGGTCACCTCGTGCCGTTCGGCCAGCTCGGTGATCCGCCGCAGGTCGTTGTCGATGGTGGACTCGCTCACCCCCAGCTCGTTGGCCAGGTCGTAGACGCTGACCGGTTCGGGACTGGTGAGGATCCGGCGCAGCACGGTGTACGCGCGTTGCGGCGCCGGAGCACCGCCGGGCGCGGACGGCTCGACCGCGCGCGAGGACGTCGCGGGCGTCAGCCGATAGCCCTTGGCCGTCCGCTCCACCAACGCCTCCTCCGCACCTCCGTTCAGGGCGGTGATGTAGTTGCGGACGCTGCGGCTGGTCACCCCGAGCGCGGCAGCCAGCTCAGCGGACGTCCACGTGCCGGGGTGGGCGCCGAGCCAGGCGAGCAGCCGCTGCGGACCGTCATCCATCCACGCCCCCTCTCGCCGGCCTCGTCACCAGGGTCCATTGTTGGCCCCAGCCCGCGCGTCCGCGAACAGCGCCGTTTCCGCGACGCGGAAGCAGCACTGCTGGTGGGCATCGGCCGGACGCCGCACGCTGGAGCAGAATCAACCCCGGCATGGACGCCGGGACCTCAGGATCAGGAGACGAACGATGACGACACGAGTTCTCGTGGTCTGCGGCGGAGGGGCCTCCAGCGGCTTCCTCGCCCAGAGCATCCGGAAAGCCGCCAAACAGGCCGGCACGGAGTTGGTGGTGGACGCCCGCAGCGAGACGGAGGTCGACGAGTACGTCGACCGCATCGAGGTACTGCTGATCGGTCCGCACCTCGCCTACATGGAGGACAAGCTGCGGGCGAAGGTCGAACCGCGCGGGATCAAGGTGGCGCTGCTGCCGCACAAGATCTACGGCCGCCTCGACGGCGCCGGCGCGTTCAGGCTCGTGCAGGACCTGATCGGGACGGAGGCCCAGGCATGAGGTCGGTCAACGGATGGATGGAGTCGCTCACCGACTACATGACGGAGAAGTTCGCGCCCTGGGCCAACCGGGTGACCGGCAACCTCTGGGTGAAGTCGCTGCAGGAAGCGATCATGGCCGTCGTGCCGATGATCCTGGTCGGCTCGCTGATCACCCTGGTCTCGATCCTGAACAACTTCGTCTCGTGGATGCCCAACCTGAACCCGATCAACCAGTTCTCGTTCGGGCTGATGGGCCTGTTCGTGGCCTTCCTGATCCCCTACCAGGTGATGCAGCACAAGGACTTCCGCGACCGCCGGCTGGTGGCCGGCATGACCGGCGCGGCCGTGTTCCTGCTGCTGATCGGGCCTGTCTTCAGTGAGGACGGCGGGTCGATCACCTTCACCTTCGAGCGCTTCGGCGCCACGGGGATGTTCACCAGCATCCTGGCCGGGCTCGTCGTGGGCGCAGTGTTCAACCTGTTCGCGAGGCTGCGGATGTTCCGGAACTCCACCGCGCTGCCGGACTTCATCATCGTCTGGTTCGACTCGATGCTGCCGATCCTGGTCAGCCTGCTGTTCACCTGGCTGCTCGTGGACGTGGCGGGGCTGGACATCTACGCCGGGCTGCTCGCCCTGTTCTCGCCGCTGACCGCGATCGTGCAGAGCTTCTGGGGCTTCGTCCTGCTCTACTTCATCGGTGCGTTCCTGTACTCGTTCGGCATGAGCGCCTGGATCCTGTTCCCGCTCATCTACCCGCTGCAGCTGCAGGGCATCCAGGACAACATGGCCGCCGTGGCCGCCGGGCAGCCCGCCACCAACATCAACACCTGGGAGGTGCTGTACTCGGGCTGGGTCGGCATCGGCGGCATCGGCGCGACCCTCCCCCTGGTGATCATGATGGCCTTCTGGGCCAGGTCGGCACGGCTGAAGGCCATCGGCCGGGCGTCCCTGGTGCCGGGCATCTTCAACATCAACGAGCCGATCGTGTTCGGCGCCCCGATCGCGTTCAACCCGATCCTGATGGTGCCGTTCTGGATCAACTCGCTGATCCCGCCGATCCTCACCTACTGGGCGCTCTCCTCCGGACTGGTCGCGATCCCGTCCCAGGTGTTCCAGATGTGGTACACCCCGTTCCCGTTCGCCACCTGGATCGTCTCCCCCGGCGTGATGAGCCTGCTCCTGCTGGCCGTGGTCGCGGCGCTGGTCACCCTGACCTGGCTGCCCTTCTTCCGGGCGTACGACCGCCAGGCGCTGGCCGAGGACGAGGCCGAGGACGAACTCGCCACGGCGAGCGACGCTGCGGAGGTCGTGGCGTGAACACCGAAGGAACCCTCATGGACGAAGAACTGACCGCCACCGCGATGACGATCATCCTGCACGCCGGAGACGCCCGCTCCGCGCTCCGCAGGGTGTACGAGGCGCTCGCCGGCGGTGACCGGGAGGCGGCCCAGTCGGCGCTGACCCTCGCGCGGGACGAGATCCGCCAGGCCCACCAGGCCCAGACCGACCTGATCCAGGCCGAGGCCGCGGGCGCTCAGCACACCATCACCCTGCTGTTCAGCCATGCGCAGGACACGCTGATGACGATCAACAGCGAGGTCGTCACCGCCGGCAACCTGCTCGCGGTGTTCGACGCGCTCGACACCCGGATCACCGCCCTCGAGACCCGCTCCGGTGGTGATCCGGCATGACCGCGACCACCTTCCCGGAGGGCTTCCTCTGGGGCTTCGCCATCGCGGCCAACCAGGCCGAAGGCGCCTGGGCCGCCGGCGGCAAGGGTCCCTGCCAGGCCGACGTCATGCGCTGGGATCCGGAGATCGATCCGCACCAGATCGCCATGATCACCTCACCGGAACAGATCGAGCAGGCACTCGCCGACCAGGCCGGTGTCTACCCCAAGCGGGACGGGATCGACTTCTACCGCACGTACCCCGACGACCTGGAGTTGCTGGCCGGGATGGGGGCGAACGCCTTCCGGACGTCGATCAACTGGAGTCGGGTCTTCCCCCGCGGGGACGAGGCCGAGCCCAACGCCGAAGGGCTCGCCTTCTACGACGCGCTGATCGACCGGATGAACGCGGTCGGGCTCAAGCCCGTGATCACGCTGTCGCACTACGAGATGCCGCTGGCACTGGTGACCGAGTACGGCGGCTGGGCGAACCGCCGGGTGCTGGAGTTCTTCAACACCTACGCCGACCTGGTGGTCGAGCGGTACGCCGGGAGGGTCGCCTACTGGATGGGGTTCAACCAGATCAACAGCGGGCTCATGGACCCCTACCTGGCGCTCGGCCTGCTGGAGGACGAACTGGAGAACGTCACCGAGGCGAAGCTCACGGCGATCCACCACCAGCTGCTGGCGAACGCGCACCTCGTCCAGACCGTGCACCGGGTCGACCCCGGGGCGCGGGCGGGCTCGATGATCCTGGACATGACGGCCTACCCGGCCACCACGAAGCCGGCCGACGCGCTCGCCGTCCAGCACGCCGACCAGGCGGTCTACTACACCGCCGACGTCATGGTTCGGGGCGCCTATCCACGCTGGTTCGAGCGGTACTGCGCCGACCGGGGGCTGGAGTTGGGGATCACCGCAGCCGACCGCCAGCTCCTCAGCGAGAACGTCTCGGACTACCTCGCGGTGAGCTACTACGTGACGCGGGTGCTGCAGGAGTCGCCGTCCATGCTGGACCACACCGGCTGGGAGGTGCTGGGCGACCTGCCCAACCCGTACCTGACCAGCAGCCGGTGGGGTTGGCAGATCGATCCGACCGGGTTCCAACTCGCGCTGCTCAAGCTGGCCGACCGGTACCCGGGGCTGCCCATCCTCGTCGCCGAGAACGGCCTGGGCAACCGGGACGTCCTCGAGGCCGACGGCAGCGTCCACGACCAGTACCGGATCGACTACCACCGCGACCACATCGAGGCCATGCGCCGGGCCGTCGCCGAGGGCTGCAACGTGGCCGGCTACCTCGTCTGGTCAGGCATCGACGTGGTCAGTGCCTCCTCCAACGAGCGCACCAAGCGGTACGGCTTCGTGTACGTCGACCTGGACGACGCCGGCAACGGCAGCGGCCGACGCGTCCGGAAGGACAGCTACGACTACTTCCGCCGGGTCGCGACGTCCAACGGCGCGGACGGCTAGCACCCCGACCCGCGGCCGAGCGCTCCTCCGCGCAAACGCCCCCGAGGTTCACAGCCGCCCCCAATCCGGGGGCGTGGACTTCGGGGGCGGCTGCGTTCGAAGGGAGGCCACAACCTCTGTACGAACTCCAGTATTCTGAATACAGTATGAAGATCTCAACGAGGAGGTCTCGATGAAGTCCCGCAGGATCCTCGCCCTCGTGGCAGCGACCGCGTTCTCCCTCACCGGCTGCGCGATGGGCGGCACCGCCCCCGCGGCCACGACGGCCCCGGCCGTCACCCCGTCCGCCAAGCCGACCGGCTCGATCACCGTGTGGTCGTGGGACGTCGCGGCCGTCGCACTCAAGCGGCTGGCCACCGAGTACCAGTCCAGCCACCCGGACACCACGATCGACGTCGTCGACATCGGCTACGACAACGCCTACGACAAGATCTCCGTCGGCCTGCAGGCCGCCAGCGGACTGCCCGACCTGGTCACCATCGAGACCGACCGCGCGTCCGGGTACCTCGGCCAGTTCCCGCAGGGCTTCGTGAAGCTCGACTCCGTGATCGGCGACCAGAAGGCCGACTTCGACCCGTCCAAGTGGGCGGCCGCGACCGGTGCCGACGGCGGCATCTACATGGTCCCCTGGGACTCCGGAACCGTCGCCCTCTACTACCGCTCCGACTACCTCAAGGACGCCGGGGTCGACCCCGCATCCCTCACCACCTGGGACGCGCTGATCGCCGCCGGCGAGAAGATCAAGTCCGCGACCGGACACACCCTGATGTCGATCGACGTGTCCTCCGGGGCCACCTTCGGCATGCTCATGCAGCAGCAGGGCGCCTGGATCTTCGACGCCCAGGGCAGCGTCAGCGTGAACAGCGACCAGGCCGTGCAGGCCCTGACCGTGCTCAAGAGCATCCACGACAAGGGCCTGCTCAAGAACGTGAAGGGCTGGGACGGCCGGGTCAGCTCCACCAAGGCCGGCGACTCCGCCGTCCACCCCGAGGCGGTGTGGTGGATCGGCACGCTGGAGGGCGAGATGAAGGAGCTCTCCGGGAAGTTCGGCGTGGTGCCGCTGCCCGCGTTCGGGGACAGTGCCCGGACGGCAGCGAACGGCGGCTCGAACCTGGCCGTCCCCGCTCAGGCCAAGAACCCCACTCTGGCGGCCGACTTCGCGGCCTGGGTGCTCGCGGACGCGAAGAACCAGGCGTCGATGATGGAGAAGGAAGGGCTGTTCCCGGCCTACCTCCCCGCCCTGGCCGAGCCGATCTTCAACCAGCCGGACAAGTACTTCGGTGGCCAGAAGGTCTACCAGCTGTTCGCAGAGCAGACCGCGAAGATCCCGCCGGTGAACTTCACGAGTGACGCAGCCAAGGCGTCCGACATCGTCGGTAACGCCGTGGTCGCCGCGGTGCTCAACGGCAAGGACCCGAAGACTGTCCTGGACGACGCGGCGAAGCAG
Organism: Propionicimonas sp.; assembly: GCA_036735445.1. GTDB lineage: Bacteria > Actinomycetota > Actinomycetes > Propionibacteriales > Propionibacteriaceae > Propionicimonas. The sequence goes on from DAINOM010000001.1 coordinate 89,029, forward strand.
ATCGCGACCGCGACAGGCCGGCAGATCGCGGGCTGATGTCGGCGACGGCGACGCGGGCCGGCGGCCGGGTCCGGGGCTCCACCCGACTCGGACGCCGGCTTGCCCGGCCGGGCCTGTGGTTCTCACTGCCGGCACTGGCGCTGTTCGCGCTGTTCTTCGCCTACCCGCTGTTCGCGTCCCTGTTGCAGAGCTTCTTCAGCACGAAGGGCGGCGTCTCCCGTCCGGTGGGGACGGCGAACTACGTGCGCCTGACCGAGGATCCGCTGGTCGCGCAGTCCCTGCTCAACGCCCTGATCATCCTGGTCGTGCAGGTGCCGCTGATGATCGTGCTGGCGCTGGGCATCGCGTACGTGCTGAATCAGTCCTGGCTGCGCTGGCGCACGGGCTTCCGGCTCGCCTACTTCCTGCCCGCGGTGACGACACTGGTTGCCTACTCGGTGGTGTTCCGGGTGATGCTGGCCACCGACGGCGGCCTGGTGAACCAGTTGCTGGGCGTGGTCGGGATTCCACCGGTGGACTGGCTGAACAACGAGGTGTGGGCGAAGGTGGCACTGATCGCGTCCATCACGTGGCGCTGGACCGGCTACAACATGGTGATCATCCTCGCCGGCCTGCAGGCGATCCCCGCCGAGCAGTACGAGGCCGCGCGAGTGGACGGCGCCGGACGGTGGGCGACGTTCAGCCAGGTGGTGGTGCCGCAGCTCCGGGCCGTGCTGGTGTTCACGACGGTGACCTCGACGATCGGCGCGCTGCAGCTGTTCGACGAGAACTTCATCCTGACCGGGGGTGGGCCGAACAACGCCACGCTGACCCCGGTGCTGTACCTGTACAAGGTCGCGTTCCGGCAGTTCGACTTCGGGTACGCCAACGCCATCGCCTGGCTGCTCGTGGTGATCATCACGATCGCCTCTGCGCTGCAGTTCTGGTTCACGCGTGACCGGGACGCGCGTCCGCGGAAGGCCGTCCGGTGAAGCGGCTGGGCCTGGTTGTCACCTACCTCGTCCTCCTGGTCGGGGCGGTGGTCAGCCTGCTGCCCTTCTGGTGGATGGCGATCGCGTCCACGCACACCACGTCCGAGCTGTTCGCCACTCCCCTGCCGTGGCTGCCCGGACCGGAGCTGCTGGAGAACCTCGCCCGCCTGGAGCAGAGCACCGCTTTCGCGCGGGTGATGCTGAACTCGCTCGGCATCGCGGTCGTCTACACGGCGTTCAGCACGCTCGTGTCGGCGATGGCCGGGTACGGGTTGGCCAAGTTCCGGTTCCGCGGACGCGGGGTGCTGCTCGGGCTGGTGCTGCTGACGATGATGATCCCGATGCAGGTGCTGCTGGTGCCGCTGTTCCAGATGATGGCGAGCATCGGGTGGATCGACAGCTACCAGGCGGTGATCCTGCCGTTCCTCGCCAACGCGTTCGGCATCTTCCTGATGCGGCAGGCGTTCCTGGACTTCCCCGACTCGCTGGTCGAGGCCTCCCGGATCGACGGTGCGGGCGAGCTGCGCACGTTCTACCGGGTGGTGCTGCCGGTGGCGCTGCCGCAGCTCGCAGCGCTGGTGATCTACACGTTCATGAGCCAGTGGAACGCCTTCATCTGGCCGCTGCTGATGCTGAACACCGAGAGCAACTACACCGTGCCACTCGCCCTGAACCGGATGATCGGCCTCACCCGGGTGGACTACTCCGGCCTGATGCTCGGTTCGCTGCTCGCGACGCTGCCGCTGCTGCTGGTGTTCCTGTTCTTCCAGAAGCAGTTCATCGCCGGCCTGCTCGGCGGTGCGGTGAAGGGCTGACACCGCGGGATCGCCTGCTCACGAGTGGTCCATAGTGCTGAGTGCCACCGCTGCGCCGCCCGTCCCACAATGGCTCACATGGCTCAGCCGGCCACCGGGGGACCCGTGATTCGCACGCCCGACCAGCTGCTGCGGGTCTTCGTCTCCTCGACCCTTGGCGAGCTGGCGCCCGAGCGTCGCGCCGCGCGCGCGGCCATCGAGCGGCTCCGCCTGGCGCCGGTGATGTTCGAGCTGGGCGCCCGGCCGCACCCGCCCCGCAAGCTCTACCGCTCCTACCTCGAACAGAGCGATGTGTTCGTCGGCATCTACTGGGAGCGCTACGGCTGGATCGCCCCGGGCGAGGAGATCTCCGGCCTCGAGGACGAGTACCGCCTCGCCGACCCCCGCATGCCGAAGCTGATCTACCTCAAGGCCAGCAACGCGCGCGAGGAACGGCTGGCCGGGCTGATCACGCAGATCCAGCGGGACGACACCGCCAGCTACCTCACCTTCCACACCGAGGACGAACTCCGCGACCACCTCGTCCGGGACCTCGCCACGCTGCTCGCCGAGCGGTTCCAGGCCGGCACCGAGCCGCCCGCCGCCGTCCCTGAGGTCGAGCCCGGGGAGAGCGCGGTCTACGACCAGGTGCCGGCGCCCTACACCCCGATCGTCGGCCGCGGACGCGAGATCGACGACCTGACCGAGCTGCTCGACAACCACAAGGCGCGCGTGGTGACCCTCGTCGGCACCGGCGGCATCGGCAAGAGCCGACTCGCCATCGAAGTGGCGCTGCGGGCCGGTCCCCGGTTCGCGGACGGCGTCGTGTTCGTGCACCTGGAGAACGTCGTCGACCCGAAACTGCTGCTCCCGACCATCGCCCAGGCCCTCGGCATCGGCGAGAGCGGCGAGGCCTCGATCGAGGAACGCCTGCCCATCGCCCTCGCCCAGCGCCGCGTGCTGATCGTGCTGGACAACTTCGAGCAGCTCGTGGACGCCGCCCCCGCCCTGGTCGGGCTCTACTCGAACGCACCGGACGCGACCTTCCTCGTCACCAGCCGCGCCGTGCTGCGGATCCGCGGTGAGCTCGTCTACGAACTCGGCGGGCTGTCCCTGCCCGGCGGATCGCTCGTCGAGCCCCATGATCCGACCGTCGCCGGGGCCGGGCGGAGCGAGGCCGTCCAGCTGTTCGTCGACCGGGCCCAGGCCGTGCACGGCGGCTTCGAACTCACCACGGACAACGTGGCGGCGGTGGTCCGGATCTGCCAGGAGCTGGAGGGCTCGCCGCTGGCGATCGAACTGGCGGCCGCCCGCGTCCGGGCACTGACCCCGCAGGCCATCCTGCAGCGGCTGGACCGTCCGCTGGCGCTGCTGGCCTCGGCAGCCCGCGACGTCCCGGCGCGGCAGCGCACCCTGCAGGCCACGATCGAGTGGAGCTGCAACCTGCTCACCGCCGAACAGCGCGACCTGCTGGCCGACCTGTCGGTGTTCGCGCCGGGCTTCACCTACGAGGCGGTGGAGGCGCTGGGCGCATCCCGACCGTGGGCGGGGCGCGAGCTGGAGGGGTTGGCCGCGCTGATCGACAACTCGCTGCTGCGCCAGCACGGCCGGTCCGGCGTCCCGCTGTTCTCGATGCCGGCCACCGTCCGCCAGTACGCGGAGAGCCTGCTCACCCAGCGCGGCGAACTCGGCCAGCTGAAGGCAGCGCACGCCCGGTACTACACCGCGCTCGCCGCGGAGCTGGGTCCCGTGCTGCGCGGACCCGGACAGGTCGAGACCGCCGAGCGGCTGCAGCTGGAGTTGCCGAACCTTCGCACGGCGGTGGGCTACAGCGTCGAGCTGGGCCGTCCGGACGACGCCGCCGACCTGGCCTGGTCGCTGCTGGTGTTCTGGTGGTTCGGCGGCTACTTCGGCCAGGTGCGGGTGTGGATGGAGGAACTGCTCGCCCGGCAGGCGTCGGCGGCCGGCGAGCACACCCTCGCAGTGGCCAACTTCCTGATCGACTGGGTGGACATGTGGCTCCACCCGTCCCCGGCCGTGGCGGCGGTGTTCGACGAAGCCAGGCGCCGGTTCGCGAACACCGGGGACGTCAGTGGCGAGGCGCTCGCCACGGCGTGCGCAGCCTTCACCCGGATCTCCCTGCCCGGAGCGGACGCCGACGCCTGCCGGGCGGACCTCACCCGCGCGGTGGACCTGTTCGAGGGTGTCGGGGACTCGTGGGGCGCCGCCCTGGCCCTGGTCGGCCTGGGCCGCGTGGAGTCGATCCAGGGCGACGAGGAACGCGCCGCGGAGAGCTACCTGCGGGCGGGCCGGGTCGCGCGCGAGCACTCGGACACGCTGGCCACGCTGATCACCGACCACCACATCGGCCGCGTGCAGCTGTTCGGCGGCCGGTTCGAGGAGGCCGAGGACACGTTCGGCGCGAGCGTGCGGTTGTCCAGCAGCCTCGGCCTGGACGGCGGCGTGGCGGATGGGCTGGAGGGCCTGTCGGCGATCGCCGCCGCCCGCGACCAGGTGGAACGGGCCGCACTGCTGTCCGGCGCCGCGGCGGCGCTCCGCCAGCGGCTCGGCTTCTACGAGGTGCCGGCGTTCGTCTTCCACGAGCGCTACCTCGACACGGCCCGGGCGCTCGACCCGGACGCCTTCGCCGCCGCCCAGGCCCGCGGCCGCGAGCTGACCGCCGAGGAGGCCGTCGCCCTGGCCCTGACGCCCGAGTCGGTCCCGCGCCGCGCCGCCGGGGAGTCCCAGCCGCCGTCTTCCCCGCTCCCTGAGGAGCCGGCGAGGGACGAGTCGGCCAGTTCCCCGCTCCCTGAGGAGCCGGCGAGGGACGAGCCGGCGTCACGAAGGGCACAGCCGGCCCCACGAAGGGCCGCGCGCCACGCGATCAGCGCATGAGCGCGTTCTGGGAGAGCGTCGCGGCCAACATCGTCGGCACGTTCGTGGGCGCCGGTCTGGCACTGCTGACGTCCTGCCCTGGCGGGAGATCGGGTCCGCAACGGCCGGATCGGCCTGAGCCGATCAGCCCTCAGGGGGTTCGGGCCGCTGCCGGTTGGCCAGGAAGTCGCGGTCGAAGTAGGTCGGCAACTCGTCCCCGCCAGCGTCCGGGACGAAGTCGTCGGCGTCCGAGGCGCCGGGGTCGTCGTCCGGGGTGTCGTCCCAGCCGGCCGGATTGAACGGGCGCCGACCCTGCAGCAGCGCGTCCCGGTCGAGCAGCGACGGCGGTCCCACGTCCTCGAGCGGGTCCCCTGGTGCCGGTCCGGCGGACTCGTCGTCCCCCACGACCTGCCTGTGGCGGCGGTACAGCCACCAGCCGCTGGCCGCGGTCAGTGCGACCAGCACTCCTGCGATGACGAGCGCCGTCTCCATCTCTGCCTCCGGCACTACTCTGCCACCACCGGCAGCAGTGGGGTCTCGACAGGCTCGACCAGCGATGGGGCCTCGACCAGCGATGGGGCTCAGCCGTAGCGGTACTCCACGCCCATGGTCGGCTGCGGGTACTCCCAGGTCGCGACGATGCCGCCGCCGGCGACGATCCGGCAGGTGCCGCACTCCAGGCATCCGGCGTAGTCGAAGGCCTGTTCACCGGCATCACCGAGCTTGTACAGGCCGGCCGGGCAGACCCGGACGAGCGTGCCGAACTCCGCCGGGTCCGGGTGCTCGACGAGCGTGATGTGCGGGTGTGCCTCGTCCACCTCGTACTTGTTCAGGCCGAGGTACTCGTCCACGTTCACGGTGATCTTCACAGTGCCTTCACTCCCCTGCTGAGGTCCTTGGCCAGGTTCAGGTAGCCGACGCGCTTCACCAGCGGCAGCATCGCCTTGCGCACCGGCTTCATCGGCGTCCCGTCGACGAGGAACAGCGACCGCATCGCGTCGCGCGCCAGCTCGGGGTACGTGTCGAAGATCCGGGACGTGTTCTCCATGAAGTGCGGGAACCGGCGCAGCGTCTTCAGGTCGCGCAGCACGAAGCTGTCCTCCAGCGCGGCCCGGTAGCCGGCGAGCCCGGCAGCCGAGGTGTCCCCGGCGTCGAGGGCGGCCGCGGCACTCCGTCCGGCCTGCTGGCCGGCGGCGATCGCGAAGTCCATGCCGCGTACGGTGTAGCCGGCGTTCACGCACATCAGCGCCGACTCCCCGGCCAGCAGGACGCCGTCCCCGACCAGTGGCGGCATCGCGTCGTAGCCACCCTCGGCCACCAGGTGCCCGGAGTGCTCGACGACGGTGCCACCGGCGATGATCGGCGCCACGCTGGGGTGCTGCGTGAAGTCCTCGAGCATCTGGTAGATCGGCGTCTCCGCGTCGACCATGTCGGCGACCGTCGCGACCAGGCCGATCGAGATCGTGTCCCGGTTGGTGTAGAGGAAGCCGCCGCCGACCCGGCCGTGGGTGGCGTCGCCGACGAACAGCCAGGCCATGCCCTCGCCGTCCGCGCACAGCGCCCGGTCGGAGATCACCTTCTCGGGCAGCTCGATGACCTGCTTCACCCCGACCGCCACCTGGTCGGGCGCTGGACGCCCGGCGCCGACCGCCTGCGGCACCAGCAGCGAGTTCACGCCGTCGCAGAGCAGCACGACGTCCGCGGTGATCTCGTCCTCACCGGCCCGGACGCCGGTGACCCGGCCGTCCCGCTTGAGCAGCGCCTCCACGGCGATGCCGTTGATGAACTCCGCCCCGGCCTCCTCGGCCTGGCCGGCCAGCCACGGGTCGAACCGCGCCCGCAGCACCGAGTAGGACTCGTACCGCTCGTCGCGCATCAGGTCGTCCGAGACGTCCAGCGTGGTCGCGGCATCGGACGCGAGCATCGTCACCCGCTCCCGCGTGATCCGCCGCTCCAGCGGCGCCGACCGCGCGAAGTCGGGGAGGACCGCGCGCAGTGAGTGGGTGTACAGCCGTCCGCCGGAGACGTTCTTGGCGCCGCAGAAGTTGCCGCGCTCGACCACGAGCACGCTCTTCCCGGCCCTGGCCAGCTCGTACGCTGCCACCGGGCCGGCACAGCCGGACCCGACCACGATCGCATCGAAATCAGCCACGATCTTTCCCTTCTGAAGGATGGGGACGCAGCGAACTCGCCTCGCCCAGGGTGAGACCACGGGTCTCGGGAGCCATGAACACCGACAGCACCAGGGCCAGGACCAGCAGCCCGGCGCCGGTGAGCATGGTGGCGCCGATGCCGTAGGCGTTGAGGAACAGCGGCAGCCCGTAGGTCGACACGACGACGCCGATCCGGCTGATCGCGATCGCCACCCCGACCGCCGTGGCGCGCACCTCGGTCGGGAACATCTCGTTCGGGTACAGCCACTGCAGGATCCCCGGCCCGCCGGAGAAGAAGGCGTAGACGCCGAACGCGGCGATGATCACCACGACCGGCGCGCCGGGCCAGACGCCAGGGATCAGCAGGCCGAGCGCCATCAGCGCCAGCGACCCGATCAGCAGCGGACGGCGGCCCAGCGAGTTCAGCCAGAACATCGCCGGGATCGTGCCGACCAGGAAGAACAGGCTGACCAGCGCCTCGCCCAGCACCGCCAGGCTGCCCTCGCCGAGGCCGAACGCCGACATGATCATCGGCCCGAACGTGTACATCGCGTACATCGGCACCACCTGGCACAGGATCAGCAGCCCCAGGTAGACCACCCGGCTGAGGTAGCCCTGCCGGAAGACGGACGCGAACCCGGCGCGGGTCGGCTCCTGGTCGTCGAGGTGGACGTCCTCGCCGAAGACCTTCCGCATCACCTCACGGGCCTGGTCGACGTGTCCGTGCTGCGCGAGCCATCGTGGGGACTCGGGGATGTCGTGCCGTCCGACGAGCAGCACGATGCACGGGACCAGCGCGCTGCCCAGCATCCAGCGCCAGCCGTCGTCCACCGTGTACAGGGCGAAGCCGACGAACGCCGCCGCCGTGGCGCCCAGGTACCACGCGGCCGACACCATGCCCATGGTCACCGCCCGCTCGGTGCGCGGGCTGAACTCGGCGATCAGCGACGTGGCGATCGGGTAGTCGGCCCCGATGAAGAAGCCGAGCAGCAGCCGCAGCAGGATCAGCTGCCAGGCCGCGGTGACGAAGCAGGCGGCCAGCGAGGTGAGGCCGATCGCGATCACGTCCAGGATGAACATCCGCCGCCGGCCGAGGGCGTCGGTCAGGCGTCCGCCGGCCAGCGAGCCGAAGAAGATGCCGGCGAGGGCCGCCGCGCCGGTGGCGGCGACCTCCACGTCGGACAGTCCCAGCGCCGGTGCCAGCTGGATCAGCGCCACCCCGATCAGCGACAGCACGTAGCCGTCCAGGAACGAACCCCCGCTGGAGAAGAACATGATCTTCTTCAGGAAGCGGTTCATCTGGGCGTCGTCGATCAGCCGCCCCGCCCCCACCGAGTTGTCAGAATCTCTCCCGGCCATGAGCGGCTGAGACTCTGACAACTCGGTGGTGCGGTCACCTACGTCCATTCGATGACGCCCCAGTTGAGGTGAGGCTTCGCCTCGGGATCGTCGGTGTCGACCAGGCGGAAGCGGGCCTCGTGGTCACCCACCTGCCACAGCTGCGTGGTCAGCGACGTCCCGGGGTGCACCGGGGAGGTGATCCGGGTCTTGAACCGGGTGAGGCGCTCGGGCTCGTCGGGGATGAACGTCCGGATGAAGTGCCGCATCACCACGCCGGCGTAGCTGATCGCGTGCAGGATCGGACGGGGTTCGCCGTTCTCAGCGGCGTAATCCCAGTCGATGTGCTGCGGGTGGAAGTCGCCGGACAGCCGGTAGATCAGCGCCTGGTTGAACGGGATGGTCTCGACGACCTCCGCGTCGGGCGCGCGGTCCGGCATCTCGACGACATCCTTCGGCGCGGCCGGGCCGCCCCAGCCGCCGTCGTAGATCAGGCAGTCCCAGGACTCGTTGGTGCACAGCAGGGTGCCGTCCGAGTCGAAGGTGTCGCCGATGTGCTGCGCCAGCAGGCCCTTGCCCTCGCCGCGGTCGTACAGCCCGGCCAACTGCACCTTCGTCTCGACGCGATCGCCCAGCTTCGTGATCGGCTGGTGGAACCGGATGTCGAAGCCCCAGTGCAGCGAGCCGGCGTAGTTGTAGCCGTAGTCGATGGTGCGGGTCACCTCGGAGTCGACGATCAGCATCGCCGCGAACATCGGCAGCACCTTCAGCCGCGGCTCCCGCTCGTCGTGCTCGTTGAGGTAGATCAGGTCTTCCTTGCCGTCGATCCCCGCACCGCACCCGAGCGCGAACAGCTCCAGGTCGCGGAAGGTGTAGTCGCGGACGAACGGGCCGAACGTCTGGCCCACCATCTCGGTCTTGATC
>DAINOM010000002.1:0-64090 GCA_036735445.1 Propionicimonas sp.
GATGATCGCGCGGGCGCTGATGATGAACCCGAAGGTGCTGCTGGCCGACGAGGCGACGTCCATGCTGGACGCGTCCCTGCGGGTGAGCGCGCTGAACGTGCTGCAGGACCTGCGGGAGAACCTCGGGCTGACCGTGCTGTTCATCACCCACGACATCGGCCAGGCCTGCTACCTCGCCGACGAGGTGGTGGTGATGGAGCACGGCCTCGTGGTCGAGCGCGGCACCACGGACGAGGTGATCTTCACCCCGAAGAACGAGTACACCAAGCGGCTGCTGTCCGACGTCCCCGACCTCAAGGGCAGCCTGAAGTCGCGCAACAACTGACCCGAGACCCGGTCGACGATCCCTGAGGAGCGCCGGCGGAACGAGCCGGTGCGTCACGAAGGACACACCAACGAAGGAACCACCATGCCCGACACCCACGCCAGGATCCCGCTGACCGGCGGGTCCGACTTCTGGCACACCCCGGCGATCCCGGAGGCGGACCTGCCGGAGCTGATGTGGACCGACGGGCCACACGGCGTGCGCAAGCAGTCGGGTGCCACCGACCACGTGGGCATCAACTCCTCCGAGCCGGCGACGTGCTTCCCGCCCGCGGTGGGGCTGGCGTCCAGCTGGAACCCGGAGTTGCTGGAACGGGTCGGGGTGGCGTTGGGCGAGGAGTGCCGCGCGCTGGGCGTCGGGGTGCTGCTCGGCCCGGGCATGAACATCAAGCGGTCGCCGTTGTGCGGACGGAACTTCGAGTACTTCGCCGAGGACCCGTTCGTCGCCGGCGAGCTTGCGTCCGCCCTGGTCAGGGGCATCCAGAGCCAGGGCATCGGCACCTCGCTGAAGCACTTCGCGGTGAACAACCAGGAGACCGACCGGATGCGCCGGGACTCCCAGGTGGACGAGCGCACCCTGCGGGAGATCTACCTGCGCGGCTTCGGCAAGGTGGTGCTCTCCGCCCAACCGTGGACGGTGATGTGCTCCTACAACAAGGTGAACGGCACGTTCGCGAGCGAGAACCACTGGCTGCTCACCGAGGTGCTGCGGGACGAGTGGGGCTTCGAGGGCGTGGTCGTGTCCGACTGGGGGGCGGTCTGGGACCGGGCGCGGGCGCTGAAGGCCGGCCTGGACCTGGAGATGCCGGCGAACCGCACGCACGAGGACGGGGTGCGCGCGGCGCTCGCGGCCGGCGAGATCGACGAGGCGACGATCGATCAGGCGTTCGGCCGGATCGAGCGGATCGTTCGCAGGGCCGCGGCCAGCCTCGCCGACGCCCCGGACACGTTCGACGTGGCCGGCCACCACGCGCTCGCCCGGGCGACGGCCGAGCAGTGCATCGTCCTGCTGGCCAACGACGGTGTACTGCCCCTGGCTCGGGAGACGACCGTGGCCGTGGTGGGCGAGTTCGCCCGGACGCCGCGCTACCAGGGCGCGGGATCGTCCCGGGTGAACCCGACCCGGCTCGACAACGCGCTGGACGCGATCACCGCGCTGGTCGGCCACGAGGTGCCGTTCGCTCCCGGCTTCACGACCGCGGCCGGCCAGGAGCTGCCGGCGGACGCGCACGCGCAGGCCGTCGCGGTGGCGAAGGACGCGGACGTGGTGCTGGCGTTCCTCGGCCTCGGCGAGAACCACGAGTCCGAGGGTTACGACCGCGAGCACGCCGACTTGCCGGCGGAGCAGCTGGCGCTGCTGGAGGACATCCTCGCGGTGAACCCGAACGTGGTCGTGGTGCTCAGCAACGGTGCGTCCGTGCTGCTGCCGTTCGCCGACCGGGTGCGTGCGGTCGTCGAGGGCTGGCTGCTCGGCCAGGCCGGCGGGGGTGCGCTGGCGGACGTGCTGTACGGCGTCGTGAACCCCTCCGGCAAGCTCACCGAGACGATCCCGCACCGGCTGGCGGACGTGCCGTCGTACCTGTACTTCCCCGGCGACGAGAGCGGCGTCCGCTACGGCGAGGGCCTGTTCGTGGGCTACCGCGGCTACGACGCGCTCGGTACCGACGTGGCGTTCCCGTTCGGCCACGGGCTGTCGTACACGACCTTCGACTTCACCGACCTCTCGGTGTCCGCCACCGACGGCGGGTTGAGGGTCGCGGTGACGGTGACCAACACCGGCTCCCGGGCCGGACGCGAGGTCGTCCAGGCCTACGCGTCGATCGCGGGCTCGACGGTGGTGCGGGTGCCGCGCGAGCTGAAGGGCTTCGCGTCGGTCGCCCTCGATCCGGGGGCGTCGGCGCGGGTGGAGATCGCCATCCCCACCTCCGAGTTGGCGTTCTGGAGCGTCCAGGACCACGGGTGGGTCGTCGAGGGGGGCGAGTACACCGTCGAGGTCGGCTCGTCCAGCCGCGACCTGCGGCTGTCGGGCACCGTGTCGGTGGCGGGTGACGAGCCGTTCCGTCCGCTCACCCTCGCGTCGACGGTGGCGGAGGGCATGTCCGTCCCTGCGTTCGCCGAGGTCGTGGGCCGGATGGCCGGCGACATCTTCGGCGACGACCCCGACCTGATGAAGATGATGGAGAGCATCCCGCTCGCGGCCCTGGCCGGCTTCAGCGGCCAGTCCGAGCAGCAGATCCAGGGACTCCTCGACCAGGTGAACGCCGTCCGGACCTGAGCGGCAAACCGGTCCCTGAGGAGCCGCCCGGCGAGGAACGAGCCGGACGGCGTCACGAAGGGCCGCCCAAACGAAGCGCCCAGTCGGCCCGCCCCCGCTCTCGTCATCCCGGACCTCTCTCCTCATCCCGGACCCCTTTCGTCATCCCGGGCTCGACCCGGGATCCCCCCCGCGAGGGCGCAGAATGTGAGTTCGTCCACCTCACCCGGTGGACGAACCCGCAGCGAACGCCCGGACGGAGCCCACCGCATGACCACAGACCTGTTCGCCCGCGGTCTGGCGGAGGCCGCGGACACCGATCGTGTCGAGGTCGGCAGGGGAGTGCTGCCGCGGGCGGGCGCGATCCTGCGCGACGCCCTGTTCGGCGGCGACCAGCCGGCCCTCGTCGTCGCGGACGAACGCACCTGGGCCGCCGCCGGGGAGGCGGTGCACGCGGGCCTGGTGGCAGCGGGCGTCCCGGTGGTCGAGCCGCTGGTCTTCCCCGGCCACCCGGTCCTGTACGCGGCGCTGGAGAACAGCGAGCGGATCCGCGAGCGGCTGCGGGCGACCGGGGCGCTCGGCGTGGCCGTGGGCGCGGGCACGCTCAACGACCTGGTGAAGCTCGCGTCCGGGGACCTCGGCCGCCCGTACGGCGTGGTCGGCACGGCGGCGTCGATGGACGGCTACTCGGGTTTCGGCGCGCCGATGAGCGTGGACGGCGTGAAGACCACGATGCCGTGCCCGGCACCGCGGGTGGTGGTGTTCGACCTCGATGTCGCCGCGGCGGCGCCGACATACCTGGTGGCGTCCGGCTACGGCGACCTGTCGGCCAAGATCCCGGCGGGGGCGGACTGGATCCTCGCCGACGCCGCCGGCTTCGACCCGATCGATCCGCTGGCCTGGGAGCTGGTGCAGAGCGGGGTGGCCGAGGCCTTGTCCCGGCCGGCCGACCTCGCCGCCGGAGACCCGGACGCCTACGCCGGCCTGGTCTCCGGGCTGGTGCTCTCCGGGCTGGCGATGCAGGTCTACCGCGGGACGCGGCCGGCGTCGGGCGGCGAGCACTACTTCAGCCACCTGTGGGAGCTCGACCACCTCGGCGCGGACGCGGACCCACCGCTCTCCCACGGCCACAAGGTGGCGATCGGGACGCTCGCGATGACCGCGTTCTACGAGCGGTTCCTCGCCCGGGACCTGGCCACCCTCGACATCGACGCCGCCGTCGGTCGCTGGCCCGACTGGGACGAGGTGGAGGCGGACATCCGCTCCCGCTTCACCGGCGCGCTCGCCGACCACGCCGTCAGCGAGACCCGGGTGAAGTACGTGGCCGCGGACGGGCTGGAACACCGGCTGCGGCGCCTGGTCACTGCCTGGCCCGAGCTGCGGCGGCGGATCGTCGCGCAGCTGATCCCCGTCCGGACCCTGCAGGACATGCTCCGCGCCGCGGGTGCTCCGGCCGTCCCGGAGGACATCGGCCTGACCGCGGACGCCGTCCGCGCGACCTTCCCGAGGGCCATGTACTACCGCTCGCGCTACACCGTCCTCGACGTGGCCCGCGAGGCCGGCTGGTTCGACGACCTGGTCGCCGAGGTGTTCGCCCCCGGCGCCCTGTGGAGCTGACCCCACCAACCGGTCCCTGAGGAGCGCCGTGAGGAACGAACGACGCGTCACCCCAACCGGTCCCTGAGGAGCGCCGTGAGGCGCAGACGACGCGTCACACCAACCGGTCCCTGAGGAGCGTCGTGAGGAACGAACGACGCGTCACGAAGGGCCACCCCGACTACAGGTCCCGCCCCCGATAGACCCGGACGGAGACCCCGGCGGACAGCGCGAGGACGCCGAGGCTCCCCACGGCAACCGCGAGGATGACCGCGCCCGGCGGCGGCTGCTGGACGAGCTCGGCCAGCTGGGTGAGGTTCAGCCCGAGTCCGCGGCCGACGAGCATCGCCACGCAGATCAACAGGATCGGCGTCAGGGTGACCCAGCGGGCCCTGGTGTAGCCGAGGGCGAAGAGGATCGGGAACTCCACGGCCAGCAGGGCGGCGTTCGCCGCGAACCCGCCGACCAGGATGGTGAGCACCGCACCCGGCTGGAGCGGCTCCCCGTGGACCGCGGCGGCGACCAGGCCCAGCGCTAGGCCGGCGAGGGCGGAGGTCACCTGTACGGCGAGCGCGGTCAGGTAGCGTCCGGCGACAACATGCTCGCGGGCCAGCGGCAGGGTCGCGTACAGGGCGTCGAGGTGCCCGCGTTCGTCGGCGCGGAACGGGTCGACGGCGAGGATGGTCGCCGAGAGCAGGAAGACCGCCACCATCATGATCGGGGTGGGAGCGGTGATCCAGACCATCACCGCCAGCACGGCAGACACGCCCAGGAGTGATCGGGCGACGGCCTGCAGCACCCGCAGGTCGAGCATGGTCATCCGGAAGGTCGCGGTCATCGTCCGGCCTCCGTCCCGTCCGCCTGGCCGAGGTGCACCACGATGTCGTCGATGGTTGCCGCTTCGATGAGCACGTCCGGCCCGAAGAGCGCGGTGTCGCTGGTGGCGATGAGTCCGTGGAAGGCACCGGCGTACTCGCGCAGGCCGCGGACGGCGGGGCGCGCGGCGCCGAGGTCCGTGGTCGCGCCGCGGACGACGGCGTACCGCTCGAGCACGTCGTCGAGGGTCCCCGCCTCGACGATCCTGCCGGCGTCGATGACGCGCAGGTGGTCGGCGATGCCGTCCAGGTCGCTGGTGATGTGGGTGGAGAACAGGATGGTGTGGCCGTCGTCGGCGGCCATGAACTCGCGGAACAGGTCGAGCACGACCCGGCGCGCCGCGGGGTCGAGGCCACTGGTGGGCTCGTCCAGGATCAGCAGGCGCGGCCGCCGCGCCAGGGCGAGCGCGAGGCTCAGTTTGGTGGTCTCGCCGCGGGAGAGCGTGCCGACCCGGCCGGTCGGCGCGATCCGGAAGCGGTCGATCAGGCCGGTGAAGAGCTGGTCGTCCCACCGGACGGCGAAGGGACGCAGGGCTCGTGCAGCCTGCGTCGGCGTCCATTCCGGGATGAGGGTGGGCTGGTCGAAGACGACGCCGACGTCCTCCGCTGCCAGCGCCGGGTGCCCGCCGGCATCGGAGTGGACGGTGCCGGCGTCGACCCGGATCAGCCCGAGCACGGCTTTCAGCAAGGTGGTCTTCCCGGCGCCGTTCACGCCGACGAGCCCGGTGACGTAGCCCACCGGCAGGTCGAGGTCGATCGGGCCGAGCCGGAAGCGGCCGAAGTCCCGTTCGAGCCCGCGCACGCGGATGGCGGGCTGGTCAGTCGCGATCGGGTTCATTCCATGCCTCGTCGAGGAGTTGGTGGACGGCATCGGGTTCGATGCCGGCGGTGGTGGCCGTGCCGACGACGCGGCCCAGGTGACTGCGCAGGGTGGCGAGCGCCTCGGTCCTCGCCTGCTCCCGGTCGACCGGGAGGACATAGCTGCCCTTGCCGGGCACGTTGGTGATCAGCCCGGCCGCGGCGAGGTCGTTGTACGCGCGGGTGGTGGTGATCAGGCTCACCCCGAGATCCCGGGCGAGCTGGCGCAGCGAGGTGAGCTGAGTGCCCTCCGGCAGTTCGCCGGAGAGGATCGCAGCCCGCAGCCGACTGGTGATCTGCTCGTACAGCGGTATCCCCGAGGTGTTGGAGAGGATGATCTGCACCTAAACCTCCTGTCTGTCTATATCCACTATAGACAGTATTGGTGCCTGCTGTCGACGCATCCCTTGACACCAATCCCGAACGACGCTAGCTTTTCCTCAGGAACCTGAGCGGTTCCCCAGGGTTGTTACTCGCAAGAGGCAAGGCCTGAGCCAGCTTCGGCGTGCTCTGCTTGCGCAACTCCGGGGTCACGGCTCGGGTCTTTCTGCGTTTCTGGACCCTGAACAGTGTGGTTAAGGAGAACAGATGCCGTCAGTCGATTACCGGACGTTGGCCGGTGACATCCTCAAGAAGGTCGGAGGCGAAGCCAACGTCGCCTCCCTGTCGCACTGCGCGACCCGCCTGCGGTTCAAGCTCAAGGACGCCGCCAGGGCCGACAAGGCCGCCGTGGAGAAGCTCCCCGGCGTGATCACCGTGATGGAGGCCGGGGGCCAGTTCCAGGTGGTGATCGGCAACAACGTACCGATCGTCTTCGCCGAGATCGGCCAGATCTCCAAGCTGACCGGCGATACCGCGGGGGGTGACGAGGGCGAGAAGGGCAACCTGCTCAACCGGTTCATCGCGCTGGTCTCGGCCATCTTCTCGCCGATGCTGTGGCCGCTGGCCGGCGCGGGCCTGCTGAAGGCCATCCTGGCGATGGCGACCACGTTCAACTGGATGGATGCCACCTCTACCACCTACGCGATCCTGAACGCCGCCGGCGACGGACTGTTCACGTTCCTGCCGATCTTCCTGGCCGTGAACGCCGCCAAGCGTTTCAGGACCAACCAGTTCACCTCAATGGCGATCGCCGCCGCGCTGTGCTACCCGGCCATCGTTGCGCTGGCCAGCGCCACCGATCCCGTGACGTTCTTCGGCATCCCGGTGGCCATGGTGACCTACACCTCCTCGGTGATCCCGATCATCATCGCGGTGTGGCTGCAGAGCCACCTGGAGAAGTTCCTGAACCGCGTCCTGCCGTCCTGGCTGCGCAACTTCACCACACCGCTGCTGGTGCTGGCGATCATGGTGCCCCTGACCCTCCTCACCGTCGGCCCGGTCACCAGCTATGCGGCCAGCGCCGTCTCCCACGGCGTCGCCTGGCTGTTCACGACCGTGCCCTGGCTGGCCGGCGCGATCATGGGCGGGTTCTGGCAGGTGTTCGTGATCTTCGGCCTGCACTGGGGCTTCATCCCGTTCATGGTCAACGACTACTCCACGATTGGCTACTCGCTGATGGCGGGCCCGCTGCCGGCCGCCGTCCTCGCCCAGGCCGCTGCCGCTCTCGCCGTGCTGTTCAGGACCCGCAACACGGCGCTGAAGGAACTCGCCGGACCGTCCGCCCTCTCCGGTTTCGTGGCCGGCATCACCGAGCCCGCGATCTACGGCGTGAACCTCCGGCTGAAGAAGCCCTTCTACTACGGCGTTGCCGGCGGCGTGGTCGGCGGTGCGATCGCCGCGGCGGGCGGGTCCGCCTCGAGCGCGTTCGTGTTCCCGTCCCTGCTGGGCCTGTCGGCCTACATGCAGGTCGGCAGCTTCACCCTGCAGCTGATCGGCACCGGTGTGGCGATCGCCATCGCCTTCGTCCTCACCATGGTCCTGGGCTTCGAGGACATCGAAGAGGAGAATCCGGCGGAGGAGCTGATCCCGGCCGCTCCCGGAGCGAACGAACTGGCCGCGCCGGTCAGCGGTGCGATCGTCCCGCTCGCCGAGGTGAAGGACAAGGTGTTCGCGTCCGGAGCGCTCGGCAACGGCATCGGCATCGTGCCGAGCAACGGCAAGGTGTACGCCCCGTTCGCCGGCACCGTCGTCACCGCGTTCCCGACCGGCCACGCCTTCGGCATCAAGAGCCCGGACGGGGTGGAGGTTCTGATCCACATCGGCATCGACACCGTCCAGCTGGACGGCAAGGGCTTTGTCCCGGCGGTGGGCCAGGGCCAGACGGTGGAGGCGGGCGACCTGCTCTGCACGGTCGACCTCGACGCGATCAGCGCGGCCGGCTACGACCCCACCACGATCGTCGTGGTCACCAACTCCGCCCAGTTCGCCGCGGTCCTGCCCGCCGAGGGCCACCAGGTCGCCCACGGCGACACCGCGATCGTGATCGAGCGCTGACCCCAAATACCGACGTCACACAGAAGAGAGCACGACATGACCTCATCCACGACTCCATTCCCCGACGGCTTCCTGTGGGGCGGAGCCACCGCGGCCAACCAGATCGAGGGCGCCTACAACGAGGGCGGCAAGGGACTGTCCATCCAGGACGTCATGCCGCGCGGCATCGCGTCCCCGCGCACCGACCGTCCCACCCCGGACAACCTCAAGCTCGAGGCCATCGACTTCTACCACCGCTACGCCGAGGACATCGCGCTGTTCGCCGAGATGGGCTTCTCGGTGTTCCGGTTGTCGATCGCCTGGAGCCGGATCTTCCCCAACGGCGACGACGAGACCCCGAACGAGGAGGGGCTGGCGTTCTACGACCGGGTGTTCGACGAGTGCGCGAAGCACGGCATCGAGCCGCTGGTGACGCTGTCGCACTACGAGACCCCGCTGCACCTGACCGAGAAGTACAACGGATGGGTGAGCCGGGAGCTGATCGGGCTGTACGAGCGCTACGTCCGGACGGTTTTCGACCGCTACCGCGGCAAGGTCACCTACTGGCTGACCTTCAACGAGATCAACTCGGTGCTGCACGAGCCGCTGCTGTCGGGAGGCATCAACACGCCGAAGGACCAGCTCAGCGAGCGTGACCTGTTCCAGGCCGCCCACCACGAGCTGGTGGCCAGCGCCCTGGCGACCCGGATCGCCCACGAGATGCTCCCCGGGTCGCAGGTGGGCTGCATGGTGATCGCGATGCCGGTCTATCCGCTCACCTCCGACCCCGCGGACGTGCTCGCGGTGATGGAGACCGACCATGCGAACCTGATGTTCACCGACGTGCACACCCGCGGCGCCTACCCCGGCTACGCCCTGCGCTACTTCCGCGAGCACGGGATCGAGCTCGACATCACCGACGAGGACCGGGAGATCCTCGCCAACACCGTCGACTTCGTCTCGTTCAGCTACTACATGAGCGTGTGCGAGACCGCGGACCCGGCGAAGAAGGTGGCGGGCGAGGGCAACATCATGGGCGGCGTGCGCAACCCGACGCTCCCGTCGTCCGAGTGGGGCTGGCAGATCGACCCGGTCGGCCTGCGGGTGGTGCTCAACCAGTTCTGGGACCGGTGGCAGAAGCCGCTGTTCATCGTGGAGAACGGCCTGGGCGCGAAGGACGAACTGGTGGAGGTGGACGGGCTCCGCACCGTCCTGGACGACTACCGGATCGCCTACCTGAACGACCACCTGGCCCAGGTGGGCGAGGCCATCGCCGACGGTGTGCGGGTGATGGGGTACACGTCCTGGGCGCCGATCGACCTGGTCTCGGCCAGCACCGCCCAGATGAGCAAGCGGTACGGGTTCATCTACGTCGACCGCAACGACGACGGCACCGGCACGCTGGAGCGGTACCGCAAGAAGTCGTTCGGCTGGTACGCCGACGTCATCCGCACCAACGGGGCGAGCCTGCGCCCGTCCGCGGCCTCTGCCGACCGTCGGGACCCGGCCACGTGAGCGTCGTCTTCCTCGACATCGACGGCACCCTCTGCGATTTCGAGCTGAGGGTGCCGTCGAGTGCGGCCGGCGCGGTCAGGGCAGCGCGCCGCAACGGCCACCAGGTCGTCCTGACCACCGGCCGCTCGCGGGCCGAGGTGTACCCGCAGCTGTGGGAGCTCGGCGTCGACGGGCTGATCGGCGGCAACGGCATGTACATCGAGCATCACGGTGATGTGCTGGCCGACCGGGTCATGCCTCGGGACGCGGTGGACGAGACGGTCGCCTGGATGCAGGCCCGCGGCATCGGGTTCTACCTGGAGAGCAGGAACGGGCTCTTCGCCAGTGACCGCCTGGTGGAGCGGGCGACGTTCATCTTCGGCGAGGACACCCTGGAGCACCGGCAGAAGTTCATGAGCTTCCTGCCGGACCTGATCTACGGCGGCGAGCTCAGCCGGGACGACGTCGCCAAGATCAGCTTCGTACTGAACCCTGATCATCTCGACGATGCCCGCCGGGCGTTCGGCGACCGCCTGGCCGTGTCCACCTGGTCGGGCTCGGGGCAACGTCAGGAGTTCGGCGAGTTCGCCCTGCCCGGGGTGAACAAGGTGCATGCCATACGGGCGCTGTTGGCCACGCTGCCCGGCGTGGAGCGGACGTTTGCCTTCGGCGACGCCGAGAGCGACCGGGCGATGATCGAGTTCTGCGACGTCGGGGTGGCGATGGGCAACGCCCCGGACGATCTCAAGGCCGTCGCCGACCACGTCGCTCAGGCTGTGGATCAGGACGGCCTGGCGCTCGCCTTTCAGGACCTTGGGCTGACCTGAACCACGATGATGGGCCGTGTCACGACTTCGGCGATGCCGCACCTGCTGTGGGTAGCGTCGTGCAGGGGACGTGAGGCGGGCGGAATGGGCGCAAGCCCGCTGCGGAGAGAGGCTGGCACATGGAAGTGCTGAAGGTCTTCAACAACAACGTCGTGCTCGCCAGCGACGACGGACGCGAGGTGGTGCTCACCGGCCGCGGCCTGGGCTACCAGGCGAAGCGGGGTGACCGCGTGGACGAGGACCGCGTCGCCCAGCGGTTCACTCCGGACGCCGAGCACGACGTCCAGCAGCTGACGGCGTTCCTGACCGAGATCCCGCCGGAGCACCTGGCGCTCGCTGCCGAGATCCTGCAGCGGGCGCAGGCCGGGCTGGAGACGACGTTCACCCAGGGCATGGTGATCCCGTTGGCCGACCACATCAGCTTCGCGATCAAGCGGGTGCGCCAGCACATCGCGGTTGAGTACCCGTTGCGCTCCGAGGTCGCCCACCTGTACCCGAAGGAGTTGCGGGTGGCGCGGGACGCCGTGGCGCTGGTCTCGGCGCGCACCGGCGTGCAACTGCCGGCGGACGAGGCGGTGCCGATCGCCCTGCACTTCGTGAACGCCCTGTTCGCCACCGAGGACCTGTCGCGGACCTTCCGGATGACCGAGCTGTTCCGGCAGGTGTTCGCGATCCTCGACTCCGCCTACGACCGGCACTTCGACACCGAGAGCATCAACGCCGCGCGGTTCATCACCCACCTGCGCTACTTCTTCGTCCGCCTGGAGAGCGACAAGCAGCTGGTCGAGAACCCCGAGACGTTCACCACGACCATCCGGCAGTCGTTCCCGGAGGCGTACCTCTGCGCGGAGCGGGTCAAGGCACTGCTCGAGCTGCGCCTGGAGAAGCCGATCACCGCGGACGAGGTGGTGTACCTCACCCTGCACGTCGCCCGGCTCGCCACCGAGCAGTCGGTCTGAGCGGCCACCGCCGGGCAGCCTGCGGTGGCTCCCACGGCGGGACCGATCTCGTCGGCTGCTGTCCGGACTCGGCGTGGAGGTTTCGCCACCGTTGACGGTGCAGGATCCTCCACTCAGTCGAAGGCCGAACGGCACCAGTCAGCCGAAGCAACACACCCCATGGCGACCCCAGCAAGATTCGAACTTGCGACACAAGGTTTAGGAAACCTCTGCTCTATCCCCTGAGCTATGGGGCCCTGGCCCGCGAGGCCAGCCACCAGCGTAGCGCCTGCAGACGGTCCCCCGGACGGGGGACAGCGACGCTGGCTAGGGAGGAAACCAGCTGTGAACCGGCTGGGAATTCCGGGTTTGGGTTTGCATTGGATCGGCAGTCGGATAGAGTCGGGGACGAGAGTGACGCACGCGATGTTGTCTCCTGGGGGTGGGTAGACGGCTTCAAAGCCCTTCGAGGTGCGTCACTCTCGCTATGTCCGCACCCCGGGCGTTGCCGCAGCGACCCGGACGGTCTCGTCCCGCAGCGCCGCAGAACGCCCGGCCCACGCCCCGTTAGCATCGAGCCATGACTCCCATCGCCCTGGAGCAGTGCCTGCAGAAGATGCAGGTGGCCGGCATCAGTCAGGCCGCCATCGACAACTTCAGCCACTACTGGCGGTTGTGCGCTGACGGCGCCACCGGGCTGATCCCCGAAGCCAGCATCCGCCCGCTGCTCGACCCGCCGCAGCTGGACCAGGTCCAGGTCAGCGACGCCGACGCCCGCGCCGCCCTGCAGCAGACCGTCGTGATCAAGCTGAACGGCGGCCTCGGCACCTCCATGGGACTCGATCGCGCGAAGACCCTGCTCACCGTCCGGGACGGACTCACCTTCCTCGACCTGATCGTCCGGCAGGTCCAGCACGCCCGCACCGAGCACGACGCCCGGCTGCCGCTGGTCTTCATGAACAGCTTCCGCACGCGCGATGACACCATCGCCCACCTCACGCGGTACCCGGGCCTCGCCGTGGACGGCCTGCCGCTGGACTTCCTGCAGAACGCCGAACCCAAGATCCTCGCCGACGGGCTCGGACCGGTCTCCTGGCCCGCCGACCCCAGCCTCGAGTGGTGCCCGCCCGGCCACGGCGACCTCTATCCGGCGCTGTGGGGCACCGGCCTGCTGGACGCCCTGGTTGAGGCCGGCTTCCGCTACGCGACCGTCGCCAACGGCGACAACCTCGGCGCCGCGCCGAACGCCACCCTGGCCGGCTGGTTCGCGGCGTCGGGCGCCCCGTACGCCGCGGAGGTCTGCCCGCGGACGGCCAACGACCGCAAGGGCGGCCACCTCGCGGTGCGGATCTCGGACGGCCAGCTCATCCTGCGCGACACCGCCCAGACCGCACCGGAGGAGATGGACTTCTTCACCGACGAGCACCGCCACCCGTTCTTCCACGCCAACAACCTGTGGCTCGACCTCGTCCAGGTGCGCGAGACGCTTCGCGCCCGGAACGGTGTGCTCGGCCTGCCGCTGATCCGCAACGACAAGACCGTCGACCCCGGCGATCCGGACTCGCCGAAGGTGATCCAGCTGGAGAGCGCGATGGGCGCGGCCATCGAGGTGTTCCACTGCGCCACCGCCATCGCGGTGGGACGCGACCGCTTCCTGCCCGTCAAGACCACCAACGAGCTGATGCTCCTGCGCTCGGACGTGTTCGACCTGGGCGCGGATGGACGGCTGCACAGCCAGGTCGAGCGCATTCCCGAGATCGACCTGGACGGCACGCACTACAAGCTCATCGACGACTTCGACGCCCTGGTCACCGTCGCGCCGTCGTTGCGCCGCGCGGAACGGCTGCGGGTGCGCGGACCGTGGCGCTTCGACGCCCCGGCCGCGGTGGTCGGTGACGTGGACCTGGCCGATCCGGGCGCGCCGCGCTCCTACCGGTGAGCGGACGCTGGCACGTCGCGCTCGGCTACGCGCTGACCGGCGAGGAACTGGACCTGCCCGATGCCGCGGCGCCGGACGCGTCGGTGCTGCTCGCCGACCTCGCCGGTGCCAGCTGGACGGCCGAACGGATCGCCGCCCACGCCCGGGACGTGGCCGCGGCGGAACGCCCGTGGCCGCACCTCGTGCCGGCCGCCGTCCGGGCCGGTTGCGGTCCCGCCCAACTCGCCGCGGCTCTCACGGCGGCGCGGCACGAGCTCGGCCTGACCACCCTGGAGACCCGGCCTCCTTCCGGACGCCGCCGGCTCAACCCCGACGAGGAGCGGCTACTCCGCGAGGTGCCCCCGCACCACGGGTCCTGAGGCCTCATCGCGTGGCCCTTCGTGACGCGCTGGCTCGTACCTCGCCAGCGCTCCTCAGGGACCGTTGGGAGTTGGGTTCGCGCCGACGCTCCTCAGTCCTGTTCCACCGTCATCCCGGGCTTGACCCGGGAGCCCCGGAGTGGCGTCGCCACGTCGGTGCAGGGATCCCGGCGTTCGCCGGGATGACGGGTGCCGCCGGCGCTGCCGGGAGTCTGCTACTTCTTCGCCAGCAGGTCGCGGATCTCCTCGAGCAGCTCTTCGGTGGTGGGCGCGCCCGGCTCGTCGGCGGCCGGCTTCGTCAGGCGGTTCTTCACGGCCTCGTACGGCTTGACGATGCCGAAGTAGACGACCGCTGCCATGATCACGAACGAGATGATCGCGGTGATGAACCTGCCGATATTCACCCCGCCGGGAAGGGTCACGCCGCTGAAGTCGGGCTGGCCGCCGAGCATGCCGATGACGTCCATCACCAGCTGCGTGAACGTGGTGACGACAGCGCCGAATGCGGCCGCCATGATGAACGCGACGGCCAGTTCGATCAGGTTTCCACGCATCAGGAAATCCCGGAAGCCCTTCATTGTCTACTCCTTCAAGGTGGGCAATGGAGCTGTCACCATAATGCGGATCGGGTCATCTGAGCGAGAATCCCAATGTGGAAACGGACGCTGCCGCGGTGATCGCCGCGGCCTGGGTCGAGGTCACGGTGAGCAGGACGAGGGGCGCCTGGCTACCGCCGAGCAGCGCTCCGTCCGCCGCCGTGGTGATCGCCATCACCCGCACGTCGGCGGCGACCACGCCGTAGCCGGACCCGCTCTCCGCCGCCCCCAGGACATCGATCCGGCTGCCGACCCGCAGCAGCGCCACCGCCGCGGCATCGCCGAAGCGCACCGGCAGGGCCACCTGGCCGGCCGGCAGCCGGCCACCCGGGTCCAGCAGTACGGATGGCACGAGGACCGCCCGCGCAGGTACCTCCACCACGGCGGTCTGGCCGGCCACCGGGGCGATTTCGGTGAATGCGCCGTCCGCCCGCAGTTCAGCGGGCACGCGCACCACGGCGAGGTCTGATTCGGCGATGGTGTCGCCGGCGGAAATGGTCCGGGACGCGACGACAACGGGCGTGCCGTCACGAGTCGAGGCGGAGATCGCGTTCAGCCCCGCGAGTACGGCGAGCGCGGCGAAGAGCGCTGTAAAGGTACGGCGGTGCCAGCGAAAGACGCGGCGAAGAGAGTCGATTCTGCCCACACCATGGATTCTCGGCAGGCGGGCCGCAAATGCGTCACCCGTCCACAGGCTCAGGCCGCGCTGGACGCCCCTGTGGATGACGCCGGCTTCGACTCAGTCCTGGGGGCCTCGGGCTTGGCCGCCTTGGCCGCGTTCTGCTTGCCCTTGCTGCGGTTGTCGGTCGCATAGAAGCCGGAGCCCTTGAACACCACGCCGACGGCGTTGAACACCTTGCGCAGGTTGCCGTCGCATTCCGGGCAGTCGGTCAGCGGGTCGTCGGTGAACTTCTGGACGGCTTCCACTTCCGTGTCGCAGGTGGTGCAGCGGTACTGGTAGGTCGGCATCATCACTTCCTGAATGCGTGGACGGGAGAATGGTACCCAGCACCGTCCGGAACGCCGAAATCGGCGGAGCTATTCCGCGGGGACCTCGATGCGCCGCCGCTCGGTCACCAGGACATGCACGTCGCGGTCCCACGGCTCGGTCGGCACGGTGTCCAGTACTTCATCGTCGTACAGCAGCAGGCCCAGCCGGGCTTCGCCGGAGGCGTGGGCGAGCGCCCGGTCGTACCATCCCCCGCCCGTGCCGAGGCGCCGGCCGCCGGGGCTGCCGGCCAGCCCGGGCAGCCAGATCCAGTCAGCGAGCCCCAGCGCCGCCGCACCGAGGGCGGGGCCGGTGGGCGCCGGAATCCCGAGCGGTCCGGGCGCCAGCCCGTCCGGACCGGAGTACCACGCCCAGTCGGGCTCGTGGCGGAGCACCGGCAGCAGCACGCGCACCCCGCTCGCGTGCAGCGCACCGATCAGGTCTGCCGTCGGAGGTTCGCCCGCCGTCGACCCGTAGGCCGCCACGACCCGGGACCCGGCGCAGGCGGCGAGCGCGCGCGCCGTCCGGGCGTCATCACCGGAAGGGTCGGGAGGGCGGACGGCGCGCGCAGCGCGGAGCCGGATCCGCAGCGCGGCCTTGGATCGGCTGGCTATCGGCTGGCCTTCCGGGTCCGCGGAGGTCATTGACTTATCGTAGGCCCATGCCTCTCTTCGCCCGTGCCAAGGAAGAAGTGCAGCCGGAACCGGTGGTCGAGCCGCCGGAGCCGAGCTACCTGCCCGGCGCCCCGACGACGGGGGAGCACGGTGCGCGCAGCGTCGCCACCCATCGCGACTTCCTCGTCGGCGCCGTGCCCAGCCTGCGGCCGTTCGGCATCGGCCTGCTCGAGGCCGCCGGCCTGACCCTGTGCGAGTCGATCGTGGCCGACCTCGACCTGCCGACCTGCACGTCCGCGACCGCGGCGGGCTGGGCCGTCCGGGCGTCCAACCTGGTCGGGGCGAGCCCGCAACTGCCGGTGGTGCTGCCGGTCGTGGACGAGATCGATGCCGGCGGCCATCGCGGCGCGCCGCTCTCCCCGGGCACGGCGGTCCGGGTCGCCGTCGGTGCACCGGTCCCCGACGGCGCGGACGCGGTCGTCCCCCTCACTGACGGGCAGGTCGCCGACGACGAGGTGCGGTTCACCGCGGAGGTGCGTTTCCAGCAGAACCTGCTGCTGGCCGGATCGCGGATCGCGGACGGTGACCAGCTCGTCGAGAGCGGTGCCGAGCTGACTCCGCGGGTGCTGGCCCTGATCGCCGAGGTGGGGCACGACAAGGTGCTCGCCCGGCCGCGGCCGCGCGTGGTGGTGATGACCGCGGACACCACGCTCGTCGAGCCCGGCAGACCGCTCACCCGGCTCACCGAGAGCTACGACGCCTGCACCACGCTCCTGGCCGCGACGGCCCGCGACGACGGCGCCCAGGTGTTCGGGGCAGGCATCGTGCCGGCGGAGCCGCACGCCCTGGCCAGGGCGCTCGGCGAGCAACTGGTGCGGGCCGATCTCGTACTGCTGGTCACGGAGTCCACGGACGAGCTGGTGGCGATGCTCGGCCGGGAGGGCTCGGTCGACGTGGCCGAGGTGGACGCCCTGCCCGGGCGGCAGGTGTTCGCCCTGGTCGGTCCGGAGCAGGCGCCCGTCCTCGTGCTGCCGCCGGGTTCGGTGCCGGCGTACCTGACCTACCTGCTCCTCGGCCGTCCGCTGGTGAAGCGGCTGGCCGGCGCGGAGGACGCGGCTCCGGTCGACGTGGCCGAGTCCGTCGCTGGGCCGGTCGACCGCGATCCCGAGCGGACGCGGCTGGTCCTCGCCCGACGCACGGACCTCGGGCTCACTCCGCTGGCCGCCCACGAACCCGGCACCGCCGACCTCGCTGCCGCGGACGCCGTCCTCGTCGTGCCGCCGGGTCGGGAGCCGCTGACCGGCGACGTGACCTGCTGGCCGCTGGGCTAGCCGGACAGCGATGGGCGCGTTCTGGCCAGTGCGGCTGAGCCACGGACCGGTGACGTTGCGCCCGGTGCGCCGCAGGGACGAAGCCGACTGGGCCCGGATCCGGAACCGCTCCGGGTCGTGGTTCCAGCCGTGGGACTCCACCCGTCCGCCCGAATCGCCCGAACCCGGCATGGACTTCGCCCAGCTGGTCATGACCTTCACCGGCCGCGCCCGCCACGGCCAGATGCTGCCCTGGGCCGTCGAGTACACCCCGCCGGGAGAGACGCGGGGAGTCTTCGCCGGCCAGGTGACCGTGTCGGGCATCACCAGGGGTTCGGCGTGCTGGGCGCAGGTCGGCTACTGGATCGACCCGGCCTGGGCGGGACGGGGGATCATCCCTACCGCCGTCGCGATGGCCTGCGACTACTGCTTCAACGTGCTCAGGCTGCACCGGATCGAGATCGCGATCCGTCCGGAGAACGCCAACAGTCTCGCCGTCGTCCGCAAGCTCGGCTTCCGCTACGAGGGCCGCAGGGAGCGCTACATGCACGTGGACGGCGCCTGGCGCGACCATGACGTGTTCGTCCTGAACGCCGAGGACGTGCCGGACGGACTGCTGGCCCGCTTCGAGGCGCGCCAGAACCGCGTCCCGGACGCGTAGCCCGTCCCACCCTGCTTGCTCAGAGGCTGCCGAGAGTTGCCCGAGCTGCCGAACCTCCGACAGCTTCGGCGACTTTCGGCAGCCCTGCGGGACAGATGGGACGAGTGGGACGGAGCCCGCCAGGCTCCGCTAATCCCCGACACTCCGCCAGGGGTGGACCGGATGCCGGTGTCGGGCCAATACCGTTCGGGATGTGGGTATGACCGGGCTGATCTTCGCAGGCATCGCTGCCGCCTGGTTGATGTACCTGGTTCCCTACTTCCTCAGCCACCGCGGTGATGACGCGGCCGAGGAGTCAGCGGCGGAGATTCCGTTCACGCCGTCGGTGACGATCGTTCGCAGCGGGACCTCGCTGGCCGAGGCCGACCCGGGCACCGCAACGGTCTCCACTCCGCACACCCGTCGCGCGCAGCTGCGCGAGCTGCACCTGCGCGACCGCGAGGCGGCCCAGCGGCGTCGGCGCGTACTGATCTTCCTGCTGCTGGTGCAGCTGCTGGTCAGCGCGCTCGCCGCGTTCCGGATCGGGGAGTGGTGGGGCGCGCTGATTCCGGCAGGCCTGATCGTCGGCTTCCTCGTGGTGGCCCGGTTCAGCGTCCGGTCGATGCGCGCCGACCACGCCCGGCGCGCGGCCGGCATCCGCGAGTGCCCGGACGAGGAGACCGTCGCGATCTCCCTGACGGAGGCCGACGTCGCCGACCACGAGCACTCGATCGAGCTCAGCGTGCCGGTGCCGCAGGCGGTCTCGCTGTGGGACCCGATCCCGATCACCCGGCCCACCTACGTGTCCAAGCCACTGGCGCCGCGCACCGTCCGCACGATCGACCTGTCCGCCCCGGTGCCGACGCCCGGTGCGATCCCGGTGACGGCCGACCCGATCGAGCCGCCCGCCGTGGAGGAGCCGGATGCCCAGGAGGACGTGGGCTGACGCCCGCCGGGCGGTCGGCCGGTGGAGCTGACCCGCCGGCACGATCGCGCTCATCCGAACTGGTCGTGCTGCAGTCGCCGGCGCAGGTAGTGCACCTCGGCCGGGTGCAGGTGCCGGAGCCTGGCGGCGAGGGTGTCCTCGTCGACCCACAGCTCCTGCGCGGCCTCGGCGAGCGTGCCTGCCCAGGCGAGGGCGTCGCCGAGTTCACCGATGCTGATCAGCTTCCGGGCGACGGTCCGGTCGATGGCCGCTTCCTCCCGCGCGGCGAGCACCGGATCGGTGGGCATCGGCCCGAGCCGGATGTGCTCGACCTCGTGCGCGACGGTGCAGCGCCGTTCGGCCTGCAGAAGCCGGCTGTCGAGCGTGACCGTGCGGGCACGGAAGTCGGTGACGCCGAGCAGGTCGGCCGGCAGCCGGGCCCAGTGCAGTGCCCAGTCGGAGAGAGTGCGGAACTCGTGCCACGGATCGTGCATGGCACCAGTGTGTTGGCCCCCTCTGACATCGGTGTGGCCGGTGCCGCGGGAGAGCGGTGGTCAGCGCGGGTGGCGACCCTTTCCGTCCGCGTCGTCCCACTCGTCGTCGAGGCGTTGGCGCGCCCGGCGTCCGTGCCGCGCGGCGAGCGCAGCCGGTTCGTCCGCGGAGCTGTCGTCGGCGGCGCGCAGCGACGGGGTGTCGCCCCGCTTCAGCCGACGGGCGAGGATGCCGAGCAGGGCGTCGTCCGAGAGGCGATCGAAGTCGACGTCGATCACGGCCAGGCGGTCGACCGGGACGCCGAGTGACTCCGCAGCCTTGGCGATGAAGGCGATCTCCCCGACGTCGGGGAACGCCCGGGAGAGCCCGGCGATGGTGGTGTCGTCGAGCATCCGGCCGAGGCCCGTCTTGCGGTCGTCCAGGAGTTGGTGGATGTGCTGGCGGCTGAGCCCGCTCGCCCGCTCCAGTTCGGGACGGGACATGCTGCGCGTATCCATCAGGTCGCTGATGAACCTGCCCAGTGCGTGCATTGCTCCACTCTCGGTGTTGAGAACCGCCAACCTCGCTGTGACGCGAGCCGCGTCGAGTCCAAGCCTCGCACAAAGTTGTCAACCATGGCGCGACCCGCCGAAATTGCGCTGACAAGGGACGGGTGCGCAACCCCGGTCCGATTTGGTTGACGCCATGTCAACCGCCACGGCGCGGACTGGGCGTGTCGCGATTGACGAGCCGTCAAGCAGCGACTGACAATGAGGCTCCACGACCACCCACCCCAGCTCGAAAGGTCGGCGGATGAAGCTCCGTGATCCACAGCTACTTGCTGACTACATGGTGCTGCGCGACTTCACCCAGTCCCGACTCGCGCGACGGGCCGGGTGCAGCCGGCAGTTCGTCTGGCAACTCCTCAACGACCCCGCGAAGCAGACGTGCACCGACGAGGTGGCCGAGCGCATCGAGGAGGCGCTGTCGGTGCTTCCCGGCACGATCTTCCGGCACGCGAGGGCCGTCCAGGCGGGACGGAGATGACCGGCCGCGAGTCCGATGACGGCGGAGGCGCGATCACGAAGTGAACGAACACCACGCGACCCGGCGACAAGATTCCCTGTTCTTCCTCGTCTATAGCGACGACGAAGTCATCAGCAAGACCAACCCCAAGGAGGAGCCCATGAAACGTACGGCGCTGACGATCGTCACACTCGCCCTGACTTTGACCGGAGCGCTCGCTGCGACCCCCGCATCAGCCGACACGGGTGACGGCGGCACCGACTCGCAGAGCGTGACGGCAGGGACGCGCACCCATGCAGCTGACGGCGCAGACTCCCTGCCATCCTGGCTCACCCCGGAACAGCGGGCAGCCCTCACGAACGTCGGCGCTCCGGTCGACGTGACCGACCGGTCTTCGATCAGCCGGGCATCGGGAGGCGGTGGCGTGACCGCGGCGAAGAAGGCGTGCAAGACGAAGTCGATGTCGCACAAGCTCTACCGCGGCAGCGTCCTGATGTGGACGGAGGACACCCTCAAGTTCACGTACTCCTCCTGCGAGAAGAAGGTCACCTCGTCGTCCCTCTCGCAGCGCGCGGGGTATGTGTTCCCGAACGTGGCCAAGGCCAAGGGGACGACCAAGTACTACTCGGCCACGGCGAAGCACAAGTGGCACGGGCTGTACGCCGTCGGCGCGGGCGTGGTGACGCCGTGGGGCGACGTGACCGTCTACATGGTCGACATCAGGAGCGACTGGGAGGCGGAGGTCATGAAGCTCTCCGACGGTCAGATGATCGGTCACCTGACCGGAGAGTGGGAGTGAGGGCGGACTGCGCGGACCGGGCTGGCCCGTGATCGAGGCCCAAGAGCTCACCAGACGGTACGGAGCACGGATTGTTCTCGATCAGCTGAGCTGGACGTTTCCGACCGGCATGAGGACCCACGTCCAGGCGCCCAACGGGACCGGGAAGACCACGCTCTTCACCTGCCTGCTCGGGCTGGCTGAGTGCGGCGGGAGCGTGCGGTTCGACGGGCGTCCGCTGGATGCGGTGCGGGAGTCGGTGGGCGTGGTGTTCGACGAGCCGGTCGTCTATCCACGCCTCACCGGCGCACAGAACCTCGCGCTGCTGGGCGGGGTGGCGCGCGACGCGGACGTCCTTGCTGCGCTGCAGCTGGGACCTGAGCTCCTCGCCAGACGGGTGGCGGGCTTCTCGGCGGGGGAGCGGAAGCGGTTGGCGCTGGGCGTGTGCCTCTCGTCCCGTCCGCGGTACGTCCTGCTCGACGAGGTCGACTCCGGGCTGGACGAGGGCATGCGCGGCCAGGTGGTTGAGCTGCTCCGGCAGCTGCCCTGGCGGCCGACCGTGATCCTGGCCGGCCACAACCCGCGCTTCTACGAACTGGTCGCCGACGAGGTGGTGAGCTTGAGTGATGGCAGACTCCGTCGCGCGTCCTAGCGTGGGTCCGGGCTGGCTCCGTGTGGTGGGACTCGAGGCCGGGTTCGCCTGGTGGTCCCGTTACTTCCTGTGGGCGCTGCTGGTCGGCGTCGTCGTCGGGATCGTCTCGGTGCCGACCCTGAACGGGACGGCGGTCGCGGCCGAACGTGAGTTCCGCCAGACAGTCCAGCAGATGCGCGAGGCCGGGGCGGACGTCGACGCCGAACTCCGAGCCCCGCTGCACGTGGAGACCCGCGGCGACCAGGTGAGCACCGACAACCCGCTTCGCTACGACTACGAGCGGGCACGGACGGCGCTGGGCATGCTGCGTCCGTCCGGTTACTCGGCCAACGCCCTGCAACTGGCCGGCTTCCTGCTCGCGCCGCTGGTCGCCTTCGGGGCCGGGCTCACGCTCGCGCTCAAGGACTTCCGGCACCGCACGATCCGGCTCCGGGCGGTCCGGTTCCGGCTCGGCAGCCTGGAGCTGGCGTACGCGCTGACGGCCGGGCTGATCGGCGTCGCGGCGGTGATCGGTGCGGTCGTCGCGGCCGTCTGCGGGGGGATGGTCACCAGTGGGCCGACGATCTCCGCGCTCGCGCTGGACGTGTTCGAGCCCATTCCGGACGCCGTCGGCACGAGTGTGGTGGCAGTCTGGGCGGGCTTCGCGGTCGTGGCGGCCTTCTACTTCGCCGCCATCGGCGTCTCGATCGGCCTGCTCACCCGCGCGTTGGTCGCGCCGATGGCCACGTTCACGGCCTTCCACCTGATGGTGCCGATCCTCGGGCCGTGGGACCCGCGAGCCATGATCCTATCGGTGGGGAACACGCTCGCCCCGTTGACCGGAACCCTCAGCCTGCGCCCGATCAGTGGCACGCTGCCGCCGGCCTGGAACCTGGCGCTGCTCGCCGTGCAGGTGGTGGTGCTGCTCGTGCTCGGCAGGGTGGCGCTGGCGGCCCGTCCGAGGTGGGGCGCGAGCTGAGTAGGTGGAGGCCCGGACGTCGGTCCGAGGCTTCCCTGCGCGTGGAACTCTCCTCATCCCGGCTTGGCCAGGAGTCCCTGGCGCCGACGTGCCAAGACCGGAGCCGGGGATCCCAGCGTTCGCCGGGATGACGGGTGGGTGCGTTGCCCGCCGTCGGCGGATCTATGCGGAATCGGGATTGGCTCACTCGGCGCGGGGCTGGCTTACTCGAACTGACCAGTGGTGGCGAGCCGGAGATCCGTGAGCTACCTCGCGCACCGATCCAGGGAAGGAACAGAACACAGATGATCCGGGGCAACTACGAGTCGGACGCCGGGAAGCGCAAGGAACTCCCGCACTCCGAACTCGGCACCATTCCGCACATGCCGTTCGAGGAGTACCAGGAGCGCTGCAAGGACTTCCTCATCATGAAGCGGACGAACGGCATCCTCGAGGCCCGCCTGCACACCAACGGCGACTCGCTGGTGTGGAACGCCCAGGCCCACCAGGGCCTGCACTACTTCTTCGACTGGGCCGGCCGCGACCCCGACAACGAGGTGATCATCCTCGGCGGCTCCGGCAAGGACCTGTTCAAGGGCATCGGCCGGCCCCAGGCCGACGGATCGATGGGGTACGCCCACGAGTTCGACTCCGCGCCGGAGAACGCGTGGCAGCTCTACGAATACCAGTACTACGACGGCACGAACGACATCGAGGGCCAGGTCTTCGACATCGAGGTGCCGACGATCGGCGTGTGGAACGGCGCCGCCTTCCATACCGACCTGGTGCTGTTCTCGGACATTACGCTGGCCACCGAGGACGCCTGGACCACCGAGATGCACTTCCGGGTGAACATGGTCCCCGGCGACGGCATCCAGATCGCCTGGCGCGAACTCATGGGCCGCAAGCGCTTCGCCTACGCCGAGCTGACCGGTGAGATCATCACCGCCCGCAAGGCGCTCCAGCTCGGCATGATCAACGAGATCTGCACCGACGTCGAGGCCGCGTACGACCGCGCGCACGAGATCGCCGAACTGATCATGCGTGCCGGCACCCGGCAGACCCGCCGACTCACCGTCCAGCAGCTGCGCAAGCCGTGGAAGGAGGACATCGCCAACGAGGTGCGCAACGCCTTCGCCACGGAGATGTGGAACACCGCCACCGAGCACTCCCCGCATACGGTCAACTACTGGCACTGGGCACATGAGGAGGCCGAGCTGGTCAAGGCCGCTGAGGCCGAGGGCAAGGTCATCCGCCCCCGCATCGACGGCGGTCAGGCCGAGGACGAGATCAAGTAGGTCCGCGTCGCCACGCGGGGTCGGTCGACGCTGACCGGCCGGCCCCGCCCGGCGGAGCCGCTCAGTTCCGGATCAGGTTCAGGAAGTTGAGCAGCGTCTGCTGCCGGTTGTCCTTGCGGTAGATCGCCACGAGGTCGAACCGGGTCTCCAGGTCAGCCAACTCGCACACCCGGATCGGAACCTGGAAGGCGGTCTCGCTGATGAACCTCGGCATGATCGACACCCCGAGCCCGAGTTCCACGCGCAGCACCGCGGTCGGTGTGTTCGGGACGAACGAGATCCCCGGCATGGGCTCGGTGCTGTTCCGGGCCGCCAGTTGCAGCGCTCGAAGCACAGGAGGATCGACGTGACGCGGCATGATCAGGCGCTGCGTGAGCAGGTGGGTGGTCGTGATCGACTCGCCCGGCGGGAACGCGTAGTCCTCCCGCATCACGACGACGAACTCGTCGTGTCCGATCGTGATCTGGGCGAGGTCGTCGTTCACCGGCACCTCGAAGTCGAGCGTGAAGGCCAGGTCGTAGACCCCGTGCAGGATGCTGTCGCTCAACTGGGGGAACGGCACGTCGTCGATCCGGGTGCGCACGCCCGGGTAGGCCGCGGTGTACCGCTGGACGAGGTTGGTGAACGCGGTACCGAAGTTCGACACCGTGGCGATGCCGAGCTGGCCGGCGGCCCCGGATTTCGCGGCCTCCAGCTTGCGGAAGACCAACTCGTGGTGGCGCAGCAGCAGGTCGCACTCCTCGTAGAGCACCGCGCCCGCGCCGGTGAGGTGCACGTTCCGGGTGTCGCGGACGAACAGCTGGACGCCCAGTTCCTTCTCGAGGTTGGCGATCTGCCGGCTGAGCGCGGACTGGCCGATGTAGAAGTGCTCCGCGGCCTTGCTGAAGTTGCGGTACATCGCCACGAACTGGAAGTACTTCAACGATTGCAGGTCCACCGGCGCTCCCTCGCTCCGTGCCATCGAGCTGTCAAGACATTAAGCCCAATCCACCCCGCTGTTGTCGAGCCCATGGGAGTGATCGCGTCATGAGCAGGATCCTGACCATCAACTGCGGTTCCACCTCCACGAAGGTGGCGTTCTTCGTCGACGACACCGAGATCGCCCGCGCGTCCCTCGATGTGCCGCTGGCCGACCTGGCCACCATGCCGAAGGTCCTCGACCAGACCGCCTACCGGACGGACCAGGTGCGCGCGTTCCTGCAGGCCAACCAACTGGACGCGACCAGCGCCGACATCGTCGTGGCCAGGGCGGGCACCATCCACCACGTCCGCCACGACGGCGCCTACGCGGTGAACGACCTGATGGTGGCCACCCTGACATACGCGCCCGCGGCGCAGCACGCGTCCGCGCTGTCGTGCCTGATCGGCCGGGAACTCGTCGCGGGCACCGACATCCCGGTGATCATCTACGACCCCACCTGCGTCGACTCGGTCGACGAGATCGCCAAGGTGACCGGGGTCCCGGAGATCGTGAACATGCCGGTCTACCACCTGCTCAACCCCAAGGCGATGGGCCACCGCTACGCGGCGTCGATCGGACGCGGCTACGCCGACCTCAACCTGGTCATCGCCCACCTCGGCGGCGGCATCACCATGGCCTTCCACGACCACGGACGGGTGGTCGACTGGATCTACGACGACGGCGGCCCGATGTCCCCGCAGCGGGCCGGCGGCATCCCCACCCGCTACCTCACCGACTTCATCTACTCCTCCGGCTGGTCGCACCAGCAGATGCGGATGTACCTGGCCGGCAAGGCAGGTGTGGCCGCCCACCTCGACACCCAGGACCTGCGCGAGGTCGAGCAGCGGATCGCCGCCGGCGACGCCCGTGCCGAACTGGTCTACCGGGCGATGGCCTACGGGGTGGCCAAGGGCATCGGCCAGCTGGCCACCGTCCGTGCGGGCGCCGTCGACCAGATCATCCTCACCGGCGGCATCGCCCACAGCGAGCTGTTCACCGGATGGGTGCGGGACCTGGTCAGCTGGATCGCCCCGGTCACCGTCCTGCCCGGCGAGCACGAGATGGAGGCCCTCGCCGCGGGCGGCCTGCGCGTGCTGCGGGGCGAGGAATCCGTCCGCGACTACGACATCTACCCGGCCGGCTACGCGTCGATCGCGGAGATGGTCGCCAACCCGAGCGTCATGGCCTGAGCAGCGAAAATCGAAAGGAAATCGAAATGGAACTCAGCAACAAGGTCGTGCTGACCGCGGCCCTCACCGGCGCGGTCACGCCGAAGTCGATCAACGACGACATCCCGATGACGCCGGAGGAGATCTCCGAAGCGGCGTACAAGGTGTGGCAGTCGGGAGCGTCCGTCGTGCACTTCCACATGCGCGACGACGAGGGTCTCGGCACCATGGACAAGGAACGGTTCAAGAAGACCCTCGACCTGCTCGCCACCAACCACCCCGACTGCGACGTGGTGATCAACTGCACCACCGCCGGCGACCACCGGGCGACGGACGACGAGCGGATGGCGCACCTGCCCTACGTGCTGCCCGAGATCGCGTCCTACGACGCCGGTTCGATGAACTGGACGCCGGACGGGGTGTTCGTGAACTCCCCGCAGTTCCTGGAGAAGCTCGGCCTGACCATGAAGGAGCTCGGCATCAAGCCCGAGTTCGAGATCTTCGACTCCGGCATGGCCGGCAACGTCCTGTACTACGCGGCCAAGGGGATCCTGGTGCCGCCGCTGCACTTCCAGTTCGTGCTCGGCGTCGCCGGTGGGATGCCGGCGAGCGTGGAGAGCCTGGTGTACCTGAAGAACCTGATCCCGGCGGACTCGACCTGGTCGGCGTTCGGCATCGGCCGCGACCACCAGAAGATCATGTACGCCACCCTCGCGCTCGGCGGGCACATCCGCGTGGGGCTGGAGGACAACGTCTACTACTCCCGCGGCGTGAAGGCCACGAACGTGTCGCTGGTGGAGCGGGCCGTCCGCGTGATCCGCGAATTCGGCAAGGACGTCGCCACCCCCGACGAGGCCCGGCAGATCCTGTCCCTGCCCGCTCGCAACCGCGAACTGCAGCCGGCATGAGCCAGGTCAACACCGTCAGCGGACCGGTCGAGGTCGCCAGCCTCGGCCGGACGCTGATGCACGAGCACCTCGTCTTCGGCTATCCCGGCAACGAGGGCGATCGCTCGATGTGGACCTATGACTCCGACGCCATCGTCGCGACCGGCGTCGCCGCCGTCCGGTCGATCCAGGCGCAGGGCTTCGCCACCCTCTTCGACGCCACGCCGAACGACTGCTCGCGCAACCCGCTGCTCCTGCAGCGGATCGCCGAGGAGACCGGGTTCAACGTGATCTGCGCGACCGGCTACTACAAGGAGGCCCACGGCGGCTCCGCGTACTTCGGCATGCGCAGCCTGTTCACCGACACCGTCTCCGAGCTGGCCGACCTGTTCATCAAGGAACTGACCGAGGGCATCGGTGACACCGGGGTCAGGGCGGGAATCATGAAGCTCGGGACGGGCCATGGTGGGATCTCCGACTACGAGCACGCCGTGATCAAGGCGGCGGCGCGCGCGCAGCAGGCGACGGGCGCCCCGATCATCACCCACACCGAGGACGGCACCGGGGGCCCGGCGCAGGCCAGGGCCCTGGTCGAGGCCGGAGCCGATCCGGGCAAGACGGTCGTCGGTCACATGTGCGGCAACGCCAGGGACCTCGACTACCAGCTGGCCACGCTGGCCTACGGCGTCGGCATCGGCTACGACCGCACCGGTGGCAACCGGCTGTTCAACGACATCACGGACGACGACCGCATGGACATGGCGGTCGCCCTCGCCGAACGGGGCTACGGGAGCCGGATCTTCTGGTCCCAGGACAGCATCGCCACCTGGCTCGGACGGAGTTGGGACGGCTTCCGCGCCCTGCCCGGCGCGGAGCACTGGAAGATCACGCGCATCGGCGACTACATCGTCCCCGGGCTGCGCGAGCGGGGCCTCAGCGACGCCGACATCGACGGGATGCTCGTCGGCAACATCGCCGGGCTGTTGGGTGGCGCGTGACCCGCTACGCCGGCTTCGACGAACTCCGCGCGGCTCGGCCGCTCACCGAACGCCCGCAGCGCTGCGTCGTGGCCGGGGCGGACGACACCCATGCGCTCGAGGCGGTCATGCTGGCCGCCCGGGAGGGCTACCTGACCCCAGTGCTGGTCGGGCCGAAGGCCGGTGTCGAAGCGGTGCTGGCCAGCCTCGAGGTCGTCGAGCCCTACGTGCTGCACGACTGCCCGGAGGGCGCAAACCCGGGGGAGGTCGCCGTCCGGCTCGTCCGGGACGGGGAGGCCGACTTCATCCTCAAGGGGCGGATGCAGACCGCCGACCTGCTGCGTCCGATCCTGAACAAGGAGACCGGGCTGAACGATCGCGGCTTCATCACGCACTTCGGGCTGATGCAGCTGCACGGCTACCCGAAGCTGCTCGCGATGAGCGACAGCGCGGTGATCCCGCACCCGTCGCTGGCCGACAAGGCGCGGATCGTCGAGGTCTGCACCGAGGCCCTGCGCAGCCTGGGCATCGACCGTCCGATCGTCGCCGCACTGTGCGCGGCCGAGACGGTCAGCCCGAAGATCCCCGAGACCGTGGACGCCGCCGAGCTCGCGGCGATGAGCGAGCGCGGCGAGTTCGGGGACGCGGTCGTGGTCGGCCCGATCTCGTTCGACCTCGCCACCAGCCCTGAGGCCGCGCGGACCAAGGGCTACGCCAACCCGCACGCCGGAGACGTCGACCTGCTGCTGGTGCCGCAAATGGTCACCGGCAACGTGATGAGCAAGATCTGGAACGTCGATCCGCGCAACACCCTGGCCGGCTGCCTGGTGGGCGCGCGGGTGCCGGTCGGCCTCACGTCCCGCAGCGCCTCGATGGAGGAAAAGCTCGCTTCGCTGCTCCTGTGCAGCCTGTTGAGCGCCGCCGCGCAACCCGCAACGCAAGGAGCAATGCAATGACCGAGAACCGGCCGGACGACGTCGTCATCGTCGGCGCCGCCCGCACCCCCAATGGACGCCTCAAGGGCGGTCTGTCCGAGGTGAGCGCCGTCGACCTGGGCGCCGTGGCCATCCGCGGTGCCCTGGCGAAGGGCGGCGTCGACCCGACGGCCGTGGACGCCGTGGTGATGGGCAACGTGCTGCAGGCCGGGCTCGGGCAGTGTCCCGCCCGGCAGGCGGCCGTCGCGGCCGGGCTCGGCTGGGACGTCCCGGCCACGACCGTGAACAAGGTCTGCCTCGCCGGCCTGACCGCGATCATCGACGCCGCCCGGATGATCCGCTGCGGCGACGCGGCCGTCGTGGTGGCCGGCGGCATGGAGTCGATGACCCGCGCGCCGCACCTGCTCGTCGGCAGCCGCCAGGGCTGGACGTTCGGCAACGTCACCGCGATCGACTCGATGGCCAACGACGGGCTCTCCGACGCGTGGAGTCACGAGGCGATGGGCCTGGACACCGACCGCCGCACCGCCGACTACCCGGCTGGCCGGGAGGAGCAGGACGCGCTCGCAGCCCGCTCGCACCAGCTCGCGGCCAGGGCGTGGGCGGACGGAGCGTTCGCAGCCGAGATCGTGCCGGTGGTGGTGCCCGGACGCAGGGGCGACACCGTCGTGGACACCGACGAGGGCATCCGTCCCGACACCACGGTCGAGACGCTCGCGAAGCTGCGCCCGGCGTTCCGGCCCGACGGCACGCTGACCGCCGGCAACTCCTCGACCATCAACGACGGGGGAGCGGCGGTCGTGCTCACCACGAGGGCGAACGCCGAGGCCAACGGCTGGACGCCCCTCGCCACCCTGCGGGCCGCGGCCCAGGTGGCCGGCCCGTCGCCTGCTCTCGCACCGCAGCCGGGCAACGCGATCCTCGCCGCGCTCGACAGGGAGGGCTGGAGCGTCGACGACCTCGACCTCGTCGAGATCAACGAGGCGTTCGCCGCCGTCGCGGTGCACGCCGTCCGCCAGCTCGGCCTGCCGCTGGACAAGGTGAACGTCCACGGCGGCGCGGTCGCGCTCGGCCACCCGATCGGCCAGTCCGGAGCCCGGCTGGTCGTCCACCTCGCCCACGAGCTGCACCGGCGCGGCACCGGACGCGCGGCGGCGGCGCTGTGCGGCGGCACCGGACAGGGCGACGCCCTGCTGCTGGAGGCATGAGATGAAGCTGATCACCCTCACCGAGGCCGCGGCGAAGATCACCGACGGCATGACGATCATGGTCGGCGGGTTCATGGGCTGCGGCAACGCCCACCACCTCGTCCAGGCGATCCTCGACGCGGGTCGCACCGACCTCACCCTGATCGCCAACGACGCGTCCATGCCCGGCTACGGGATCGCGAAGCTGGTCGAGCAGAAGCGGCTGCGCAAGCTGATCACGTCCCACGTCGGGCTGAACCCCGAGGTGGGCGTGCAGATGAACGCCGGCGAACTCGAGGTGGAGCTCGTCCCGCAGGGCACCCTGGTGGAGCGGATCCGCTCCGGCGGGGCCGGCCTGGGCGGCGTGCTCACCCCCACCGGGATCGGCACGCCGGTCGCCGACGGCAAGCCCGTGATCACGGTGGACGGCAGCGAGTACCTGCTGGAGAAGCCGCTGCGCGCCGACGTCGCCCTGATCAACGGCTACCGCGTCGACCCGGCCGGCAACATCTGGTACCGCGGCGACGCCCGCAACTTCAACCCGGTCATGGCCACCGCCGCGGACCTGGTCATCGTCGAGGCCGACCACCTGGTCGAGCTCGGCGACATCACCCCCGAGGACGTGGTCACACCCGGTGTCCTCGTCGACTTCATCGTTGAAGGAGGAGACCTGCCATGACCACGTCGACGCTCGACCGGGCGACGTTGAAGGACTTCATCGCCGCCCGGGTCGCGAAGGAGCTGAAGGACGGCGACTTCGTCAACCTCGGCATCGGCCTGCCGACGCTCGTGCCGAAGTACCTGTCCCCGGACGTCAAGGTCGTGCTGCAGGCCGAGGTCGGCATGGTGGACGCCGGCCCGTGCCCCGACTGCGACCCCGAGCCGCGCTACGTCGTGGACGCGGGCGGCCGGCCGGCATCGATCCGGCTCGGCGGCGCCTTCATCGACTCCGCGACGTCGTTCACGCTGATCCGCGGCGGGCACGTGGACGCCACCGTCCTCGGCGCGCTGCAGGTGGACGCCCGGGGCAACCTCGCGAACTGGATCATCCCGGGGAAGATGGTGCCGGGGATGGGCGGGGCGATGGACCTCGTCGTCGGTGCCCGGCGGGTGATCGTCGCGATGGAGCACACCCAGCGTGGCGAGCCGAAGATCCTCTCCACCTGCACGCTGCCGCTCACGGCGGTGCACTGCGTCGACCTGATCGTCACCGAGATGGGGGTGATCGAGGTGCGGCCGGACGGACTGCTGCTCACCGAGATCAACCCCGGACTCACCGTCGCCGAGGTGCAGGCCGCGACGGCGGCGCCACTGGAGATCTCGCCCACGCTCGCCCCGATGGCGTGAGCCGAAGTGCGGACCTTCTATGCGTTTCTTGGATTAGCCCATGCACGAGCGCTCGGGTTGACTGTTCGTCGTGACCACGGCGACGGCGCCGGAGCCGCGAAGGACAGGACGCGGAGTCACCCGCCGAGCGCCTGAGAACAGCACATCGGAGCGGACGGCCTGACCGGGGAGTCAGGCACACCCGGACTTTCGGACACCTGCGCCCCGACCGGGGCGTGGCAGAACAAGACAAGGAAACCCACATGGCACACAGTGCAACGACGCCAGCTGTGAGCGAGGGAGCGTACAAGCCCTTCCGCTGGTTCATCCTGGCAACCCTGATCGTCGTGGTGGCTGTGCAGGCCATCGCCCTGATCACCCCGGCGCCGCTGATCGGCGAGATCATCAAGAGCACCGGCCTCGGCCCGGGTGAGGTCACCTGGATGACCATGGGCACCTGGAACCTCTTCGTCGCGATCGCCGCGATCCTCGGCGGCCCGCTGATCGACAAGTTCGGCTTCAAGTGGATGTACATCTTCGGCATGGCCATGATCGCCATCGGCTGGCTGCTCATGCCGGCCATCGGTGGCACCAACATGGGCATGACCATCTGCCGCGCCGTCCAGGCGATCGGCGGCGGCCCGATCATGGGCGCCGGCGTGTACGTCTCGGCCACCTGCTTCCCGAGGAAGGAACGGGCCATGGTCAACGGCTTCCTCGGCTTCGCCATGGGCCTCGGCATCATGGTCGGCCTCATCCTCGGCCCCGCGAGCATGGCGGCAGCCGGCGGCGACTGGGCCGTGGGCCTCCGCAACCTGTGGCCGCTGGCCGCGCTGGGCATCGCGATGACCGTCGTCGTCATGTTCGGCCCGAAGGTCGCTCCCGAGGGCGCCAACCTCGAGAACGTGGACGAGGCCGCCGCCGCGTCCAACCTGGCGCTGTACAAGAAGGCGCTCGCCATGCCGCTGACCTGGATCGCGACGCTGTGCGTGGTCATCGCGTCCTGGTTCAACCAGGCCTTCAACGACATGACGCCCGGCTACCTCGCCCTCGAGCAGCCCGTCGGCCTCGGTCTCGGCGCGGCCGGGGCCGGCACCATCGGCTCCCTGGCCCAGATCGGCAACATGGTCGGCTGCCTGGCGGTGGGCATCCTCGTCGAGCGGCTGTTCCACGGCAAGGCTCGTCCGGCCCTGATGGTCGCCTTCGCCGCGATGGCCGTCGGTGCCGGCCTGCTGCTGGTGCCCGGCATCAACACCAACCAGGTCATCCTCACCGTCGTGATGATGATCACGGTCTTCTTCCTCGGCTGGATCAACGCCACCGCCCTCGGCTGGGTCGCCAAGAACTACCCGGCCGAGATCACCGGCAAGCTGGGTGGCATGGCCCAGGGCATCGGCATCTTCGGTGGCCTGGCCGGCGTGGCCGCGGGTTCCGCGGCGCTGCACGCGACGGGCTACTACGTCGTGTCGACGCTGATCATGGTGGGCGTCGCTCTCGTGGGCATCGTGGTGTCCTTCTTCATGCAGACCCACAAGCACCAGAACCTCGAGGCGGACGTGAAGGCCGACCAGGCCGTCGCCTGAACCCATCCCGACCAGCTGGCCGGCGGGAGGCACGTCCCCCGCCGGCCAGCTCGTCCACCTGACAGCAACGAGGAAGTGACATGAACCTGCGGGACTGCGTGATCGTCGGCTTCGGCCGCTCGGCCATCGGAAAGGCCGGCAAGGGCAGCCTGGCCGGCGTCCACCCGATCGACTTCGGCGCCCAGGCACTCCGCGGCGTCCTCGACCGTGTCCCCGGGCTCGACCCGGCGACGATCGACGACGTCATCCTCGGCTGCGCCCTGCCCGAGGCGACGATGGGCCTGAACCCCGCCCGCAACCTGGTGCTGCGGGCCGGGCTGCCGGACGCGGTGTCCGGGCAGACGGTGAACCGGTTCTGCTCGTCGGGCCTGCAGGCGATCGCCCAGGCGACGGCCCTGATCCGGGCCGGGATGGCGGACGTGCTGGTCGCCGGCGGCGTGGAGCACATGTCGAGCCCCGTGCTCAGCGACACCGGGGAGTTCCGCAACCCGTGGCTGTTCGAGCACACGGACGCGTACCTGCCGATGGGCGTGACCGGCGAGAACGTCGCCCGGCGCTACGGCATGACCCGCACCGAGCTCGACGAGCTCGCCGTGCAGAGCAACGCCCGCGCCGCGGCGGCCCGGGCCAGCGGATGGTTCGAGGACCAGATCGTCGAGGTCACCGGGCGCGGGCAGGACGGCACCGGGTTCGCCTTCTGCACCGACGAGGGCATTCGCCCGGGCACGAACCTGGAGTCGTTGGCCGCGCTGAAACCGGTGTTCGCCGAGGACGGCGTGCTGACCGCGGCCACGAGCTCGCAGCGCAGCGACGGCGCCGGCTTCACCGTGCTGATGTCGGCGGAGCGGGCCGGGGCGCTGGGCCTGCGTCCGCTCGCCCGGCTGCTCGGTTTCGCCGTGGCCGGCGTCGACCCCGCCTACATGGGCATCGGCCCGGTGGCCGCGGTGCCGAAGGTGCTCGCGCAGACCGGCCTGGCCATCGCCGATCTCGACGTGATCGAGCTGAACGAGGCGTTCGCGTCCCAGGCCCTCGCCGTCGTCCGCGACCTCGGTCTCGACCCGGAACGGGTGAACCCGAACGGCGGCGCGCTGGCGATGGGCCACCCGCTGGGCGCGACCGGCGCGATCCTCACCGTCAAGGCGCTCGCCGAACTCGAGCGCCGCGACCAGCGCCTCGGCCTGGTCACCATGTGCGTCGGCGGCGGAATGGGTGCCGCCGGCGTCTTCGAACGCCTCTGAGAGGAACACCATGCCTGCTCCCTACCGCCACCTCGCCGAGCCGATCAGGATCGGCGGTGTCGAGCTGAAGAACCGGTTCATGAAGAACGGCACCGGGTTCTTCTGGGACGACCCGGACACGGGCAGCCAC
Source organism: Propionicimonas sp. (assembly GCA_036735445.1). Lineage (GTDB taxonomy): Bacteria > Actinomycetota > Actinomycetes > Propionibacteriales > Propionibacteriaceae > Propionicimonas. The sequence goes on from DAINOM010000002.1 coordinate 34,508, forward strand.
ATGAACTCCCGCTACCTCGACTACTTCGAGACCCTCGCCAGGGGCGGGGTGGCGCTGATCTCCTCAGCGACCGGCCCGCTGATCCGCGATGTCTCGGCGAAGATGCCGGGCTTCAAGATCAACCACGACGACTACATTCCCGGCTGGCAACAGTGGGCCGACGTGGTGCACCGCAACGGCGCCCTGGCGTTCACCCAGCTGTTCCACCTCGGCCCGATGGCGCCGCTGCTGGTCAAGGTGCCGCCGTCGGCCTCGGCGTCCGCGATTCCGCACGCGGAGTCGCCCCGTCCGGGCTTCGGCGACTTCCGCGCGTTCACCGTCCCCGAGATCGAGGACATCATCGACCAGTTCGCCGCCGCCGCCGAGCGCACCAAGGCGGCCGGCATCGACGGCACCGAGCTCAACGCCGCGTGCAACCACTTCGTGAACAACTTCCTCTCCCGCGCCTGGAACCGGCGCGAGGACTCCTACGGCGCGCAGAGCATGGAGAACCGGACGCGGGTCGCGGTGCAGATCATCTCCGAGATCAAGCGGCGCAACGGCGCGGACTGGCCGCTGATCATGCTGATGAACGGGCTCGAGGTCGACCTCGCCGACGGCATCACGATCGAGGAGAGCACCGAGTTCGCGAAGATCTTCGTCGCCGCCGGCGCGGACGCGCTCGAGGTGCGTGGCGAGTACTACACGTGGACGAAGGACGTCGACCGGCGCGAGAGCCTGCACTTCCCGGACATGTACCTCTACCCGCACCGCACCGGGCCGGTGGACCCGTACGTGGACGCGTCCCGCCGGGGCGCGGGCGCGAACATCCCGATGGCGGCGGAGATCAGGAAGGCCGTCACCGTCCCGGTGATCACGGTCGGCCGGCTCGACTGGGAGATCGGCGAGAAGGCCATCGCCGCGGGAAAGATCGACATCGTCAGCATGAACCGCCGGTTGTTCGCCGACCCGGACCTGCCGCGCAAGGTGCTGGCCGGCGACGTCCGCGACATCAACCCGTGCAGCTCGTGCATGACCTGCTTCGATGCCTGTGAGCATTTCGAGCCCGTGCGCTGCCGGGTGAACGCGTCCTTCGGGCACGAGCGGGAGTACGCCATCCGTCCGGCGCCGGTGAAGAAGAAGGTGCTCGTGGTGGGTGGTGGCCCCGCGGGAATGGAGGCTGCCCGGACCGCGGCGCTGCGCGGCCACGAGGTGGTGCTGTACGAGAAGCTGCACAAGCTCGGCGGCTCGCTGCCCGTCGCGGCCCTGGTCAAGGGGCCGCGGGAGGACATCACCGGTTTGATCGGCTATCTCGACCGGCAGGTGCGCAAGGCGGGCGTCACCGTCCACCTGGGCAAGCCGGTGACGTCGTCGATCATCGCGGCCGAGCATCCCGACGCGATCGTGGTCGCGGCCGGAGGCACCCACGACATCCCGGCGATCCCGGGCATCGACGGGCCGAACGTGCTCACCGGCGCCGCCCTGCACACCAGGGCGAAGGCGCTGCTGCAGGTGGTGCCGCCGAATGCGCTGCGCGGCCTGCAGGCACTGCCGGTGGCCCGGGACGTGATGATCGGCAAGCGCGTGGTGATCATGGGCGGACGCCTGCACGGCTGCCAGACCGCCGAGTACCTGATCGGCCTCGGCAAGCAGGTGACGATCGTCGACACCGGCTCGAGGGACCAGATCGGTGAGGGTCTGCTGGAGGTGTTCCTGAAGCCCTACCTGCTGTACTGGCTGGAGGACCAGGGCGTCGAGTTCGTCACCGACGTGACCTACGAGCGGGTCACCGCCGAGGGGCTGGTCGTGCGCAGGGCCGACGGCACCACCCGCACGCTGCCCGCCGACACCGTGGTCACCGCCCTTCCCCTGAAGCCGAACGCGGCGGCCGAGCAGCTGGCGTCCGGCCGCGCGGCCGAGGTGCACACCATCGGCGACGCCGCCGACCCGCAGCTGATCGTCGATGCGATCGCCGCCGGCGCGAAGGTCGGGCACGCGCTGTAGGCCGCGCACCGTCCCGCCTCCGGCTGCGCCCGCGGCGCGGCACAACCGGTCGAGGCCCAGGGAGCGACCTGGGATGTGGGGTCTCGGCGACGCCGTTGGGAGACGAAAGCCGACGGGTCACCCCCTGGGCTGCAGCACGAGGCTGCAATGGAATTGACGCGACTGGCCCGGTCGCGGTGACGCGAAACCCGTCGAGCAGCGCGCGATCGGGCCGACGAGGACCGGGACTGTCGTTTCTGGCCCTTTTCGCGTCACGAGAGTCGCTGCCGAACGTCTATGCCTTTGAGGGAGTCTTTCGCTTCTCTTCTGATCGGGGCAGAGGGTTTGGTGGGACTGGTGTTGGGACGGTTCACGGAGATGGGTCGAGACGGCGCTGAGCGCGGGTGCGGGTTGCCTGCGCGGCGGCTGAAGGCGTGGGCCGTTGGCGGCTGAGCAGACGCCGGCCGGCAACTCGGACGAGGCACTCCTGGCGGACGTGCGCGCCGGCGACATGCAGGCTTTCGAGTTGATCGTGCGCCGGCACAGGGGCGCCGCGATGGCGGTCGCGCGCGCCATGGTCGACCCGGTGACCGCGGAGGACGTCGTCGCCGACTCGTTCGAGCGGTTGCTGGTGGCCATCCGGCGAGGGGGTGGGCCGCGGGACGTGGTGCGTCCCTACCTGCTGCGCGCGGTCCGGAACCGGGCGGTGGACGTGTTCCGTCGGCGCGAGACGCCGGTTGAGCTCGACGAACGCGGCGACGCGCTCACGGAGCCGCAGTCCGTGGTGGAGGACCGACTGCTGGTACGCACCGCGTTCGACGTGCTGCCGGAGCGTTGGCAGGCGGTGCTGTGGATGTCCCTCGTCGAGGAGTGTGACCGCCACGAGATCGCGCGACAGCTGGGCATCGCCCCCGGGGCGGTGTCGCAGCTGCTGGTCAGGGCGAAGGAAGGACTGCGGCAGGCATACCTCGCCCAGTACGCCCACTCGGCTGAGCCGTCGTGCAGCGAGATGAGCGAACTGCTGCCGCCCTATGTGCGCGGCCGGGCCAGCCGGCGCGAGACCGCGAAGGTCGAGAGGCATCTGGCCGACTGCGAGCGGTGCCCCGGGATGATCGCCCAGTTGCGGGCGATCAACCGCGGTCTGGGCGTCCTGCTGGGCGCCGCGGTGCTCGGCAAGTTCGCGCTCGACGCCTACCAGGCACCACCGGCCGCGGCGGCCGTCGTGCCGGTCGCCAGATCGCTCGTGCCGGTGAAGACGGTGGCCGTTGCCGGCTCGGTCGCGGCGGTCGGCGCGGCGGTCGTGGCGCTCCTGCTGACCATGCCGGGGGACGGCTCGCCCGATGGGGGGCCCGCGCAGGGAGTCGTGACCTCCCGGGTCGGCGGGCCGACGGCGACCGCTGCCGGGAGCCGGAGCCCGAGGCCGCCGCGAGAGTCGGCAGCGCCGGGCGAGGGTTCACCGCCGCCTCGTGACCCCCGGGCCACGGCGCGGTCGACCGGGCGCGGGGTGACGCCCGGCCCGGCCACCCCGCCCGCGACCGTCCCGGCGCCGCCCGTGACGTCGACCGCGACGCCCGCGTCGAGCGTCGCGGTCGGGACGCCCGTGGCGCTGCCGCGCGCCGACGACGTGTATCCGGTCCATGTCACGGTGCCGGTCACCGCGCCCGCCGGCACGGCCGTCACCGCGGTGGTCACCGTGAAGGGGCTGTCGGCGTCCCGGGTCCACACCGACGGGTCCTACGGGGCCTGGTCGTGCCGGCCCGCACCGTCGGGCACGGACGGGTTGTCCTGCGCGCTGACCGCGACCGCCGCCACGAACGACCTGGGCCTCGACCTGGACTACGCCGGCGCCCCCGTCCTGCGGGCCGAGGTCGCTGTCGCGGGTGCCCCGCCGGACCCGGTCTCGGGCGTCGTGACCCTCACGCTGCCGCGGCTGCCGCGCTGATGGTGGGGAGTGGCCGCGGATCGCGTGATCCTGGCGCGTTTTGAACGTTCCTTGAATAGTGGCTCGCCCGAGGGGGACGAGCTCACTCGAGAGGGGACCGTCCCCAGCAGGCAAGTGATGGTTGTTGGGTCGATGGGAGGTGTTGGGGAGCCCGGCTGGCGGGTCGGGCTCCCCGACGCTGACCCTCCTCAGGCCACCGACCGCCGCAGGTAGTCGTTGCGAAGGCTGCGTCGCGCGCGGTACGCCAGGGCGGCCGCGGCGTTCGGCGACAGTCCGAGGCGGTCGGCCACCCATGCCGTCGGCCTTCCCTCGATCAGGGTCCAGGCCACCACCTGCCGCCACCGTGGCGGAAGCTGGTCGAGCGCCTGCTGCAGCGCCTCGTCGTCGACGCCGGGACCCGCCGCCGTCGGATCGGTCCACACCGGGGTGTCGGGGACCTCGGCGACGCTCAACTCCCGCCGCGTGCGACGCCAGTGGTCGACATGGGCATTGCGGACGGCGGTCTTCAGGTAGGACGCGAAGCCGTCCACCGGCCCCCGGCCGCCGAGGAGGGCGGCGAAGACGCTGGTGAAGGCCTGTGCGACGAGGTCGTCCGCGAGCTGGGGGCCACCGAACCGACGGGCCCAGACGTAGGCGTCGTGGCGATGCGCGGTGTACAGCTGCGCGAGGGCGTCCCGATCGCCACGCGTTCTCGCCGCAGCCAACAGCTCGGATTCCGGACAGCCCAACTCGTCCTCCCAGCGATAGACCCCTCCTTCGAGGGTGCGAGGTGACACGGCTGACGGGTAGGGGAGAACTACGCGATTCGTGGTGTCCACGCCTCGGGTCGGTTCAGGTGGCCCACGGCCACTCGTACAGTCGATCGCGGTAGTAGGCCTGATGGGCTCCCTGGTGACCGTGGAGCATCCGGCACTGCAGCTCGGCGGTATCCATTTCGGGGCACCACTGGTCGCCGCACTCCCCGGCCGAGGCAGGGGACTGCGGGGTGTCGGGCTGATCCTGGCTCACGTGTGTCAAGACGCGCGGCGGCGAGGGCTGTGACGCGAAGTCGCAGACATTTCGGACAGCGGCACGGACCGCCGGCCGTCGCTGCTCGTGGTTGAGTGGACGCCGAACATGGCGGCCCCGGACACCCGTGGGTCGCTCGGGTAGAGGTGCGGGAGAGGGGGAGCGTGTCCTTCCAGACGTCGACGAGTTTCGTGGGCCGGCGCCCCGAGCTGGCGACCGTCCGCGCCCTGCTGGGCAGCTCCCGCCTGGTGACGATCCACGGGCCGGGTGGCATCGGCAAGACCCGCCTGGCGGCGCAGCTCGGGTCGATGCTCGGCAGGGCGTTCGCCCAGAGGGTGTGGACGGTCGAGCTGGCGACGGTGGACAACGGGGGTCTCGTGGCGGCCGCCGTCGCGTCCGCGCTGGGCCTGAGTGGGTCGCGGGCACCGATCGAGCTGGTCACCGGACACATCCAGCAGGGCCCGGCGTTGCTCATCCTCGACAACTGCGAGCACCTCGTCGACGCCGTGGCCGCGCTGGTCGACCGGCTGCTGACCGAATGCGGCGGCCTGAAGGTGCTCGCCACCAGCCGCGAACCGCTCGCGCTGAGCGGCGAGACCACCTTCCCGGTGCCGTCGATGGGTTCGGAAGCGATGGACGTCGACGACGCGATGCGGCTGTTCGCGGATCGGGCGAGTGCGGTCCGGCCCGGCTTCGCGATCGACCGGCACAACGCGCAGCTCGTCCGCACGCTGGTGCGTCGCCTGGACGGGCTGCCGCTGGCGATCGAGCTCGCCGCCGCGCGCACCCGGTCGCTCGCCCTGGAGGAGTTGCTCGAACGGCTGGACGACCCGCTGGACCTGCTGAGCACGTCCCTGCGGAACGCGCCCGGGCGGCACCGCACCATGCGCTCGTCCATCCAGTGGAGCTACGACCTGTGCAGTGCCGGGGAGCGGACGGCGTGGGCCGTGCTCGCGACCTTCGCCGGCAGCTTCGATCTCCCGGCCGCCGAAGCACTCCTTGGCGGGGCTCGCGATCTGTTCACCGCCGCGGCGGAGGACGGGAGGGGCGGGCCCGACCCCACCGGTCCGGAGAGTCCGCTGGACCTGGTCGAAGGGCTGGTGACGAAGTCGATCCTGGAGGCCACGGAGTTCCGCGGCCGGATGCGCTTCCGGATGCTCGGGCCCCTGCGCCAGTTCGGTGCCGAACAGCTGGCCGCGGACGTCCGCGCCCGCCTGGCCGGCCGCGCCGCCCGGCACTACGGGGCCGCCCTCAGGGAACTCGAACTCACCTGGTCCGGGCCGGCGCAGGCGGAGCGGCTCGCCCACGCCAACGAGGACCTGCCCAACATCAGGCAGGCGATCCGGCACTGCCTCGCCACGGCCGACGACTCGCGCCTGCTGGTCGACCTGGCGGTGGTGCCCAATGCCGAACTGTGGTGGGCGGCGGGCCACCTGGAGGAGGGACGGTACTGGCTCGACCAGATCGCCGGGCACACCGGACTGCCCGATGCGGTCCGCAGCGAGGCGAAGATGGGACTGTCCACCCTCGCCATCGCGAAGGGCGAGCTGGCACGGGCGGGAGCGCTGATCCGGGAAGCGGTGGAGTTGAGCGACGCCCCCGACGAACCGGGGCAGCAGGCCCGGGTGCACTTCAACACGGCGTTCTGCGCGATCCTGGCCGGCGACTACCACACCGCCATCGGCCTGCTCGAGGACGCGATGGGCATCGTGGGGCAGCGCCCGCCCGAACACCCGTCCCACCTGCGGTTCCGCCAGATGCTCGTGTACGCGCTCAACGGTCTTCCCGACGACGACCGGGCGGCGCGGCTGTGCCGGGAGATGCTGGACCTGAGCGGGGAGCGGGGCGAGGTCTACTACCGGGGCTTCGCCCTGAACATGCTCGCCCTGTACACGTGGCGCGCCGGCGATCCCGCGGCGGCACACGCGCTGATGCGGCAGGCCGCCGGCATCTTCGCCGACTTCCCGAACCGTCCGGAGAACCCGGACGCGCTGCTCGTCGCCGGCTTTATCGAGTCCGCCCGGGGACGGGACGAGCGGGCGGCGGTCCTCTTCGGCGCGGCCGACGCCACCGCCAGGACCCGGGTGACCTCGACCGAGCTCCTCTCCGAGGCGCACGCCGACGGCCCCGGGCTGCGCGCCCGCCTCGACCTGCTGCGCGAGCGCTTCGCGGACGCCTGGGCGCGTGGGACCCGGATGGCACCCGCCGACGCGGTCGCCTTCGCCCTCGGTGGCGATCCCGACCCGGCGCCGACGCCGCCCGGTCCGGGGCTGACCAGGCGGGAGACGCAGGTCGCGGTCCTGATCGCCCGGGGCTGCTCGAACCGCGAGGTCGCCGCCGCGCTGGTGATCGCACCGAGGACGGCCGAGGGCCACGTGGAGCGGCTGCTCCGCAAGCTCGGACTCTCCTCGCGAACGCAACTCGCCGCGTGGGTGCACGAGCACGACCTCGGACCCGACCGTTCTACCTGAACCCGTCCGAAGAATCTCCGCCCCTCGCGTCATCGGTCGCCCTTTCGTCCGTCTTTCACTGGGGGACGCTCGTCGTCGGAACGTGGGGGAGTCTGGATTGAGCAACAGGGGAAGCACGGGTACGGGGCCGCGCCGGTCGTTGCGAGCCGCGAGCCGGAGGGCGGCCCATGCCGCGCTCGCCTGCCTGGTCGTCTCGACAGCGGGCGTCCTCGGAGCCGCGACGGCACGGGCCGACACCGGCGCGACGTCCGGGGTGATCACCAACGTCCCCGCCGCGTCGTCCACCTCGCTCACCGGCAGGATGTACACCAACGCCGCCACCACCGGCACGTTCAACTTCGGCACGGGCAACGACGTCCGGCTGGATTCGGTCACCCTGACCGACGGGTCGGTGCTGCGCCCGGTCGCGCTGGCGCCGACGGTCACCATGCGCCGGGTGGCGGACGCGTGTACCAGCAGCACCAGCCGCGAGTCGATCTGGTACGCCGACAAGGGCGAGTCCACCGGCGTGTACAACATCCCCGGCTACTACGCCGCGACCATGGCGCAGGCGCTGAGCGACGGGCTGATCAGCAACGGGCTCGACAACGTGTTCGTCAACGACGCCGCCCAGTTCACCTGCAACAACATCGAGCGGATGGACTACGTCCACGCCCCGTTCACCGTCGAGGACACGGTCGGCGACGGCTACTTCGTCGCCGAGCGCGGCGGCAACGACCCGTTCCTGGTGGCCGCGGTCACCGCGGTGGACGCGGACGGCAACCCGACCGCCCTCTCCGCGCCCTACCGCGCGCCCTCCTCCGGGTGGGGATCGCCGATCTACGACCCCGGCACCACGCTCGTCGCCCAGCGCGACGGTACGGCGGACATCGTGGCCACCAACGAGGTGGCACAGCGGGTCCACGGCCGGTTCGTGACCGCCGCCGACCTCCACGTCGCGGCGGGCACGACGATCTACGGCTTCGTGATGGCCGCGACCGATGTCACCGCCACCGCCGCCGCACTGCTGGACTACCGTTCCTTCCCGACCAGCTCCCTCGACGGCGGGGGCATCGACCTGGTGGCCACGCCGCTGATGTCCGTGCGGCCGCAGCTGACCCTGACCAAGGCGCTGGGCGGACCACGGTCGGCCGACTCCGACGAGTTCACCGTGCAGATCCATACGGGCTCGGCCACCGGGCCGGTCGTGAACGCCACCGCGCGATCCACGACCACCGGCTCCGGAGCCACCGTCGATCCGGGCACGGGCACCACCGGACGGTTCACCGGCGTCACCGGCACCACCTACTACCTCAACGAGGTCGCCGACGGCACGTCCGACCTCGCCCAGTACACCCAGCGGATCACCTGCACCGACGCGACCGGACGGCAGGCCGGCCTGCCCACCGACGAGCCACTGGGCACCGCGTGGGCGATCAGACCGGCGGTCGGCACCGACATCGCCTGCACGATCACCAACACCCCCCGGCCGGCCCGGCTCAGCCTGGTCAAGGCGCTCGGCAGCAGCCGGCAACACGACTCCGACCAGTTCACCGTCCGGATCCACCGGGGATCTGACGACGGGCCCGTCGTCAACGACACTGTGAATTCCACGACCTCCGGCACCGGCTCGACGGTGGCTCCGGGCACCGGCACCACCGGTTCGTACACCACGACGCCGGGCACCACCTACTACCTGGACGAGGCCGGGTCCGGCGACACCGACCTGGACCAGTACGACCAGCGGATCAGCTGTGTCGACGCCAACGGCTTCCAGACCGGACTGCCCTCCGGCGAGCCGCTGCGCGCGGCCCTGGAACTCACCCCCGCCGCGGGTGCCGACATCACCTGCACGCTGACGAACAGCTTCGTCCCGGCTCCTGCGATCTCGATCGTGAAGTCGGCCACCCCGGGCGAGGTCGACGCGGTGGGCGACACCGTGCAGTACTCGTTCCTGGTCACGAACACCGGCAACGTGCCGCTGACCGACGTCCACGTCGACGACACCCTCGCCGCACCGGCGGGACCGGCCCTGGCCATCACGTGCCCGACCACCACCCTGGCCGCAGGGGCGACCACGACCTGTACCGCCACGTACGCGGCCACCCAGGCCGACCTCGACCACGGCTCCATCGACAACACCGCGACCGCGACCGGCACGCCGCCCGTCGGCGACCCGGTCACCTCCGAGCCGTCGACAGCCACGGTCGAGGCGTCGACCACGTCCGGGATCAGCCTGGCCAAGTCGGCCGCGATCAGCACCGATGCCAACGGCGACGGGCTTGCCGGGGTGGACGACCGGCTCACCTTCAGCTTCCTGGTGACCAACACCGGCACGGTCACGCTGACCGACGTCGAGATCCACGACGAACTCGCCGCTCCGGCAGGCCCGGCACTCACGGTGACCTGCCCGGTCACGGTGCTCGCGCCCGGCGCGTCCGTCACCTGCACCTCGAACCCCTACCTCGTGACCCAGGCGGACGTGGACAACGGCAGCGTCGCGAACACGGCCACCGCCACCGCGACCCCGCCCTCCGGCGATCCGATCCGCTCCGGGCCGTCCAGCACGACCACCCCGACGCCCACCGACGCGTCGATCGGCCTGGTGAAGTCGGCCGCGATCAGCACCGACGCGAACGGCGACGGGCTCGCCGGGGTCGATGACGAGGTGACCTTCAGCTTCCTGGTGACCAACACCGGCCCGGTCACCCTGACCGACGTCGCGGTCGACGACACGCTGGTGGCTCCGGCCGGGCCCGCCGTCGCGGTGACCTGCCCGAACGTGCCGCTCCCGCCGGGGATGCACGTGACCTGCACCTCGAGTCCGTACCGGGTCACCCAGGCCGACGTCGACCACGGAAAGGTCGACAACTCGGCGACGGCCAGCGCGAGCCCGCCCTCGGGGGCCCCGGTCACCTCGGCGCCGTCCACCACCTCCACGCCCACGCCCGACATCGCCGTGCTCGAGCTGGTGAAGACCGCCTCGGTCACCACCGACGCGGACGGGGACGGGAAGCTCGGCGTGGGCGACGAGCTCACGTTCGGCTTCGTGGTGACCAACACCGGCGTGGTCACGCTGCACGACATCGCGATCGACGATCAGCTGGTGGCTCCGGCGGGTCCCGCGGTCACCGTGAGCTGCCCGCAGACGACGCTCGACCCGGCGGAGTCGATGACCTGCACGTCGAGCCCGTACCGGGTCACCCAGGCCGATGTCGACAGCGGGAAGGTGGCCAACTCGGCCACCGCGACCGGGACGCCGCCCTCCGGCGACCCGGTGGTCTCGGAGCCGTCGAGCACGAGCACACCGACCCTGGACTCGCCCGGCATCTCACTGCGGAAGTCCGCGAGCCTCAGCGCCGACGCGAACGGCGACGGGCTCGCCGGGGTGGGCGACCAGCTCACCTTCAGCTTCCTCGTGACCAACACCGGCGCGGTCACGCTGCACGACGTGGCCGTCACCGACCAGCTGGTCGCGCCGGCGGGTCCGGCCGTCGCGGTGACCTGCCCGCGGACGACGCTGGCCCCGACGGAGTCGATGACCTGCACGTCCAGTCCGTACGCGGTGACCCAGGCGGACGTGGACAACGGCAAGGTCGCCAACACGGCCACGGCGGCGGGCACCCCGTCCGGCGGCGACCCGATCAGTTCCGACCCGTCCTCGACCAGCACGCCCACGCCGACCAGGGGCGGGCTCGCGCTGGTGAAGACCGTGCGGATCAGCAGCGATGCGAACGATGACGACCTCGCCGGGGTGGGCGACGAGCTCACCTTCGGCTTCCTCGTGACCAACACCGGCGCGGTGACCCTGCACGACGTGGCGATCGACGACCAGCTCGTCGCCCCCGCCGGTCCCGCCGTGTCGGTGACCTGCCCCGGCACGACGCTGGCGCCGGGCGCGTCGATGACCTGCACCTCGTCGGCCTACCCGGTCGGGCAGGCCGACGTCGACCACGGCAGCGTCGCCAACACCGCGACCGCCTCCGGTGCGACCCCCACCGGTGACCCGGTGGTGTCGGATCCGTCGGACACCACCACCCCCACCCCGAGCGCCGCCGTCGTCGGCCTGGTCAAGACGGCTGCGCTCAGCCTCGACCGGGACGGAGACGGCAGGGCGGGCGTCGGCGACGAGATCACCTTCGGCTTCACGGTGACCAACACCGGCGCGGTGACCCTGCACGACGTGGCGGTCGACGACCAGTTGGTTGCCCCGGCCGGTCCGGCGGTGTCGGTGACCTGTCCCGGGACGACGCTGGCGCCGGGTGCGTCGATGACGTGCACGTCCAGCCGCTACGTGGTCACCCAGGCCGACGTCGACCACGGCAGCGTGGCCAACAGCGCGACGGCGAGCGGTACCCCGCCCACCGGCGGTCCGGTCACCTCGGACCCCTCCACGACCAGCACACCCACCCCCGGGGACGCCTCGATCAGCCTGCAGAAGACCGCGGCGCTGACCGCGGACGCCAACGGCGACGGCCGGGCCGGCGTCGGCGACGAGATCACCTTCAGCTTCCTCGTCACCAACACCGGCGTCGTGACCCTCCACGACGTCGCGATCCGGGACCAGTTGGTGGCCCCGGCCGGCCCGGCCGTCTCGGTGACCTGTCCGGGCACGATCCTGGCGCCGGGCGCGTCGATGACGTGCACGTCCAGCCCGTACCTGGTGACCCGGGCCGACGCGGCCGAGGGCGAGGTGGCGAACACCGCGACCGCGACCGGGATGACGCCGGACGACGACACGGTCACCTCCCGACCGTCGACGACCAGCGTGCCCACGCCGCGCGTGCCCGGAACGCTGGCCTACACGGGCACCGACACTGGGATGATCGCCGTCCTCGGACTCCTCCTGCTCGCGGCCGGGGCCCTGCTGATCGCCAACCACCGGTATCCGAAGTAGCGCGCGTCCACCTGATCCCGCCGGCCGTGGGTCAACGCGGCCGGGGGTGCCGGATCCGCCCGCCCACCCAGCTCCGGGCGGGCGGATGGGCTGTGCCGTTGTTTGCATAAATGCCTTAGTCAGAAGCCAATGAGGAGTCCGCCGGACTACCGTTTGAGGTGACCTCGGGGGAGCTCGGCACCACCGGCCACCGCAAGGACGTGGACCGACCGGCGGGTGCGACCCCGACCAGACCATCGCTAGAAGACGTCAGGACTGCCATGGCACACGCGTTGACCGATCCGCTGGTTCTCCGCTGCGGGATCGAACTGCCCAATCGGGTCGTGATGGCGCCGATGACCACGCTGAACGCGGGTCACGACGGCATCTGCGGGCCTGACCTCCCGCGCTACTACGCGCTGCGTTCGGGAGGGCCCGGCGCCGTGATCGTCGAGTGCGCGCACGTCGACCCGCTGGGCCGGGTGTTCCCCGGCGGGATCGGGCTGGACAACGACGGCCAGATCGACGGGCTCGCCAGGGTGGCCGCCGCGATCAAGGCCGAGGGGTCGGTGCCGATCCTGCAGATCTTCCACGGCGGACGGATGTGCAACCCCGGCCAGATCGACGGCCGCCAGCCGGTGGCGCCCAGTCCGGTGGCGGCCCCGCGTCCCGAAGCAGTCGTGCCCAGGGAACTCGACGCGGCCGAGATCGACGCCCTGATCGATGCCTTCGGGGCGACCGCGCGCCGAGCCGTGGAGGCCGGCTTCGACGGCGTCGAGATCCATGGCGCCAACACCTACCTCGTGCAGCAGTTCTTCTCGCCGCACTCCAACCGGCGCGAGGACGAGTGGGGTGGCGACCGCGCCGCCCGCGCCCGCTTCCCGCTGGCCGTCGTCCGCGCGGTGAAGGCCGCCGTGCCGGCCGAGGGCTTCGTGGTCGGCTACCGGTTCAGCCCCGAGGAGATCGAGGTCCCCGGCATCCGGTTCGACGACACGATCTACCTGCTCGAGCAGTTGGCCGCCGAGGGCGTCGACTACCTGCACTTCTCCACCAAGAGGCTCATGCAGACCTCCATCGTGGACACCAAGGACACCCAGACGCTGCTGGAGAAGCTGGCCGCCGTCCGCTCGGAGACCCTGGCCGCGGTGCCGCTGATCGGCGTCGGCGGCGTGATGGAGCTGGCCCAGGTCACCGAGGGCCTCGACGCCGGCTTCGCCGCGGTCGCGGTCGGCCGCGAGCTGATCGTCGAGCCGCGCTGGGTGCAGAAGGCGACCGCGGGTGAGGAGATCGCCACCTACGTCCGCCGCGACCAGTGCGACCAGCTGGCGATCCCCGAGTCGCTGTGGAACTTCGTCGAGGCCGACATGGCCGCGGAGGAGAAGCGGGTCAACGCCGCGCGGCTGGCGTCCCGGGTGTTCGTCCCGAACGTGTACCTGGAGAGCTTCGACGACCTGCACGGCGTGATCACCGTGAAGGTGACCGTGGACGTGAACGGCATCGAGGACATCAAGATCATCGGCGCCACCGACGCCGAGGAGAAGTTCAGCGAGGAGGACGTCTGGAAGGTCCTGCCCGAGCGGATGATCGCGCTGAACTCGACGAGCGTCGACATCATCACCGGCGCGACCATGTCCAGCAAGCGGCTGATCGCCGCGGTCGACCGGGCTCTGGCGAAGGCATCCGGCGAGGCCGACCCGATGATGGTGTCCGAGCATCCCGAGGAGGTCACCCCGCCGCCGTGGCTGGGCGCCGAGCCCGCCGTGGCCGACGAGGCGATCGAGACCGTGATCGAGGCGGACGTGATCGTGGTCGGCGCGGGCGTCGCCGGCGTCACCGCCACCCGGTCGGCAGCCGAGGAGGGCGCGAAGGTCGTCGTCTTCGAGAAGGCGTCCGAACCGCAGTGCCGCAGTGGCGAGTACGCGGTGATCAACGGCACCCTGCAGGAGGCTTGGGGCCGGGCGACCATGGACCCGGACGAGATCACCGACCGGCTGATGAAGGAGTGCTCCTACCGGATCAAGCGGCCGATCATCAGCCGCTGGGCCCAGCACTGCTCGGAGGTCTTCGACTGGTACATCGCCGCCAAGCCCGACCTCTACATCGCTCCGACCAACCGGGCCGACATCCCGGACGAGAACGCGGGCTCCTTCCTCGTCCCGCTCTACCACCCGCTGCCGAAGCACTACGACTACCGCGAGGAGATCTTCCCGACCTATCCGACGTCGGTGGAGTTCCTGCCCAACCAGGCCCCGGTCTTCCAGGCCAACATGGCCAAGGCGGTCGCCGAGGGTGACGTGACCGCCTTCTACGGGCACTTCGCGGTGAAACTGCTGAAGGACGGCAACCGGGTGATCGGCGTGATCGCCAGGGACGCGAAGACCGGACGGTACGTCAAGGCGCTGGCCAGCAAGGGCGTCATCCTCGCCACCGGTGACTACGGCAGCAACACCGAGATGGTGCGCTACTACTGCCCGGAGATCCTGGAGAACGGGCTGCCCGCGGTCTGGCTGAACCGGGACGTGGAGGGCAAGCCCACCAACACCGGGGACGGGCTGAAGCTCGGCGCCTGGGTGGGTGCGCGGATCCAGCAGAACCACGCGCCGATGGTGCACCACATGGGTGGCACGTCCGGCACCGGTGGGGTGATGGGCAACACGCCCTGGCTGTTCCTGAACTCCCGCGGCGAGCGGTTCATGAACGAGAGCGTCCCCGGCCAACAGCTGGAGAACCAGATCGAGATGCAGCCCGGGCGGCTGGCGTTCCAGCTGTGGGACGACCGCTGGCCCGAGCAGGTCGAGTACATGCCCGCCAGCCACGGCACGATCTGCTACTACTCCGAGGAGAAGCCGAGGAACAACGACTGGGACCGCAGCTACCGCTCGCGGGCCGACCTCGACAAGGCGGTCGCCACCCACCAGGTGCAGAAGGCCGACACGCTGGAGGAGCTGTACGAGCTGCTCGGGCTGCCGGCCGCGGAGGCGGCGGCGTCCGTCGCCCGCTACAACGAGCTGGCGGCCAGGGGCCACGACGACGACTTCGGCAAGCCCGCCAAGCGGCTGTTCCCGCTGGAGCAGGGGCCCTTCTACGGGGTGCGGATGGGGGTCACCGGCATGCTGGTCTGCGCTGGCGGCCTGGAGAGTGACGAGGAAGCCCGGACGTTCGACAACGCCCGGAACGTCATCCCCGGCCTGTACGTGGCCGGCAACATCCAGGGCAACCGGTACGCGGTCGAGTACCCGATCTGCCTGAAGGGGCTCAGCCACTCGCTGTGCATGTTCTACGGTTACGTGGCCGGGAAGAACTGCGTGAACGGAGTCTGACCATCGCGGAGGCCAGCGAGCGGACGGTCACGACGTTCCCACTGATGGGGACGTTGGCCACGCTGTGCATCCCCGGCGAGGTCGATCCCCCGGTGACCGCCGCGGTCTGCCGGACGCTGCGTGACCTGGAGCGCCGGCTGACCGTGAACGGCCCGCCGGAGGCCCGGGCGCGCTCGCAGGTGGAGGCGATCAACGTCATGGCGGGGCGTGGCGCCGTCGAGGTGGACGCCGAGGTCTACGACCTGGTCCGGACAGCGGTGCTGGCCAGCCGGGAGCACCGCGGCAGCTTCAACGCGCTGATCGGCCCGGTGGTGAAGGCGTGGCGGATCGGGTTCGCCGACGCCCGCGTCCCCTCCGCGGAGAAGATCGCGTCCCTGCTGGCGCTCACCGACCCCGACGACGTCGAACTGGACGACGCCCGCTGCACGGTGGGCCTGCGGCGGACGGGCATGCGGCTCGATCTCGGCGCGATCGCGAAAGGCCACGCCGCCGACCGGGCGGCCGAGGTCTACCGGGCGCACGGCGTCCGCAACGGCCTGATCGACCTCGGCGGGAACGTCGTCGCGATGGGGACCGCGGAGACCGGCGATCCCTGGCGGGTGGGCATCCAGTCGCCGTTCCAGCCGCGCGGCACGGTGCGGGGCACCCTGGCGGCACGGGACGCGTCCGTCGTCACCTCGGGGGTGTACGAGCGGGTGCTCGAGGTGGACGGGCGGCGTTACCACCACATGCTGGATCCACTGACCGGCCATCCGTTCGACACCGACCTCGCCAGCGTCACGATCATCGCCCGGTCGTCCCTGACGGCCGACCTCTGGGCCACCGTCGCCCAGCGCGGCGGCCTCGCCGGCGGCTACGCCGCGGTCGCTGCCGAACCGGGGATCGAGGCGGTGTTCGTCACCCGTTCCGGGCAGGTCGTCGCCACCCCCGGCTGCCGAACCCTGCTCACCCCTGCCGACTTGTCAGGATCTCAGCCGGTGTGGACCGGCTGAGACTCGGACAAGTCGGCGGTGGGCGGCGGGTCAGCCCGGTCCGGGGCTGCAGCGATCTGCTCAGCTCCGCGGGCCAGCGGCCAGAGGCCGAAGAAGTCCTTGTACATCGCCAGCAGCGGGAAGGTGACCGCGAGCAGCGCGGTCGCGAGCCACAGGTGCTGGTCGAGGGCGCCGGCAGCGGCTGTGGGTGCGGGGACGTCCGGGGTGAGGACGGGCATCAGCGCGACATAGAGGCGGGCGAGGCCCGTCCCGATGACCGCGGCCAGACCGGCGCTGACCAGTCCCTTCACCGGGCCGGTCAGGCGGGTGGTGAGCGAGCCGTCCAGCATGGTGAGCAGGACGACCGTGCCGAACATGAACGGCACGGGGACGGTCACCATGAACGTGTCCGGTGACATTCCGAGCACCCGGGTGCCCAGCAGGTACGCGGCGCCGCCGACGAGGAGGGTCGCGAGGCTCCAGACGAGGCCGAGAACGGGCTGCCACATCACACCGGGGATCAGGGTGAGCGGCCACAGGTCGAAGTGCAGTAGGCCGAAGATGACGGCGAGGCAGGTCACCGCGAAGACCAGTCCGTCCCAGGCCGGGACGGGCCCCGCCGGGTCGAGGCCGGCGACGGCGGGGCCGGAGCCGAGGAAGGCGAAGCTGAGCGTCCGCAGGACGATGGCCGTCACGACGTAGGCGGTGGCCAGCAGCACCAGGCCGCCGAGCACCCGGTTGGCAATGAGCGTGAACGGCCATCCGCCCCACACCACCGCCAGCCAGAACGTGATCACGACCGAGAGGATGATGCCGAAGGCGAGGACGGGAGTGTCGCCGCGGCCGCCGCCGATCGTCGCGGCCAGGACGACATGGACCACCACGGCGACGACCGCGGCGAGGCCGAGGTAGGCGAGGCCCTTCCACGGCTGCCGCAGGCGACCGATCCCGTTCGGCTCGGCCGAGTGCCAGAACGAGCCCACGACCACGGCGAACGGGATCGCGCACATCATCACGTCGGCGACGACGCCGCCCAGCGTGGCGTAGTCCCACGGCAGGATCGCGAGCAGGGCGACGGCGATCACCGCGACCGACGCCACGACGCCCCGCCACGGTTGCGCGAGTTCGTGCCTCGCCGATCGGTGGGGATGGTCTCCGGTCACTGTGTGGCTCCTCCCGGAACGGCGTTGGTCCATTTGCGGCGGCCAGGCGTCGGCGCTGCGACGAAGCTATCCACGCGCCTCCGGATGAGCCACGTCCGGTTCCGCATAGGTTGGTGACGGGCCGACGGGGTGGTGAGTGGGACTGTCCCGGGAGGATCCGCGCTGTCGACGGCGGCTGGCCGGCGGCGCCCCGCGCGGTGCGGCCATTGACGGTGCAGATCCTCCCGGCTGGTCGGAGCTCTAGCCGACCTTCAGCACGATGGCACCGGTGTAGCTGCCGCCGGCTACCGGGACGACCGTGGTTCCGTCGACCGTCATCGTCAGCTTGCCGCGGGCCGCCTTGAGCATCGAGGTGGCGTCGATGGTCAGCCTCGTCAGGTGGCAGGTGCCGGTGACCGTCCACGTCGAGCCGTTGGCCAGCGACACCAGCACGCCGTTGTTGATCGCGGCGGACGGGGTGTTGCTGACCAGGCCGAGCAACCGGTAGTCCTTCGCGGCGATGGTGCTCTGGCGATGCGCGGTCGTCGAGGCGGAGATCGCGCCCTTGAGCCGGGCGTGGTCGAGGGTCACGACGAGGTTCTTGGCGGACACGGCGAAGGGGCCGGACACCTCGCCGCCCCGCAGGCCGTTGAAGCAGTCGCCGACCAGGCTGATGCTGCGGAACACGGCCACCGCATCGTCGGCCTGCGGGATGGTGATGTCGAAGTCGTCGATCTTCTTCGGCGTGCCGGTGGGCTCGGTATACACGCCGGCGTTGACCAGCTTGCCGTCGACCATGACGGGACCCGGATCGTCGTCGTCCATGACCTGCACCAGGACGCCGTTCGCCGCGCTGACCGCCGCGCCCTTCGATCCGTCGAGGACGAGCCTGATCCGCTGGCCCTTGTCGAGGAAGGCCGTCTTCTTCGTCCGGAACCGCGTGCGGCCCTCGATCGTGACGTCCCCCTCGCCGTGCCACATGATCCCGAAGCGCCCGGAGTCGACCTCGCAGCGGCGCACGGCGAGGCCGGCGCGCTCGCGAGCCGTCAGGCCCAGGCCGAGAGCGGTGTCGAGCTCCTTCACGGCCGCCCTGGTGGAGTCGCCGAAGACCACGGTGCCCCCGCGCAGGATGGCGGCGTAGGTGCCGACCTCGAACCTGGTGCCGAGGAAGGTCTCGACCGCGCTGCCGATGGCGTACGCGCCGTAGCCGTCCACCGGGACGACGACGTCGCAGTTGATCGTGCCCATCCGGCAGCCGGTGCCGGTGTCGGTCGAGAGCACGCCCCAGCTCTCCGCGGACAGCCGGCTGGCGACGTAGCCGACCGTGGACTCCTCGCCGAGCAGGACGGTGGTGCGCGCGTTGCCGCTGATGCCGAGCATCCACGGCGCGTCCTCCATGTAGGCGAGGTCGACGGTGGAGACGTAGTCGGACGGGAGTTCGCCGTTGCGGGTGGCGATCCGGGAGTTCTTCACGATGACGGTCGACCCGCCGTCGATGACGACACCCGACCGCATCACGCCGCGGTTCTGGACCTTCGCGCCGTCCACGACGACCCGGCCCTTCGCGCCGGTGGCGGTGATCGCGCAGCCGTAGCCCACGAAGTCGCTGCGGCCGTTGGTGACGAGGCTGATCCGCGGCCGGACCAGGCTGTAGGTCCCCCCGTTGACGTAGACCGCGTTGAACGCCTCACCGATCGAGCGGACGTCCAGGTCGCTCGCCCGGCCGGCGGTGACCCTGCCCGCGCGGACCGCGGCGTCGACCGACTTGCCCGCGACCACGCCGTCCGGGCCGACGTACACCGCCTGGCGGAACGGGAACACCAGGCCCTGCCACGTCACCGGGTTGGCCTCGGTGACGGAGAGCACCACGTCGCCGCGGTAGGTGCCGGGCACGATCCGGGTGACGTCGCCGCCGGTGGCGACGAGCCTGCTGCCCTGTTCGATCCCGTTCACGGTGAGGGTGACCGAGGAGCCGCTGGACGCGGTGATGATGCCGCCGTCCTCGACGACGAGCACGCTCAGGCGGGTGGTCCGGCTCACCTCCCAGGTCTCGCCGGTGGCGACGGTGACCTTGGTGGTGCCGTGGATCGGCCTGGGCTTGGCAGTAGCGGCGGGGGCGCCGTTGAGCAGGGTAGCGGCCGCGGCGGCACTGCCGGCGGCGATCAGGAACTGGCGGCGATCGAGCGTCATCGGGATCTCCTTCGGGGGCTGGAGCGAAGCAGGCGAGGCCTGCGACCCCGACGCTAGGGCCCGCCCGCTGGATGGGCTCATGCCGATCGCGCATGAATGAACCGCGGGGACGGTTCTCAACTCGGTCCAGCTGGACCGAGTTGAGAACCGTCCCCGCGGTTCAACCGACGTGAGTCGGCGGTCAGAGGGTCTGCTCCGTGCGGGCGATGATGTCGTCCTGGGTCGCCTTCGAGAGGACGTTGAAGAACGCGCTGTAGCCGGCCACGCGGACGATCAGGTCGCGGTGGCGCTCGGGGTGGGCCTGGGCGTCCAGCAGGGTGGCGCGGTCGACCACGTTGTACTGCACGTGGAAGCCGTCCAGCCGGTTGAAGAAGGTCCGCAGCAGCAGGATCAGCTTCTTGCGGTCGGCTTCCTTGCGCAGCACCTGCGGGGTCACCTTCTGATTGAGCAGGACCCCACCGGTGATCCGTCCGGTGTCCAGCTTGGAGACCGACTTGAACACCGCGGTGGGGCCGTGGGTGTCGGCGCCGTGGCTGGGGGAGCAGCCCTCGGCCAGGGGCTGGCCGGCGTTGCGTCCGTCCGGGGTGGCCATCGTGGACGCACCCTGCGGCACGTTCGCCGAGATCGAGGACGTGCCCGCGTAGTAGCCACCGCCGATCGGCCCGCGGCCGTGGCGGGTGTTGTGGTGGGCGAAGATCTCGTCGATGCAGGAGGCGTAGGCCCGCACCAGCAACTGATCGACGTAGTCATCGTCGTTGCCGTACTTGGGGGCATTCGCCAGCGCGGCCTGGATCTCGGAGCCCCGGACGCCGGAGAAGTCGGCCAGCAGCGCGTCCCACAGCTCCTGGGTGGTGATCGTGCGGTCCTCGAACACGCACTTGGCGATCGCCGCCAGCGAGTCGCCCAGGTTGGCGATGCCCACCTGCAGGCCGGAGACGAAGTCGTAGACCGCGCCGCCCTCCTTGATCGGCTTGCCGCGGCCCAGGCAGTCCTCGACGAGCGCCGAGCACAGGATGTCGGCCACGTTCTCCTCCAGCGCGATGTCGCAGGCCGAGTCGAGGATGACCGCGTGCCGCTGGAACTCGCGGACGGTGACGTCCCAGGCCGCCATCAGCTCCTCGAAGTCGGTCATCTCCGTGAAGTGCTTCACCGGCGTGGCGATCCGCTCACCCGACTTCGGGTCGACCCCGTCGTTCATCGCGACCAGCAGCGTCTTGGGGAAGTTCAGGAAGCTCATCCCGGTGCAGCGGTAGCCCCACTTGCCGGGGACGGCCACCTCGACACAGCCGATCGCGGAGTAGTTGAAGGCGTCCGCCTCGGCCACGCCCTTCTCGATCAGGGACGGGACGATGATCTCGTCGCTGTTCATCGCCGGCATGCCGAACCCCAGCCGCATCACCTCGATGCACTCCATCATGAAGTCGTCGGGCAGGCCCCGGTGGTAGCGGACGGTGAGGTTCGGCTGCGGCAGCTTCGTCTGGGCCACGGACTTCAGGACAAGCCACGACAGCGGATTGACCGCGTCCTTCCCGTCCGGCGTTTGCCCGCCTACGGTGACGTTCTGGTACAGCGGACCGCCCGCGCTGAACCGGGTGTGCGACCAGCTGCGGATCTTGGCCAGCGTCATGGTCTTCAGCCACAGGTTGGTCAACAGTTCCGTGGCCTGGTCGGGGCTGATCCGGCCGGCCGCCAGGTCGGCGGCGTAGTAGGGGTGGACGTACTGGTCGAACCGGCCGTAGGAGAGGCTGTGCCCGTTGGACTCGATCTGCAGGCACAGCTGCACCAGCCACACCGCCTGCACGGCCTCGTGGAAGGTCTCCGCCGGCTGCTCGGGCACCCTGGTCAGGATCCGGCTCATCTCGGTGAGCTCGGCGCGGCGCGTCTCGTCCGGCTCGGTGGTGGCGAGGTCGGCCGCGAGCGCGGCGTAGCGGTGGGCGAACGCGACGACGGCGTCCAGCGTGATCAGCACCGCCCGGTAGAAGAACGACTTCTTCAGCTGCGCGGCGTCGGTGAGGTCGAGCCCGGCGAGCAGGTCCACGGTGCGGGCCCGGTACCCCGCGAGACCCTCTCGCAGCATCCGCTCGTAGTGGACGGCGATGTGGGCGTCGCCCGAGGTGATGTTGCCCTCGGGGTGGATGATGCCGAGGTCGTAGAACTGGCGGCTCGCCGGCGGCATCAGCGCCAGGCCGCGGTCCTTGAGCGTGTTGTGCTCCCAGAACGGGGCGATCTCCCGCAACTGCTCCTTGGCCGGCTCGGTGATCGTGAACCGGTCGCCGGGACGGGCGTCGAACTCGTCCAGCTCGGCGATCACCCAGTCCATCGCGTACTCGGGCATGATCGGCGCCGCCCGGTTGGCGGAGGCCTGGTTGCCGCAGATCAGCGTGGCCGGCTCGATGAAGATGCTCATGTTCGCCAGCACGTTCTGCACCATCAACGCCCGGCGCAGCACCATCGGCTCGTCCTGGTGGCGCCGGTAGGTCTCGGTGGTGAGCACCGCCCGCTCCACGCACACCGACTGGGGAGTCTCCAGCAGTTGCTCCCGCCACGCCGCCATCCGGGGCGTCAGCCGGCCGAAATGGGGCTCGTCGACGGCGACGGGCGACTCCAGTAGCGAACTCATCGGGGTTCCTCTCTAGACGAAGGCATGGACGCCGTGGTCGGCGAAGGTCTGGACGTAGCTGGTGAGGTCCTCCTCGTGGAGGGCGGGGACGCCGGCCATCCGGTACTCCCAGTCGAGCAGTTCGTACTTGCGCTCGCCGAACTGGTGGAACGGCAGCAGCTGCACCTCGGTGACGCCGATCGGCGTGAGCAGGCGGGCGAAGGCCGCCGCGTCCTCGGGGGTGTCGTTGACGCCCGGAACGACCGGGACCCGGACGAGGACGGGTCGACCGGTGGTGACGGCAGCGGCCAGGTTGCGCAGGGGCAGGTCGTTGGTGACCCCCGTCCATTCCCGGTGGAGCGACCGGTCGTGGTGCTTCACGTCCATGATCAGCAGGTCGACCGCGGCGAGGACCTTCTCGAAGACGGCGGGGGCGGCGTAGCCGGTGGTCTCGACGGCGGTGTGGACGCCCTTCGTCGCGAGCTTGC
The DNA here is from genome assembly GCA_036735445.1 of Propionicimonas sp. GTDB lineage: Bacteria > Actinomycetota > Actinomycetes > Propionibacteriales > Propionibacteriaceae > Propionicimonas. The sequence continues at coordinate 57,456 of DAINOM010000002.1, forward strand.
GCAGCAGGCGGGTGGTGAAGCGGTGCTGCACGAGGGCCTCGCCGCCGGAGAGCGTCACCCCGCCGCCGGACTCCTCGTAGAACGGCAGGTCCTGCAGGCAGACCCGGACGACCTCATCGACCGTGTAGTCGCGACTGTCCGCGACGAAGACCTTCGGGTCGTTCGCGTCCCGCACCTGCAACACCTGCAGCTTGCGGGAGTTCGGGTTGGAGCACCAGGCGCACGCCATCGGGCAGCCCTTGAGGAAGACCACCGTGCGGATGCCGGGGCCGTCGTGCAGCGAGAACTTCTGGATGTCGAACACCCGGCCGACGTCCTCGCCCATCGGCGCCCTCTCCTTTCGATCTGAATACCTTGAGGTTTCGTACGTAAGCCTACTAAGATTCGTTACGCAGTCAATGCGTTCCGGGAAAGGAGCCGGCGGTGGGAGATCGACGCTCGAAGATCCTCGAGTACGTCATCGACAACGAACGCGTCGACGTCAACGAGCTCGCCGGGATGTTCGCGGTGTCCCAGGTCACCGTCCGCAAGGACCTCGACCACCTGGAGAAGAAGGGCCTGATCCGGCGCCAGCACGGCTATGCGCTGTCCATCGACCCCGACAACCTGCGGAGCCGGCTCGCGTTCCACCATGACCTCAAGCGCCGGATCGCCGCGGCAGCCGCCGACCTCGTGCCCAACGGCAGCACGGTGATGATCGAGTCCGGCTCGTGCTGTGCGCTGCTGGCGGACGAGATCGCCAGGACCAGGCGAGGAGTGACGATCGTCACCAACTCCGCGTTCATCGCCGACTACGTCCGCGCCGCACAGGGCGCCTCGGTCGTGCTGCTGGGTGGCGACTACCAGCCGGAGTCGCAGGTGACGGTCGGCCCGCTGGTGGAGCAGTGCCTGCTCAACTTCCATGTCGAGCAGTTGTTCATCGGCATCGACGGCTACACCGTCGAGTCCGGCTTCACCGCAAGGAACCACCTCCGGGCCGCCGTGGTCAAGGCCATGGCGAAGCAGGCGGACGACGTGATCGTGCTCACCGAGTCGCTGAAGTTCCCCCGGCACGGGGCGGTGCCGCTGCTGCCCGCCGCGGCGGTCAGCCGGGTGGTGACCGACACCAACCTGCCCGGGCCCCTGCAGGACCACCTCACCGCTGCCGGCGTGACCGTGGCGAAGGTCCCGGCCAGCTAGCCTCCCTGCAACTCCGACTCGCTTCACCGTGGAAGGAACCGGAATGTCGACGAAGCCCGATGCGGCTGGACTGCTGGCGGATGAGCCGGGACCGGTGGCCGCTGACCCCCCGGCCGGTGTGGACGGCGCGCTCGCCATCGGCATCGACGTCGGCGGCAGCGGGATCAAGGGTGCGCCGGTCGACATCGGGACCGGTCTGCTGGCCGGGCCCCGCCACTACATCCCGACACCCCAGCCGGCGACGCCGGAAGCCGTCGCGCTGGCCGTCCGGCAGATGCGCGAGTTCTTCGCCGGTGTTCCGGCCGGCACCCCGGTGGGGGTGACGCTGCCCGCGGTGGTGCGCAGCGGCATCGTCCGGACGGCGGCGAACATCGACCGGGCATGGATCGGCACCGACGCGGACAGCCTGTTCGCCGAAGCGCTCGGCATGCCGGCCGCGGTGCTCAATGACGCGGACGCGGCCGGTCTGGCCGAGATGGCGCTCGGTGCCGGCCGGGGCGTCCGGGGTGTGGTGCTGGTGGTGACCCTGGGCACGGGCGTCGGCTCGGCGCTGTTCGTGGACGGCCACCTGGTGCCGAACACCGAACTCGGACACCTCACCATCGACGGCTTCGACTGTTGCCCGTGGGCCTCGGCTGCAGCCCGCGTCCGGGAGAACCTGTCGTGGGCGCAATGGGTGTCGCGGCTGCAGGAGTACCTCGCCTATGCCGAGAGCCTGCTGTGGCCCGACCTGGTGATCATCGGCGGCGGCATCAGCCGAGACGCCGACCAGTTCCTGCCGCTGCTGCAGATCGAGGCCCCGGTCGTCCGCGCGACGATGGAGAACGACAGCGGCATCATCGGCGCCGCCCTGGTCGGCCGCTGAGAACCGCTCGTCGAGCCCGTCGAGACGTGGCGAGGGCCCGCCCACCGGTCGCGGTGAGCACTCGACCACCGATCCCTTCGAGGAGTGGTGAGCGGGGTGACCACCGGTCCTTGGGGGAGCGGTGAGTGAGGTGACCACCGGTCCCTGAGGAGCGAGCGGGGTGACCACCGGTCCCTGAGGAGCGAGCGCCAGCGAGCGTCACGAAGGGCGGCCGACGCTCCCTCAGCAGGTGTCGCCCAGCCTCGCGCCGACACGCTGGCCGATGTCGCGGAGCTGCCGAACCTGGGCCCGGGTGAGCGGGTCGAACACGAAGGACCGGACGGTGGCGACATGCCCGGGAGCGGTGGCGACGACCTTCGCCATGCCTGCGTCGGTGAGGGTGGCGAGGGTGGAACGGCCGTCGGTCGGGTCGCTGCGGCGGGTCACCCAGCCTCGCTTCTCGAGCCGCGCCACGACCTGCGACAGGCGCGGCAGCTGGCCTTCGGCGAACTCGGCCAGCCGGCTCATCCGCAGGGTGCGCTCGGGGGACTGGGAGAGCCCGGCCATCACCTGGTACTCGAAGTGGGACAGGCCGGCGTCCCGCTGCAACTGGCGGTCCAGCTCGAACGGCAGCCGGGAGATCAGTCGGGCAAGGCCCAGCCACGCGGCCATCTCCTCGTCGTCGAGCCAGCGTGGCTCGTCGTCCACCGGAGCGGGATCGCTGGCCGGCGGGACGGGATCGGCGAGCTCCATGCGCTGAGGATAACTTCAACCCTGAAGCAATTCAACGTCCAGAATGGTTGCAAATTGAACTAATCTCGCCTACAGTTCACTTCACGACGCAAGTAAATCTCGAACAGGACGGACGTCGCATGGACCTCACGTTGTGGATCGTCGCCGGAGTGCTGGCCCTCGCGTTCATCGGAGCGGGCGGCATGAAGCTCGCCCAGCCCAGGGAGAAGCTCGCCGCGTCCGGCATGGGCTGGGTCGAGGACTTCAACCAGCAGTCGGTAAGGCTGATCGGCGTCCTGGAGGTGTTGGCGGCGATCGGGCTGGTCGTGCCGCCGCTGGTGAACGTCGCGCCGGTGCTCACCCCGCTCGCCGCGGTCGGGCTGGTCCTGCTCATGGCGGGGGCGGCGATCACCCACGCCCGTCGCAAGGAGCCGCAGATGATCGTCGCGAACCTGGTGCTGCTCGTCCTCGCGGCGTTCGTCGCGGTGGGACGGTTCGCCCTCGTCCCCTTCGGCGCCTGACCGCCACCCTCGAACCCCAGCCGAACCCGCCCGCGCGACAGGAGAACAGAACATGGCAACATTCAGCATCATCGGCACCGGCAACATGGGCACCGCCATCGGCGGCCTGCTCGGCGACGGCGGCGCCGCCGTCACCCACATCACCCACGAGGAGGTCGGTCGCGCCCCACTCGGCGACGTCGTGATCCTCGCGGTGCCCTACCCGGCGCTGGACAGCGTGGTCACCGCCTACGGCGACCGGCTGGCCGGCAAGGTGCTGGTCGACATCACCAACCCGGTCGACTTCGAGGTCTTCGAGCCGGCGGTGCCGGCCGGTAGCTCGGCCGCGGCGGAGCTGCAGCAGAAGCTGCCCTCGGCCAAGGTGCTGAAGGCGTTCAACACCAACTTCGCCGCCACCCTCGCGACCAGGAAGACCGGGGACCAGCAGACCACCGTCCTGATCGCCGGTGACGACGTGGACGCCAAGCGCGTGCTGTCCGACGCGGTCACCGCCGGCGGGGTCGGGGCGATCGACGCCGGACCCCTGCCTCGTGCCGCGCAACTCGAGGCGTTCGGCTTCCTGCAGCTGAGCCTCGCCATCGGCCAGCACCTGCCGTGGACGGGTGGCTTCGCGGTCATTCGGTAGGCTCCGGATCGAGGGGCTGGCCCGCGTCCCGGCCCGGTACGCGCCACGGAAGGAGCCCGAGATGCCCGGACACCGGATCTTCGCGATCAGCTTCGCCAGCGTCTACCCGCTCTATGTGACCAAGATCGAGCGGAAGGGGCGCACCCGGCAGGAGCTCGACGAGGTCATCTGCTGGCTGACGGGCTACGACGCCGACGGGCTCGCGCACGCGATCGCCACCGAGGTGGACCTGGCGACCTTCTTCGCCGAGGCCCCGGAGCTCAACCCGAACGCCTCGCTGATCACCGGCGTGATCTGCGGCTATCGCGTCGAGGACATCGAGGATCCCCTGATGCAGAAGATCCGCTACCTGGACAAGCTCGTCGACGAACTGGCGAAGGGCAAGAAGATGGCCTCCATCCTGCGAACCCCCGTTCCCGCTCGCTGAGGAGCCGGCGAGGAACGAGCGGCTGCCCACTCCGCTCCCTGAGGAGCCGGCGAGGAACGAGCCGCTGCCCACACCGCTCCCTGAGGAGCTGGCGAGGAACGAGCCGGCGTCACGAAGGGCCCCGCGCCGTGGTGTGCTGCCCCTTCGTGACGCTTCGCTCGCTGGCGCTCACGAAGCTCCTCAGGGAGCGGTGGGGAGAGGGTGTTGCGCTCACGAGGCTCGTCAGGGAGCGGGTGGGAGGGTGTTGCGCTCACGAGGCTCGTCAGGGAGCGGTGGATCGATGGCAGCGTCGGGAGGGAGGTACGGCCAGTGCCTCCCGTCCTGATCGGGGGACGCCTAGCCTGAACGGCATGGACGTTCGGAAGGAGGCGGCGGAGTTCCTCCGCACCCGCCGGGCCCGGATCACGCCCGAGCGGGCCGGGCTGCCCACGTGGGGCGAGCGGCGCCGGGTCGAGGGGCTGCGCCGCGAGGAGGTGGCGCTGCTGGCCGGGGTGAGCGTGGAGTACTACATCCGGCTCGAGCGCGGCAACCTGGGCGGTGCGTCCGAGGCGGTGCTGGAAGCCGTCGCGAACGCCCTGCAACTGGACGAGGCCGAGCGGGCCCACCTCCACGACCTCGCCAGGACGGCGGACGAGCGTGTCCCGGCCCGGCGAACGGCGCGCGGCACCGTCCGTCCGCCCGTGCAGTGGCTGCTGGACTCGATGTCCGGGACCGCCGCCTACGTGCGCAACGCCCGCACCGACATCCTCGCCGCGAACGCCCTCGGCCGGGCCTTGTACGCGCCCGTGCTCGCCATGCCCGGACGGCCGAACGTCGCCCGCTTCGTCTTCCTCGATCCGGCGGCACAGGAGTTCTTCCTCGAGTGGGAGAAGGTCGCCGGCGAGGTGGCCGCCCTGCTGCGCACCTTGGCCGGCGAGAACCCCTACGACCAGGGACTGACCCAGCTGGTGGGGGAGCTGTCCACCCGCAGCGAGCTGTTCCGCACGCTCTGGGCCGCCCACAACGTGCGGCAGCACCGCACCGGGGTGAAGAAGTTCCACCACCCGCTGGTGGGCGACCTGGTCCTGACGTACGAGTCCATGGAGCTGACCGCCGACCCCGGGCTGCGGCTGAACGCCTACGTCGCCGAGCCCGGTTCGCCGTCCGCGGAGGGACTCGGCCTGCTCGCCAGCTGGACGGCCACGCCGTCCGTCCCGACCACTGTGAAGGAGTAGCCATGGAGCAACTGCCGAGGCGGACCACCGCGAAGGGACCGGCGGAGCGCTTCACCGGCGACGTCTACGTCGACATGGTCGTACAGCACCCGGAGGCCGGGTTCAGCGTCGGTGCCGTCCACTTCACCCCGGGAGCGCACACCGCCTGGCACTCGCACGCCGCCGGCCAGATGCTGCACTGCCTCGAAGGGGTCGGCCTGGTGGTCACCGCGGAGGAGGTGATCGTGCTCCGTCCGGGTATGACCGTGTGGACGCCGCCGAACCAGCGGCACTGGCACGGCGCCGTGCCGGACCACTTCATGGCACACCTGGCGATGAGCGGTTCCGTCGAGCTCGCCGCCGGCCAGGATGCGGTCACCTGGCAGGAGCACGTGGCCGACGCCGACTACCGGGCCGCGGCGGCGCGCGCGGAGTCCTGACCCCCGGCTGAACGCCATCGGCCGACGAACCGGCGAGGAGGGCCGGTCACGGTGATCGCGACGCCGGTGTTCCGGTTTTCGGGGAGGGTTGTCCACCGTTGACAGTGCACAACCCTCCGCGCTGTGGTGGCCGCTGCCGCTGGTGCTGTCTCCGTCAGGGCTGGTGGAGCGCGACGGCTGCCCTGACGAGCTCGGAGATCGCCGCCGAGCGGTCGAGGACCTCGGCCGCCGTGCCGACGCGGACGTGCCGCATCTGCGCCGTGCCCTGCAACAGGCCGGCAGGATCGGGCAACAGCTTCCCCGCGAGGAAGGTGAGGGCGCCCCACTTGCCGTAAGGGGTGAGCGCGGCCATGCCCCAGCCGTCGTAGCCGTACTGCCGGGCGGCGTAGCCGATGGAGCAGTCGACCTCGTCCACGGCGAACCGGAGGTCGTCGGGAGCCGCCTGCAGCACGACACGGTGAATCGCCAGGTAGGCGTCCCGGATCGCCTCGGGCCGATCGGCGACCAGGGCAGCGAGCTGCGCCGCCGTCGGCTGTTCGGTGTGGGGATGCGTCTTCGCCATGCGCGCGACCCTATCGACTGCCACGGCTGAAGTCGCCCGGTGTGGAACGGGTCAGATCGGTGGAGCTAAGGGGATTCGAACCCCTGACCTTCTCATTGCGAACGAGACGCGC
>DAINOM010000003.1:0-63774 GCA_036735445.1 Propionicimonas sp.
TCTTGTCCGCGAGGGTCTGCCGCTGGGCGTCCCAGAGCGGGAACAGCCAGCCGACGTAGCAGATGATCGTGTCGACGATGTGCGCGAGCTGGCGCAGGATGCCGTTCGTCGTGCCGATCACCTGACCGGTCTCGGCGCTGATCAGCTTGGTCTTGGCGATGCTGCGGCCGAAGGTGACGCCCGTGGTGCCGCTCTTGTAGCCGAGGTAGGCCCACCAGCCGATGCTGAGGATGAGGCTCACCGCGGTGCCCAGGCCCGACGACACGTTCGCGACGATGTTCGTCACGATCGAGATGACGATGGCCGGTGCCACGTAGTCGATCAGGCCGCCCAGTGCGCGCTTGGGCCAGTCGACCAGGGCTGCGCCGCCGGCCGGGACGACCGGGTAGCCGCCGCCCCGGTAGGCGGCGTTCGGGTCGGGGTAGCCGGGCTGCTGGCCGTAGCCGGGCGGCGGAGGCGGGTAGGCGCCGGGGCCGGGCGGCTCGGGGAACCCGCCACCGGCCGGCGGCGGGGTGTAGCTGCCCGCCGCAGGGGCGGCGTAGCCACCGGCAGGCGGCTCGTACCCGCCCGCGGCCGGGGGCTCATAGCCACCGGAGGGCGGCGGTTCGTACCCGCCAGTGGGCGCAGCGGCCGGCGGCTCGTAGCCACCAGCGGGTGGGGTGTACGCGGGCGGGGGCTCGTAGCCGCCGGTGGACGGGGGCTCGTAGGCCGGGGCGGCCGGGGGCTCGTACCCGCCGGTCGCGGGAGGCTCGTACGCCGGCGGCGTGGGCGGGGTGGCCGGCTCGGAAGTCGTGGGGGGTTCGTAGCCAGGGACGGCGTCACTGGGGTCCGGCGTCGTCGAGTTCTGGTCGGACATGCTGTCTCCCTCTCTGATGGTGAAAACGATCCTAAGGCCGCGAGGCCGCTGAGGGCAGGAGGTGATAATGATGACGTGCCGATCGTTGTTCACCGGCCTGCTTCCGCGCCGGGCTATCGTCTCCGCGCCGCCGCGGCATTCGGCGCGATCGGGCTTTCGCTCGCCCTGATGCAGTCGCTTGCCGGAATCGGCATTCCCTGCCCGTGGCGGGCGCTCACCCACACCCTGTGTCCATTCTGTGGAGCCACCACGATGGGCGTGCACCTGCTCCACGGCGAATTCGGCGCGGCGTGGTCGGCGAATCCGTTCGTATTCGTCCTGCTCTGCGGCTTCGCCGTGGCCGTGGTGGCGTGGACGGTGGAAATGCTCGGCGGTCCCGCCGTCCGGCTGCCCGCACGCCTGGCCGACCAGCGGGTCTGGTACGCGGCGCTCGCCGTCGCGGGCCTCGCATTCGCGGTCGTCCGGAATATCTCGGGCTGAGCCCCGGCAATTCCGACAGCAAAAAACGGGCGCCCGGACCGAGGTCCGGGCGCCCGTCCGCGAACCGGCTCAATGGGGAGCCGAGCTCAGTTCGCTGCTCGACCTCTTCGGGTCGGGGCGGGCCGCCACCCACTGCCGCCTTCTCAAGGCCGAGAGCCCTGTCCTGGCGGTTCCCACCGGGCCGGGAGAGCACGCGCCGCGTCCCGGAAAGACCGCCTGATATTCATTATCCGCGCGGACGAGCGTCGTGTCAGTAGCGTGACCGGAGACGACCGGACGGGACCACTCCCGTCCGCACCGCCGCTGTCGCGGTCCGTGCCACCTGCCACTTCACGCTTCGCTGCGCCCCCGTTTCGTCCGAATCCCCCCACCCTGTCGGAGCAAACCCCCACAGGTATCCGCCAAAACCTCTCAGAGAGCCCCCGGACCCGCCAGCGAGGGACTAACCTGTGTCAAGGTCCCGACGACAACCATTGATCTGGATCAATTCAGCACGAGAGCGATCCCACCGCGCCAGAACGGCCGGGTGTGGTCGCACGTCGATATGAGGAGGAGCGAATGGCCGTCGACGGCGCCGTGACGGGTCACGCGATGCGGAGTCTCCGGCTGCTCCTCGAGGCGTACGCCGGCTGTGAGCTCCCCCAGTGGGAGGTGTTCGCCAGCAACGTCCGCGTGGTGCGCCTGGAGCCGGGGACGGTCCTGTTCAGCGCGGGCGAACACCACCCGTACGTCTATTTCGTGCAACGGGGTCTGTTCAAGGCCCAGCTGCTGACCGACGGGGAGCGGCTCACGACCGTGTTCTTCCCCGAGGAGGGCGACGTGCTCGCGTCCATGGCCGCCCTCGGCGTCGACGGGGTCCGCCGGATCGCGTCCCGTGGCCTGCACCCGCGTTCGGAGACGCTGCGCGCGGCGGTGGAGGCCGAGTCGATCCACACCGTCACCGCCATCGAGCCCAGCATGGTCGTGCGGGTGAACTACCGGGTGATCGACCACCTCTCCAGCCAGTACCTGCAGTGGTCCCGGTTGACCACGACCATCGCCCTGATGCACGCCACCACCCTCCAGGCGGACGCCGGCTGGCTGCGCAGCACCCCGGAGAAGCGGTACCGCAGCCTGCTGCGGGAGCAGCCGGGCCTGCTGCAGCGGGTCACGCAGCGCGACCTCGCCAGCTTCCTGAACATCACCGACGTCGCGCTCAGCCGGATCGCGAAGCGGGTCCGGGAGGAGTCGCTCGCCACCTCCGCCGACGTGCTCGTGGACGAGGACGAGATCGAGGTCGCGACGGCGTCCGCGTAGTCGCGCCCTCCCTCCTCACCCCGCCGTCATCCGTCATCCCGTCCCCTCCGTCACCCCGCCCCCAACCGTCATCCCGGGCCCGACCCGGGACCTCATCGCGGGTTGCTCACCCCGCTGCCAGCGCGAACACAGGCTGCACACAACCTCCGGCGGCAACGTGAAGGCATGAACCTGCCGAGCGACGATCGCGATCGCGGGATCCCGGCGCTCCGGGTTGCCGGGGTGGGCCTCGGGCTGCTGGGAGCGACGTTCGGCGGCGTCGCCGGCTGGTTCACCCTCGCCCCGTCCGCCACCAGCGCCACCACGGTGGTCGCGACCCGCACCGGCAGCCCGGCGGTCGTGGCCGAGCCCACCACGCTCAGCCTCGCGACCGGCCGTCCGCACACCCGCACCGGCGGCCGGTAGTGGTCGCAAGTGCATCCTGGGACGCCCTGGGCACATGGTGCGAGGTGCTCACCGTCCACGAGGACGACCTGCCGGACGTCGCGGACCTGGCCCGCTCGCGAGTGGCCGAGCTCGACGCAGCCTGCGACCGCTGGCACCACGCGTCCAAGTCGGGGACGGAGACCCGGCCGATCGAACCCGTCCTGGCCCCCGCCGTCGCCGCGGTCCTGCGGACGGCCGAGTTCACCGACGGCCTGATCTCCCCGGTGGCGGGCTGGCGGTCCGTCCGGCTCGATCCGGAGGCCCTCACCATCACGATCCCCGACGGCGAGGAGTTCGACCTCGGCCCCGGCGTCCGCGCCTGGGCCGCGGACTGGATCGCGCAGGCCTGCCTCGACGACCTCGGAGTGGGCTGCCTGGTGAACCTGGGTGGCGACATCGCGGCCCGGGGCGAGGTGCCGGACGGCGGCTGGCTGGTCGAGATCGACGACGGCCGCCCGGGTCCGCAGGGGCACCCGGTGATCTCGATGGGCTGGCCGGGCGGTCTGGCCACGGCGTCCGGCGCAGCCACCGACGTCCCCGGCCATCGCACCTGGCGGACGGTGACCGTCGCCGCGCGAAGCTGCGAGCGCGCGTCCGCCGCCGGCGCCGCGGCCATGCTGCTGGGGGACGCGGCGCCCCGCTGGCTCAGCCAGCGCGAGCTGCCGGCCCGGCTGGTGCACACCGGCGGCGTGATCGTGCAGACCAACGGCTGGCCGCAGCAACGGTGGGCCGTCTGATCCGTCGGCCGGGCTGAACGGGAATGGGACCTGTCCCCGGCGACGGGCGGCCTAGCATGGGCGTCCATGACGAGCGCACCGGGAGCCACGTCCGTGCTGTGGCTGCGCCGCGACCTGCGACGCGGCGACCACCCGGCGCTCGGCGCGGCGGCCCGCGCCGGCGTCGTGGTGCCGGTGTTCGTGGTCGACCCGGCGTTCTGGGAGCCGGCCGGACCGGTGCGGCGGGGCTGGCTGGCCGCGACGCTGCGGGCGCTCGAGGAGTCCTACGCGGGACGGCTGTGCCTGCGCAGGGGCGATCCCGCGGACGTCATTCCCGCCCTGGCCGCAGAGGTGGGCGCGACCGAGGTGCACGTGTCGGCGGAGACCGAGCCGACGGGGGCGGCCCGGGACGCCGAGGTGCGCCGCATCCTCGCCGACCGGCGCATCGACTGGGTGGCGACCGGCTCGCCCTACGCGGTCAGCCCGGGCCGGATCCGCAACCGGGCCGGCGAGGGGTACCGGGTGTTCACGCCGTTCCTGCGCACGTGGCGCGAGCACGGATGGCGCGGTCCGGCGGTGGAACCGGACGGGCTGAGGCTCGCCGACGTCCCCGGCGATCCGGACGCCTGGGCCGCCGTCGACGCCGCGCTCGCCGACTGTCCCATCGACCTGCCGCCCGCCGGCGAGGAGGCCGCGCTGCACCGCTGGACGGAGTTCCTCGACACCGGCCTGCGCGCCTACGCCGAGGACCGCGACCGTCCCGACCGGGCCGGCACGTCACAGCTCTCGCCGTACCTGAAGTTCGGTGTCGTACATCCCCGGACGCTGCTCGCCGACCTGACCCGGCACTCCGGCCGCGGCGCGGAGCGGTTCACCACCGAGCTCGCGTGGCGCGAGTTCTACGCCGACGTCCTGCACCGCGTCCCCGGCTCCCTGGACGCCGACCTAAACCCGCTCGGCATCGACTACGACGAGCCCGGGGAGACGTTCGACGCCTGGCGCGAGGGTCGCACCGGCTACCCGGTCGTGGACGCCGGCATGCGCCAGCTGCTCGCCACCGGCTGGATGCACAACCGGACGCGGATGATCACCGCGAGCTTCCTGACCAAGGACCTGCACGTCTGGTGGCCCCACGGCGCCCGGCACTTCCTCGACCGGCTGATCGACGGCGACCTGGCGTCCAACACGCACGGCTGGCAGTGGGTCGCCGGCACCGGGACCGACGCCGCGCCCCACTTCCGCGTGTTCAACCCGGTCAGCCAGGGTGAGAAGTTCGACCCGGACGGCGCCTACGTGCGGCGATGGGTGCCGGAACTGGGACACCTGCGCGGCGCCGCTGCCCACCGTCCCTGGGATGCACCGGACGGCTACGCCCACGGCTACCCCGAGCGGATCGTCGACCACGCAGCAGAGCGGACGGAAGCACTCGCGCGCTACCAGTCCGCCCGCTGAGTCGCCGCTGGTCGCGCTTGTCGAGACGCCGGGTGGACCGAAAGAGGAACCGTCCCCAGGCCTCGCCCATCATCGCTCGTCGAGCCTGTCGAGGCGCGGGGTGAGCCGATCGCGTCAGGCGCGCAGATAGACGTGGCCAGGCCGCTGCCGACCACCGAGCAACTCGGGGACGGTGACCAGCGTGAACCCCCTGGCCTGCAGGCCGTCGATGATCCGGGGGAGGGCGTGCCGGGTGCTGGGCCACACGTCGTGGACGAGGATGATCGAGCCCCGGTGGGTCTGGCGGAGCACGCGCTTCGCGACCGTGGCGGCCTTGCGGTCCTTCCAGTCGCGCGGGTCGACGTCCCACAGGATGATGGCCTGGCCGCGCGCCTTCGCCGCCTTCCGGACTCTTCGGTCGACCTCCCCGAACGGCGGACGCAGCAACGAGGGACGGGTGCCCGCCGCGCGCTTCACCACGGCGTCGGTGCGCGCCAGCTGCCGGGTGATGCCCTTGCCGGAGAGGTGCCAGAACTCGGGGTGGTTCCAGGAGTGGTTGCCGACGACATGACCGTCCGCGACCATCCGGCGGATCAGGCCCGGGTGCGCCCGCGCCTGCGTCCCCATGACGAAGAACGTGGCGTGCGCGTGCTTCCGGCGCAGCAGCGACAGCACTTTCGCCGTGCCGGCCACCGGCCCGTCGTCCAGGGTGAGGGCAACGCACTTCAGCTTCGCGCAGTCGGGCGGGGTGGCCTCCCGCGCCGGCTCGGGCGCCGGTTCCTGGTCAGTCTCGGGAGCCGGTTCCTCGAGCCCGGGCAACCGCACCTGCAGCGGTGAGGACCAGGTCGGCGTCGCGGTGGCCCCCTGCCTCGGCGGCTGGCCGAGCGGCACCGCACCCACGGGCTGCACGAGACCGGCCAGCAGCGAGATTGCAGCCAGCGCACCTGCTACCCGCGCCAGCCCGTCCACGCCTGCCAAGGTAGCCGATGATCTCCCCCGACCGGGGACGGTTCCGCACTCGGTCCACCTGAACGGAAACGGACCCGTCCCCTTTCCGTTCAGGTCGGGCCTGCGGAGAATGGACGGATGGAGGACGCCTCGCTGTACGACCGGGTCGGCGGCCACGACACGTTCGTGGCGCTGGTCGCGGAGTTCTACCGGGGCGTCGCGTCCGACCCGCCGCTGCGCGCGCTCTACCCCGAGGCCGACCTCGAGCCGGCCGCCGACCGGCTGCGAATGTTCCTCGAGCAGTACTGGGGAGGTCCGCACACCTACTCGGAAACACGCGGGCACCCGCGGCTGCGGATCCGGCACGCGCCGTTCGCGGTCAGTCCCGACATGCGCGACCGCTGGCTGCGGCACATGAACGCCGCCCTGGACTCCCTCGGCCTGCCCGAGCCCGAACTCGCCGAGTTCCGCGACTACGTGACCCGGGCCGCGGCCTTCATGATCAACAGCTTCGACTGATCCGTGACCCCTTGGCGACTTGTCAGAACCTCACCCGGCTATGGCGCGCGGAGAGCCTGACAAGTCGGTGGAGGGGGGTCAGGGTGATTCGACGGCGCCCGCCGGGGCGGACGTACCGGTGCCGGTCGCGGCCGGGGTCGGCGCCTGGCTCGTCGTCGTCGCGGACGGGGTGGGCGTCTGGGTCGCGGTCGGCGTCTGGGTGGCCGTCGGGGTCTCCGTCGCGGACGGGGTCGTGCTGGGTGTCGGTGTGGACGTCGTCGGCGTCGGCGTGGCGGACGGCTTCGCGCTCGACCTGGCCGGCTGCACCACCTGGGAGACCGTCGTGCCGTCCCCGCCGCCGAGAGCCCTGCCGAGGCCGAGCTCCACGACCGTGACCACGGTCAGGGCCACCAGGAACATCGCGCCGACGGTGAGCAGCATGACCTGCCCGACCCGCCGCTTGCGCACGTTCGTCGCGACCGGCGGTACCGGCTGCAGATCGACCCGGGTGGGCTCGTCGTCGCTGCGGAAGATGGCGTCCCCGACGCCGGGCAGCACCTGCGTCGCCGCGCCGGCGTCCGCTCCCGGCCGGAGCACCCTGGTCTCGTCCGCGTCGCCGTCCGCGACCAGCGTCCGCACCTGGTGGGGGTCGTACGCCTCGTCCCCACGCACCCGGTCATAGCCCCGGGCGATCGCCTCGCTCACCTTGCGGTGCGTGCGATCGATGCCCGCGCTGTAGAGCGTTCCCGCAATGCCGCCGACGATGCTCGCGACCGCCGCGCCGAAGATCGTCCCGGCCACTCCGAGCTGCGAGCCGATCGCCGCGGCGGTTGCCGCCGCCATCGCCCCACCGGCGATCTGCGGCATGGAGAAGGAGACCTTGATCGGCTCCTTCTCCTCGATGTCCTTCTGCTTCTCTTCAGTCACTACCTGGTGTCACATCCCTCGGGCTCTCCGACCTTCGAGGGTAGCGGGCCATTCCCAACGCAGGCTGTGCCCGCCTTGGGCACCGCTCAGGAACGGCTCAGGAGTCGACGCCGACCTGGTCGGCGATCAGCCGGGCGATCCGGCGGGCGGCCTCGGGCTTGGCCGCGCGCCGGCTGGCTTCGGCAGCCTTCTCCCGGGCGACCGGATCCTCCACCCAGCGGCGCAGGGCGTCCACCACCTCACGCGGACGGGGCGCCCACACCCCGGCGCGGAGCTTCTCGACGTAGCTGACGTTGCCGTCCTCCTGCCCGGGCAGCCGGGAGTACAGCACCAGCGGCAGGCCGCTGATGAACGCCTCGCTGATCGTGCCCGGTCCGGCTTTCGTGACGAGCATGTCGGACGCGGCCATGAACTGCGGCATCTCGGTGGTGAAACCGTAGAGATGGACGGGCATGTTCCAGTCGACCCGCTCGAGGTCGGCCCGCAGCTCGGCGTTGCGGCCGCAGATCACGACGAGGGTGGCGGCCAGTTCGGCCTCGTTGATGGCCTTCGCCACCCGCTTCAGCGGACCCATGCCGTCCCCGCCGCCGACCAGCAGGATCACCGGCAGGTCGGTGCGCCAGCCCATCCGCTCGCGCCAGCCCATCCGGTCGACCAGTGGTTGGGTGAACCGCTCGGCCACGGGCAGCCCGATCACCCGCAGGTTGCCCTCGGCGATGCCGTACTCGATCGCCTTCTCCCTGGCTTCCTCGGTCGCCACCACGACCAGGTCGGCGCGGCGGTCGAACCACAGCGCGTGTGTCGAGACCAGGTCGGTGACGACGGTGATGTAGGGCCGCGGCGACTTGCGCATCGCCCGCATCAGATGGGTGTTCACCAGCGGGTGCACGGACACGATCAGGTCGGCGGGGTTCTCCCGGACGAGCCGCTGCGCGCCCCGGCGGACGTACGGGTAGGAGATCTGGGTGACAGCCCGGGAGCGGTTCCGCCCGTCCGATGCCTTGAAGGTGAACCGCCACGCCTGCGGGACGCGCGAGATCGGCGGGTAGATCTCGGGCGCGAACCGCAGCGGGCTGGGGTAGTACTTGCGGAAGAAGTCGACCATGGTCGTGTCGAAGCGGCCGGGGAACTCGAGGTCGAGCGCCTCGATCATCGCCTCCGTGGCCGAGCGGTGGCCGCCGCCGGTGTCCGAGAACAGGAACAGGATCCGTTTCCTGGGCTGGGACTCCCCTGGTCCCGGCTGCTCAGTCATCTGCACTCCGTCTCGGCGGGCATCCTGCGGCCCGGTCCCCTAGAGCATGGCACAGCGGACGCCCCGGTGCCCGCCGGCAGCGAAGTCGCCGGTGGCAAGACCTGCGGATTTGCACTGTCGATGGCCGCCAGGTGCCGATCTGCGGCGGTTCTCGCCGTCGGCAGTGCAAATCCGCAGGGCCTCGATGTCCTCAGTCGTCGGCCAGCAACTGGTACAGGATGTGGTCGGTCCACCGTCCCGCGATCGCCAGGTAGCGCGGCGCGTAGCCGAACCTGACGAAGCCGTTGCGGCGCAACACCGCTTGTGAGCGTGTGTTTTCCGGGATCGTGCCGGCTTCGAGGCGATGCAGGCCCTGGTCGCCGAACGCGAGGCCGGCCAGTTCGGCCACCGCCGCTGTCGCCAGTCCCCTGCCGGTGGCGTGCTCGGCCAGCCAGTAGCCGACACTCGCCGACTGGAACGGACCCCGGACGATGTTGTTCAGGTTGATCCGCCCCACCACGGCGCCGACCTCGTCGAGGATCACGTGCGGGAGCATCGTGCCCGCGTCATACCGGGCCAGCGAGTCGGCGATCGACTCCCGCTGGCCCTCGACCGTGAAGTAGTGGTCGGGACGGACGGGCTCCCACGGTGCCAGGTACTCACGGCTTCGCCGGACCGCGTCGGCCAGCGCGTCCGCGTCGCCCGGCTCGATCAGGCGGGTGGTCATCGGGCCATCCTGCCACCGCCCCATGCGTGATGGATGCGGCTACCCCCACCGATCCCTGAGGAGCACCGCCCTGAGCGTGCGAAGGGCGGTGCGTCACGAAGGGCGGCGTGCAGCGCTCCTCAGGAACCGATGGCGAGTCAGCCGAGGATCTCGTACCTCTGCAGGCGCTTGCGGCCGGCCTTGGTGTTCGCGGTGGCCTGCAGGGCCAGCAGCTCGGCGTAGATGCCACCGCTGTCGGCGAGCTCGGCGGGGGTGCCGATCTCGTCGATCCGGCCGTCGCGGAGGGTGACGATCCGGTCGACGGAGCTGATCGTGCTCAGGCGGTGGGCGATGATCAGCGTGGTCCGGTCGGACATCAACTCCTCCAGACCTTCCTGGACGAGCCGCTCCGCCTTGGAGTCCAGGGAGCTGGTCGCCTCGTCCAGGACCAGGATCGGTGCGTCCTTGAGCAGGGCGCGAGCCACCGCGATCCGCTGCTTCTGGCCACCGGACAGCTTCACGCCGCGTTCGCCGATCTCCGCGTCGTAGCCGCCCGGCAGGCCGAGGATGAAGCCGTGGGCGTGCGCGCGCCGGGCCGCCTCCACGATCTCGTCCTCCGCGGCGTCCGGACGGCCGTAGGCGATGTTCTCCCGGATGGTGCCCGAGAACAGGGACGGGTCCTGGAACACGACCCCCACCTGCGCGCGCAGTTCGGGCAGCGGGATCGCCCCGACCTCGCGGCCGTCGACCCGGAGTTGGCCATCGGTCAGGGGGTAGAGCCCCAGCAACAGGCTCGCCAGCGTGGTCTTGCCCACCCCGGACTCGCCGACGAAGGCCACCCGCTCGCCGCGGCGCACGTCGAAGCTGACGCCGCGCAGCACCTCCGCGTCCCCGGTGTAGCCGAACCGCGCGTCGGTGAACTCCACGATCGGCTCGCCGGACGCGACCGCCGGTTCGGTCGGCTGCCGGGCGTCCACCTCGATCGCACCGGACTCGACCTGCTCGTCCATCACGATGAAGTAGTCGCGGCACCCGGTGATGGCGCGCTGGGTGGAGTCCACGAGGAAGCTCATCGACTGGACGGGCTGCCGGGCGAGGTTGACCAGCTGGATCAGCAGCACCATCACGCCGAGGGTGAACTGGCCGGAGATGGTCAGGCTGAAGATGATCGCGTAGATGACGAAGAAGATGACGTTGAGGGTGCCGCGGCGCACCACGTCCATCCGGTGCCAGTACGCCGACTGCTCCCTGGTCAGGGTGATCGTGTTGTCGTAGTGGCCGGTGAAGTGGACGAGTTCACGCGCCTCGGCGACGAAGCTCTTCACGACGCGGATCTGGCCGACCACTTCGGCGAACCGGCCACCGGCGATGTCGAACTGCAGGTTCTTCGCCGTCTCCAGCTTCTGCCAGCGGCGCGAGGTGAGCGCGGTCAGCCAGGTGAACAGCGGGTACATCGCGAGCATCAGCAGCGCCAGCCACCACGAGTACCAGGCGATGATCCCGAGCGCCGCGACCAGCGAGATCAGCATCGGCAGGAAGCTGTTGGCGAACATGTTGAGGAAGTTCGTCGTCTCGGTGATCGAGCGCTGCAGCCGGGAGATGATCGTGCCGGTGAGTTCGGAGTCGAAGTAGCGCTGCGGCAACCGCAGGAGCTTCTCGAAGTAGTTGCGTGACAGGATCGCACGCAGCCGGACCGCCATCACGTCGCCGAGGTAACCGCCGATGTTGGTGATCACCGTGTTCGCCACGTCCACCACCAGCAGCAGGAACGCCAGCCACAGCACGGCCGGGACGCCACCACCTGCGCCGCCCATCGCTGCGACCACCTCGTCGGTGGCCGCCTTGATGATGAACGGCACGGCGAGGCCCGTCGCCGCCACCAGCACCCCGGACGCGACGATCGCGGCGTAGGCGGGCAGCAGTTCCCTGGCGACACCGAGGATCCGGATCAGAGAACGCACGTCGGCGATGATGTCACGATCCCCCGACAATCCGACCCGGACTACGCGCCGAGCGAACGCGGGCCTCAGTCCCGTCCGAGAGAACAACGCCATGCTGGCCGTGATCCAGCTCGTCGCGATCGACGGCTCACTGGAGATTCTGATAGCCCTCGTACGACTCGGCGAATCGCTCTTGACCGTCTCGGGGACAAGTTCTATGGTCGATACGTCGCCTGCCCCAAAGACGATACTAACCCCGTCATTCCAGGAGGACTCAAGATGACATCGAAAAAGGCATTGGTCCAGCTTGCCGCAATCTCCGTGCTTGCTGGCAGCGCCGCGACCATGCCATGGAATGCCTCGGTCGCACAGGCAGCGGCCAACTGCACCAAATCAGCGTGGCACACCTCGCGAACTGGTGCACGCACGATCTTGGTGCCGGTAACTTCGGGAGGATCTGAGAACTGTCAACGAGGCCCGCACGGCTCACCTTCGCTCAACGCGACGGTGGCAATTCAATGGGCTCTTGTGAAGTGCTACGGGCAAGATCTTGGTTCAGGTGGGCCAGATCACGATGGAATCGATGGGATCTACGGCTCAAGGACGATCGCAGCAATGAGGACGGCCCAAAAGATTCTTGGCGTCTCCGTTGACGGCACTTACGGCCCACAAACGCACAATGCCATGGAGTTCATCTTCGGGGGAGACGTGGGCGAGGCAGGCTGCGCGAAGGCCAAGAAGGTCTAGCGCACCACGACTAGCGCAGCGACGGCCTGAGCGTCACGAGCCACGAATCAGTTCTGGCTGATTGTTGGAAGGGCCAATCCCGTACTCACACTCCACAACGCCGTACTCATCCATCGCGCGCCCGCCACCCGCGCAGCTGGCCTTCTCGGGCTCAGCCCTTGATCGAGATCTTCGCCTTGGTGTTGGGCAGTTCGACGAAGGTCTGGCCGGGGGCCATCTTCAGCGGGCTGCCGTCGTCGAGGGTGAACTCGAAGACCTTGTTCACTGCGCCCTTGGTCCAGGTGCCGGTGACGTACTTGCCGCCGTGGGCGTAGTAGAACGTCCCCTCGGTGTTGATGATGTCGTGGATCGGCTCGTCGTGGCCGCCGTAGTTCGGCTTGATCGATCCGTCGATGTAGATCTTGCCGTAAACCTGCTTGGCCTTGATCACGAGCACGTTGTCGCAGGAGACCCGGGTGCCGTCGGCGAGAACGTGCTTTCCCCACGGCTCCGAGCGAAGGTACCGTCCGGCCTTCTCGCTCCAGGTGTAGGTCATCGAGAATGAGCTACCGGTCTTCCACGGCACGACCACCGACTTCGCGGTCTCGCCGGCCACCTCGGTGCTCACCTCGTCGTCGTTCGCCGCCCACGGGAAGTACATCTGCTGCGGTCCGTCGGTGAACTTCTTGGCCAGCTTCGCCAACTTCTCGGGGTGACAGGCCACCGCGCGGTCGTAGTAGGTCCTGCCCTGCCAGGTCCGCACGCGGTTGGACAGGATGCTGTAGGCGCCGGTGCCCTTGGTCGCCATGTACGACTTCATCGGGATCAGGTACTTGTCGTAGTGCTTGGCGTAATCGAGCACCCATGGAAAGGCGCCGGTGTTGCCGATGATCGCGTTGATCGGGCTCAGCATGGGAATGTCCACGGGGCGGATCGAGCGGACGGGGTTGACCGTGTCCGCGAACTTCGAGTGGTAGATCGGCACCAGGCGCGTACCCGACTGGCCCGTCGAGTCGCGATAGCCGTCCAGCTGGACGTAGACGATGTCGGCCTTGTCGATGCCGATCTGCGGGTGCTCGTTGCGGTTGTCCGGCACCTTCACCGCCACGGCGATGTGCTTGGCATCGTCCGGGTTCTTCAGCACCTTGCCGGTGAGCGGCCAGCGCGGGGTGTCGTCCACGGTCGGCGTCGGCGACGGCGAGGCGGACGCCGTACCCGGGTCGGCGGAGGTCGGGTTCGCGGTCGGCTGGGTCTGCGCCGAGGACGGGGCCGAACACCCGACCACGGTGGCGCCTGCCACACCCACTGCGCCCAGCACGGCTGCGCGACGACTCACCGGTTCCATGGATTCCTCCGTCTTCTGCTGACTGCGGCGGCAGCCCGGAGCGGCTCGCTCCCCGGACAATGGTAGAGCCGGCCCGAAGGCCGGCTCGCCATCCGCCCACCGCGTCGTCCCACTCACCGCGGATTCACAGCCCGGGAAAGCCCTCCCCCGCTCGCCGGGGGGACCACCCGGGCAGGAACCGAGGTGGCGGAAAAGGGGTCTGCCCCCCCTTTTCCGCCAAGTGGTGGGAAAGGGGGACAGACCCCTTTTCCGCCAACTTCGTCTCAGGCCGCTCCGGCGCAGGCTGCGGAGGGGGTCGCCCCGCGCGGCGCGGCCTTCGCTGCGGACGGGGCCGCCCGCTCCGTCTGCTCTGGCCGGGACGGGAGGCGGGCGGAGCGCAGGTCCTGCACCCGCTGCCGCGTCCAGGCGCCCCGCTGTTCGGTCTCCAGGCGCAGCCAGCCGTTCATCGTTCCCCAGGGCTGTGTACTCATCGTTCTCGTCCTTCGTGTTAGGGTGCTCTTACATAGTAAGAGATGATTAACATCGGCGCAAGACGCAATGTAGGATCGGTCTCACATCAGCGGGAGGAGAGTGGCGTGGGCTACCACCACGGCGACCTGCGAGCCGCCCTGATCGACGCCGGCACCGAACTGGTGGCCGAGGGCGGGCTGGCCGCGCTGTCGGTTGCGGAAGCCGCGCGGCGGACCGGCGTGAGCGCCGCCGCCCCCTACCGCCACTTCCCCGGACGCCAGGAGTTCGTGGTCGCGGTCGCCGCACGCGCCGCCCGGGACCTCGACACCGCCATGCGGGATGCCGCGGACGCCGCGGGCGATGACCCTGCCGAGGCCATCGCCGCCGCCGCGCAGGCCTACGTCCGCTTCGCGGGCATCCGCCGCGCCGGCTTCGACGTCGTCTTCGCCCCCGAACTGCGCGGCGTCCACGACGAGGAACTACGGGAAGCCGGGCGTGCGGTCAGCGACATCGTGCTGCTGCGGGCCATCGAGGCCACCGGGGGCGACGCGCAGGCCGCGGTCGGGTTCGTCCCGCAGTTCATGGTGGTGGTGCACGGGGCGGCGTCCATGCACCGGATCGGCATCTTCACCGACCTGGACGCGGCCGCGCGAGTGGCGGCCGACACGGTTCGCCGGCTGCTGCGCGGCGACGCGCAGGCGGCTCAGACCTCGTAATCCACGCACACCCTGGCGGTGGCGACCGCCTTGATCAGGCCGGCCACGGCCACGTGATCGGGATGGGTGGCGTAGGCCTTCAGCGCCTCCGGCGACTCGAACTCCGAGTAGAGCACGAGGTCGTAGCTGTGCTCGAAGGGGTCGACGGGGATCACCGGCTCAAGGGTCAGGATGCCCGGCACCAGGCCGTGCAGCGCAGCCAGGCGGTCCCGGACCACGGTCAGGTTGGTGGCCTTGTCCGCACCCTCCGCCTCGTCGGCGAACGTCCACATCACGATGTGCTTGATCACGGGACGCAGCCTACGCATGGCTCGTCCGGACGGTGGAGGGCGTCTCGACGGGCTCGACGACCGGTTCCGCGGAACGCCCTCAGGAGCGGACGACCAGGTCAAGCAGCTCGTGCCACGCCTCGATCTTCGTGCGCTCCCGGCCGCGGAGGTTGCCCCGCGCGATCTCGCCCTCGTCGATCCGCCGCCAGTCGGCGAAGCTGCTCGGACGGACGCCGCGCGCGGCGAGCACTGCGGCCAGGTCGGCGAGCGGCCGCCGCGGCAGGACGTCGAAGTCCTCCAGGACATGACCAGCGGTCTCGGCGGCGTCCTTCTTGTTGCTGCCGATCAACCCCACCGGACCACGCTTGATCCAGCCGACCACGTACTCACCCGGACGCGCGGAGCCGTCCAGTTCCAGGACCCGCCCTTCGAGGTTGGGCACCCGGCCGTCGTCGAACGGGACGCCCGGCAGCGGCACCCCGCGGTACCCGATCGACCGCAGTACGAGGTCGGCGGGAACAGTCATCGCGCGTGCCGGCCCTTCGTGATGCCCGGCGCTCGTTCCTCGCACCGAGCTCCTCAGGGAGCGGTCGTACTCGGCGCCCGTCAGGGAGCGGTGGTCGGATTCCGGTCCCTGAGGAGCGCCGCGAGGAACGAGCGGCGCGTCACGAAGGGCGCTCCCACCCGTCGACTCCAGCCGGACGGCCTGCACCCGTCCCTCACCCAGCAGTTCGGTGGGCCGGTGCCAGAACACCAGGTGCAGCCGGCGCCCGCGCTCCGGCGCTGGCCGCACCACGGCGTGCGCGATCGCCGCGACATTGGCCCGGGCGTGCCGCTCGAGCTGGTCGGTGTCGATGTCGGCGAGATCGCAGCCCGACAGCGTGACCCCGATGCCGGGCGTGTCCAGCAGCTCCCGCAACTCGGGGGTGGTGAAGCTGGCGTGCTCCGGTCCGCGCCGCCCGACGAGCCAGACGTCCTCGATCTCGGCCGAGCGCAGCTCGGCCAGCACGACGTCCGGCATGTCGGTGGCGCTGAGTTCCGTCCGGTCCTTGAGCAGGATCCGGGCCACGTCCACCGCGACGTTCCCGACCCCGACCACCACGGCGGCGCGGACCCCGGCGAGCGCCATGGGCTCGGCGTCCGGATGCCCGGAGTACCAGGCGACGAACTGGCGCGCCGAGCGGCTGCCGGACAGGTCCTCCCCGGGGATGCCGAGCCGCCGGTCGTCCTGGGCGCCGACCGCGTAGACCACCGCGTCGTAGGCGGAGCGCAACTCCTCGGCGGTCACGTCGCGCCCGAGTTCGACCAGTCCGAGGAACCGGACGCGCGGCGCCTCGAACACCCGCGCGAGCGTGGTCGCGACCGCCTTGATGCTGGCGTGGTCGGGAGCCACCCCGTAGCGCAACAGCCCGAACGGCGTCGGCAGCCGGTCGAAGATGTCGATCGCCAGCTCCGGACCGGCCTGCGCGAGCAGCGCGGCGGCGGCGAACAACCCGGCCGGCCCCGCGCCGACGATCGCGACCCGCCGCACCTCGTCCATGCCCGCTCCTCCCCCGCCGAGTTGTCAGACTCTCAGTCGGCTATCACCGGTTGAGAGTCTGACAAGTCGGTGGGGGGTCTGGCTACCGGGACGGGCCGGTCAGCCAGACCGTGGTGACGATCGGCTGGCGCTGGCCACCGACGTGGACGACCTCCGCGCCGTCCACGGTGAGCTGGCTCGCGTGGTGACGCAGCGCCTCCTGGACGCGGGGCAGGTACTCCGGCAGGTCATAGCGCCGGGCGCCCGGCACCGGCAGCAACGGCTCGGACACCACCTGTAGCAGCGGGACACCGGCGAGCCGGGACGCGGCCACGGCGATGTGCGCACACGCCACATGGTCGGGATGGCCGTAGCCGCCGTGCTCGTCGTAGCCGACCAGGGCATCCGCGCCGAACGCAGTCAGGTAGGCGGCCAGATCGGCGGCGGCTTCGGTGACCGGCGCCGCGGTCAGGCTGTCCGGGCCGGCATGGTCGCCCGGTCCGGCGAGCGTCTCGGCCTCGTCCAGCCAGCGCATGCCCGAATCGGTGTAGCGGCGCGGCTCCCGTCCCGCTGCCCGTGCCGGCGGCGTGCCGAGGACGGCCGACTCCCGCACCCCGAGCGCGGCGAGCGCCCCGGCCAGTTCACCGAGCCGGTGCTCGACGAGCTCCGGCGTCCCGGCGAGCGCGGCCAGCGGACCGGGCACCACATCGCCCTGTTCCCCGCGGGTGGCCGTGACGACCGACACGACGGCGCCACGCTCGGCCAGCCACGCCAGCAGGACGCCGGTGGCCAGCGTCTCGTCGTCGGGGTGCGCGTGCAGGAAGACCAGCCGGGAGCCGGGACGGAAGTCGTCGATCGCTGCCGGGCCGGCGATGGGACGGGTTTCGTCAGGCTCGGCCATCACTGACCGGCTTCGGCCAGCAACTGCCGGTAGACGGCGACGAGCCGCTGGGCCGCCCAGCCCCAGTCGAAGCGCCGGGCGTGCACGCGGGACACCTTGCTCATTCGCTCCAGCAGGCCGGGGACCATCAACAGCCGGGTGAGCGCGAGCGCCCAGTCCTCCGGGCGCCGCGAGTCCATCAGCTGGCCGGTCACGCCGTGGGCCACGGCCTCGCGCAGGCCGCCGGCCGACGCGGCGATCACTGGCGTGCCGCTGGCCGCCGCCTCCAGCGCGACCAGGCCGAACGTCTCCGAGTGCGACGGCACCAGCACCACGCGGGCGCCACGCAGCAGCCGGGCGAGCTCCGTCCGCGGCTGGGCGCCGACGAACGTCACCTGGTCGACCAGTCCCAGCTCGCCGACCATCGCGTGCAGTTCCTGCTCGTACGCCGCGAAGGCGGACGAGGCGTCGCCCGCCACCACGAGGCGCGGCCGGATCTCCGGGTCGAGGTTGGCCACCGCCTGGATGGCCAGGTCCGGGCCCTTCAGCGGCTCGAGCCGTGCGGCGATCAGCACGTAGCCGCGCGGCCAGGGCTCGGGGTCCCCGTCCGACCAGCTCCAGCACGGCTCGCCGGGCAGCAGCGGCCGGAACATCTCCTGGTCGACGCCGGGGGAGACGATCGAGACGCGGTCGGCGTCCGCGCCGCAGCGGTCGATCACGGTCTGTGCCTCGGCGGCCGAGATCGCGACGACGGCCTGGGACCCCCGCGCCACCGCGGCTTCGCCGGGGACCCGGCGCGGCGACTCCGGCGGCTCGCCGGCGGACAGCGGCGAACCGGGGGGCGCCGCGACCGAGTGGAAGCTCTGCACGTGCGGCACACCCCAGGCCTGGGCGACAGGCAGCGCGGCCACCCCGGACATCCAGTGGTGCGAGTGGACGACATCGCTGGGTGCCAGCCTCGCGAGGCCGGTGGAGAACTCCTCGATGTGGTCGTCGATCACGCTCTTGGCCAGCGGCGTCGGCGGGCCCGCGTCCACATGGCGCAGGGTGACCCCGGGCAGGAGTTCGAGTTCGTCGGGATCGTCCGGGCTCGACCGGCGGGTGACCAGCTCCACGCGGTGGCCCAGTTCGGCCAGCGCCTGCGCCTGGCACCGCTCCACGACGTTCATGCCGCCCGCATCCCCGGTACCGGGCAGTGTCGCCGGCGACGTGTGCATGGAGACGAAGCAGATGCGGAGGGGCGCTGGCACGCTCGGAGCATAGCCCCACGCTCACCGCCCCGGGACGGTGGTCTCCGCCTGCCGGACGGCGTGATCACCCCGCGGCCCCGGACGGCGAGAGCGCTCTCTTTCGTGACAGGATGCTCGGGTGACCACAGCCCCCCAGTCAGCCGACCGTCCGTCCGCTGCTGCGGTGGACGTCGGATCGCACTGGCTGTTCCTGGTCATCCTGGCCGGTCTCGGCATGGTCGGGCCGTTCTCGATCGACACCATGTTCCCGGCCTTCGCGCGGATGGGCGCCGAGTGGGGTGCCACGGAGATCGCGCTGCAGCAGATCATCAGCGTCTACATGCTGTCGTTCGCCGTGATGAGCCTCGTGCACGGTCCGCTGTCGGACGCGCTGGGACGCAAGCCGGTGATCCTCGCCGGCACCGTGCTGTACATCGGCGCCTCGGTCGGCTGTGCGCTGGCCACCAGCCTGCCGATGCTGCTGGCCTTCCGCGCCGTCCAGGGTCTCAGCGCCGGCGCCGGCGCGATCATCAGCAGGGCGATGGTCCGGGACGTGTTCAGCGACGAGCAGGCCCAGCGGACGATGAGCCACATCGCGATGATCTTCGGACTCGCGCCCGCGCTCGCCCCTGTCGCCGGCGGCCTCATCCTCGGCTGGGGCGGGTGGCGCGGCATCTTCTGGGCGCTGGTCGGGCTGGGCGTGGTGATGCTGGCGCTGGTCTTCTTCCTCATGCCGGAGACCCACCCGGCGGACCGGCGCACGCCGCTGAACGTCCGGCAACTGGCCAACGGGCTCGGTTCGGTCTGGCGGCACCCGCACGGCCGCCGACTCGCATTCACCGCGATGCTCAACAACGGTGCGATGTTCCTGTACATCTCGTCCGCGCCGCTGCTGGTGGTGAACCTGCTGGGACTCGGCGAGACCGACTTCTGGGTGCTGTTCGTGCCGCTGATCTCCGGAATGGTGATCGGCTCGTGGGTGAGCGGACGCCTCGCCGGCCGGCTCAGCGGACGCCGCCTGGCCAGTCTCGGCTACCGGATCAGCCTCGCCGCGTCCATCGTCAACGTGGTGCTCAACGTGTTTCCCGCGACCCGCGGCCTGCCGTGGACGATCCTGCCGCTGCCCGTGTTCACCTTCGGCATCGCGCTGGCGTTTCCCGTCCTGACCCTGGCGATGCTCGACCTGTTCCCGGAAGCCCGCGGGTCGGCCTCCTCCGTCCAGAACTTCCTCGCGCTGCTCGGCAACACCCTGATCTCGGGACTGGTCGCGCCCCTGCTCGGCTTCTCGCTGCTCGCCCTCGCCTGCGGATCGCTGGCCCTGATCACCACCGGCTGGCTGCTGTGGCGCCGGCACCTGGTCGTCGCCCCGGAGGTCCCCCAGGGCTCGCCCGACGCCGCCGCCTACGAACCCCTGGAAGACCTCTGAGCCCGCCCACGCCGCCCCCACTCCGCAAGGTGGACTGAGACCGTCGTGGACGGCGGTTTGGGTCCACCTTGTTCTGGGTGGTCGGGGTTGTTGGTGGTGGGAAGGGGTGTGGCGGCGTCTGGTGGGGGTGTTGGGTGGGTTGGTCCGTCTGGTAACGGTGGTCACGCGACACGCCGACGACACGCCGGTGGTGTCGAAATTGGTCGAAGAAGTTCTGGAAAACCTCTTGCTAAAGGGTTTGGTGAAGGACTAGGAATGTGCCTACCAAATCACTTCGGTGATGAGGGATCGGTTGCAGGAAGTCAGCTTGCTGGCGGGTTCGCCCGCTGGAGCCCCGGTGATGCGTGGGTCGGGCTGGCTGGTGGCAGCCGGTAGACGGGGCCATCACACCGCGTCGACCAGAGGGCCCCGGTGACTCATACTCCCCGGGGCCCTCGCCCTTTTGCTGTGCTGGTCGATACTGAGGCCATGACGGACAACCTGCGCAGCATCCGGATCGAGCGCACCGGCCCCCGCAGCTACGAGGCGGAGAACGTCCGCGGTGGTCGGATCACCCTTGGCGAGGGTCAGAATCCTGACTTCACGCCAGTGGAACTGCTGCTCGTCGCCGCGGCCGGATGCAGCGCCGTCGACGTGGACTACATCACCGCCCGCCGGGCGGAGCCGACTGGGTTCTCCGTCACGGCCGAAGCTCCGAAACTTGCCGATGACAACGGCAATCACCTTGGCGCGGTGGTGGTCGACTTCCGCGTCCGCTTCCCGGAGGGGCCGGACGGGGATCGCGCGCGAGCGATGCTCGAACGCGCCGTCGCGCAGTCGAGGGACCGGCTGTGCACGGTCTCCCGGACGATCCAGTTGCCCACGCCGGTCGACTTCCGGATCGACGGCGCGCACGTCTGAGCGCCAGGTCACCGAACACAAGGCGAGGGCCCCGGGGAGTATGAGTCACCGGGGCCCTCTGGTCGACGCGGTGTGATGGCCCCGTCTACCGGCTGCCACCAGCCAGCCCGACCCACGCATCACCGGGGCTCCAGCGGGCGAACCCGCCAGCAAGCTGACTTCCTGCAACCGATCCCTCATCACCGAAGTGATTTGGTAGGCACATTCCTAGTCCTTCACCAAACCCTTTAGCAAGAGGTTTTCCAGAACTTCTTCGACCAATTTCGACACCACCGGCGTGTCGTCGGCGTGTCGCGTGACCACCGTTACCAGACGGACCAACCCACCCCGCACCCCACCACCGACGACGGGGATCGGGCTCGACCAACGGCTCGCCGGCGGTCGCTCAGGCGGCCGACGCCTCGGGCTGCTCCCGCAGCGGCTTGAGGGCGCCCGCCCACGCCTCGAGTTGGTCGAGCATGACCGGCAGGTACTGCAGGTGGTGGTCGCCCGGGGTGAACTTGGTGAAGTCCTGGAAGTCGTTGAAGAAGGAGAACGCCATCGCCTGGCGGACGTGAGCGACCTGCACCTCGCTGAGGATGCCCCGCAGGTGCTCCACCGCCCGGGCGGCGCCGACCACGCCGTAGCCCACGAACGCCGCCGCCTTGTTGTGCCACTCGTTGTGCAGGTAGTCGATCGCGTTCTTCAGGACGCCGGTGGTGGAATGGTTGTACTCCGGGGTGACGAAGATGAAGCCGTCGTAGCCGGCGATCGTCTCCGCCCACCTGCGCGTGTGGTCGTGCTGGTAGCGGCCCGCCGAGGCGGGGATCGGCTCGTCCAGGTGAGGCAGCGGATGGTCGAGCAGGTCGATCAGTTCGTAGGACGCACCCGGACGGTCCTGCGCATGTTCGAGCACCCATTCGGCGACGGCACGTCCCTTGCGGCCGGGGCGGGTACTGCCGATGATGACGGCGATCCTCAACGGGCTCATCGCGTCGACTCCTGTGCTCGATTTACTTGAACGTTCACGTAATGACTGTAGGCAGCGTTACTTGAATCTTCAAGTGCTCCGTCTCACGTTCTAGACTGACGGGATGGGCACCGAGGGCGAGCCGACGACTGGCGCGAAACCGCGCTGGCTGACGCCTGACGAGCTGGAGACCTGGATCGCGCTGAACCACCTGCTGGCCAGGCTGCCCGCGGAACTCGGCTCTCAGCTGCAGTGCGACTCCGGACTCAGCTTCTTCGAGTACTACGTGCTCGCCGGGCTGTCCGACCAGCCGGACCACACCATGCGGATGAGCCGGCTGGCGACGTTGGCCAACTCCGAGCTGTCCCGGCTCTCGCACCTGATGTCCAGGCTCGAACGGCGCGGCCTGGTCAGCCGCGAGCCCGATCCGGCCGACGGCCGGTACACCAGGGCGATCCTCACCGAGGCCGGCTACGCCCAACTGTCCGCCGCAGCCCCCGCGCATGCCGAGAAGGTGCGCAGTCTGGTCTTCGACGTCCTGGACGAGGACGCCCAGACGGCCCTGCGGGACGCGGCCAGGGCGATCCTCGCCAACCTGGACGAAGGCCCCTGCTAGGTCCGGGGCTGGAGAAAGGCCGAGGACGGTTCTCTACTCGGTCCACCGAGACGCCGGACCGAAAGAGGAACCGTCCCCAGTTCTGGACTCTCGGGCCGGCTGAACGGGAATGGGACCTGTCCCCGTGGTTCAGGGGGAGGCGTCGGCGAGTTGGCCGGCGCGCTCGAGGGCGTCCAGCATGGCCTGGGAGCCGCGGCGCAGGAGTTCCAGGTCGTCCAGGGACAGCAGCTTGATCACCACGCCGAGGGCGCGGCCGAACATCGAGTCCATCTGGCGGATCACGTCCCGGCCGGCGTCGGTGGGGTGCAGCCGGCGGACGCGGCGGTCGTCCGGGTCGTCGCTGCGGACGATCAGGCCCTTTTCGACCAGCCGTTCGACCAGGCCACTGGCGGTGGGGGCGCTCACGCCGAGCCGCTCGCCCAGTTCGTGACCGGCGATCCCGGGCTCCTTCACCACATGGCCCAGCACCCGCACCTGCTGCATGTTCAGGTCGGGTGGCACCGGCATCGGACCGACCAGTCCGACGGCGCGATCGTGCACCTGCGAGTTCAGGTCGAACAGCTCCTGGACCAGCGCCGCACGCTCGTCGTCGAGCTCCAGGTCCGGGAACGGATGCACCGCAGAATCGCTTTCGCTGTCAGAAATAGTTAGAGCTATGCTAACTGATGCGCCCCATCAGGGGCGACGTCTCGTCGCCCGTGAAGGGGAGAAGCAGTGGTTCGTCTGACCAAGGGCAGCCTCACGCACCGCACCGTGGTGCTGCTGCTGAGCCTGCTGACCATCGCTCTGGGCGTGTACGCGGCGGGCGCGTTGAAGCAGGAACTGATCCCGTCCATCGACGTCCCCCGCGGCAGCGTGCTGACGATCTACGCCGGCGCCAGCCCGGACGTGGTCGAGGCCCAGCTCTCCAAGCCCATCGAGACCGCGGTGAAGGCCGTGGACGGCGTCACGTCGGTCACGTCCAAGAGCTCCAGCGGCGTCTCCCAGGTCACCGTCCAGTGGGACTACGGCCTCGGCGCGGACGACATGGCGGACAAGCTCCGCAGCGCGATCGACTCGATCTCCACGTCCCTGCCCAGCAACGTCGACCCGACCGTGATGACCGGCGGCACCGACGACATCCCGGTGGTCGTGCTGGCGCTCTCCTCCAACGACGACCTGACCGCGCTCTCGAACAAGGTCACCGATGTGGTGGCTCCCGCACTGCGGACGGTGGCCGGCGTGCGCGACGTCTCCGTCGCCGGCCAGGAGCAGCACGAGATCGTCATCACCTACAAGCAGAAGCAGATCGAGAAGTACGGCATCGACCCGAGCATGATCGGGCAGCTGTTCGCGGCGAACAGCACCGCGATCCCGTCCGGCACCATGCGCACCGACAGCGCGAACTACGACGTCCAGACCGGCACCACCTACTCCACCGCCGCCGACATCGAGAACCTGATGCTGCAGGGCACGGACGGGCCGGTGAAGCTCAGCGAGGTCGCCACCGTCAAGGAGCAGCCGGTCGAGACCACCAGCATCTCCAGGGTCGGCGGCAAGACCTCGCTCACCCTCTCGGTCACCAAGACCCCGGACGCCAACACGGTCAACGTCGCCCACGGCATCACCGAACAGCTGGACGGGCTGGCCCGGCAGCTGGGCAACGGCGCCGGCTTCCAGACGGTGTTCGACCAGGCGCCCTACATCGAGGACTCGATCCGCGACCTGAGCACCGAGGGCGGCATCGGCCTGGCCATGGCCGTGCTGGTGATCATGGTGTTCCTCGGGTCGATCCGGCCCACGCTGATCACCGCGATCTCGATCCCGCTGTCGCTGCTGATCGCGCTGATCGGCCTGTGGGTGGGCGGCTACACGCTGAACATCCTGACGCTCGGCGCGCTCACCGTCGCGATCGGACGGGTGGTCGACGACTCGATCGTGGTGATCGAGAACATCAAACGCCACCAGGGCTACGGCGAGTTCGGCCGGGAGTCGATCATCAACGCGGTCAGGGAGGTCGCCGGCGCGGTCACCAGCTCGACCTTCACCACGGTCGCGGTGTTCCTGCCGATCGGTCTGGTCGGTGGTCAGGCCGGCGAGATCTTCCGTCCGTTCGCGGTCGCGGTGACGGTCTCGCTGCTGGCCTCGCTGTTCGTGGCGCTGACCGTGGTGCCGGTGTTCGCATCCTGGTTCATGCGGCCGACCGCGAAGCAGGCGGAGAAGATCCGGGCCGCGCAGGCGACGGAGGAGAAGGACACCTGGCTGCAGAAGGGCTACCTGCCCGTCCTCGGCTGGGCGCTGCACCACCGCTGGATCACCCTGCTGCTCGCCCTGGGCCTGTTCGCCGGGACGCTGGCGCTGGCGCCGCAGCTGAAGACCGACTTCATCGGCAACATGGGTACCGAGAGCCTGGCGATCTCGCAGAAGCTGCCCTCCGGGACGGGGCTGACCCAGACCGACGAGGCGGCGACGCGGATCGAGGGACTGCTCTCGTCCGACCCGTCCGTCCAGACGTACTCCACGAGCATCGGCGGCGGCTCGGCCATGGTGTTCCTTGGCGGCCAGGCCGACACCAACCAGGCGACCTTCACCGTGCCGCTGAAGCCCGGGGCCTCCGCCACGGACACCGCCGCCCGGCTGCGGCAGGGCATCGCCGACCTGGGTCCCGACGTGGGCCAGGTGGAGGTGTCGATCGGGGCGGGCTCCAGTGGCACGTCCGGCGTGGTGGTGTACGTGGAAAGTTCCGACTCCGGGTTGCTGACCTCGGCCAACGAGCAGGTGCTCGAGATGATGAAGACCGTCCCGGGCCTGACCAACGTCACCAGCGACCTCAGCGACGCCCGCGAGATGCTCTCGGTCGACGTCAACGAACAGAAGGCCGCCGACAAGGGGATGACCCAGGCCTCGATCGGCCAGGCGGTCGCGCGGGCCGTCCGCGGCCAGCAGATCGGCACCCTCGCGCAGGGCGACACCACGCTGAACGTCTTCCTGCGCTCGCAGACCCCGGTGAAGAACATCGACGAGCTGCGGGACATCAAGCTGCCGGTCACCCAGCTGATGAACGCCAACGCCAAGAAGGACGCCGCCGAGGACGTGCAGGACCGTTCCGAGGCGCTGCAGGACGAGCAGAAGGCATCGGCCACCGACGCCTTCAACGAGCAGGTCCAGGCGCTCAAGAAGAACAGGACGCAGGCGCAGAAGGCCATCGGCCCGCTGAACAAGCAGCTCGCGAACGCGAAGAAACAGCTCAAGAGGCTCCAGGCAGTCCTCGATCAGTTCCCGGAGGAGTGCGCCACGAACCCGGCAGCAGCCGGCTGCCCGCCTGCATCCGGCTACCTCCAGATGGCCCAGCAGGTCGCGTCTGCTGCGGGTGTGGTCGCCCAGCTGGGCTCGGCCGTGGCCTCTGCCAAGGGCTCGGTGACCGCTATCGACAAGCAGCTCGACGCGCTGGCCGAGTCCCGGCAGAAGTCCCTGGAGGCGCAGGACAAGCAGCAGGCGATCTCGGACGCGTCCAAGGACGCCCAGGAGGCGACCGCGGACGCGATCCCGCTGAGTGCCGTGGCGAGCGTCAAGCTGGTCGAGGCGCCGGCGATGATCACCCGCGTGGACGGCGTCCGCGCGGCCACGCTGACCGCGAGCTCGGAGTCGTCCGACCTGGGCGCGACGACCGCGGAGATCACCGCGGGCCTGGCGTCGCTCGACCTGCCGGATGGTGTGACCACCCGGATCGGTGGCGTGTCCCAGCAGCAGACCGAGTCGTTCCAGCAACTCGGGCTGGCCATGCTGATCGCGATCTTCGTGGTGTACCTGATCATGGTGGCGACGTTCGGCTCGCTGCTGCAGCCGCTGATCCTGCTGGTGTCGATCCCGTTCGCCGCGGCATCGTGGTCACGAACGCGATCGTGCTGATCGACCTGATCAACCAGAAGCGGAAGGCGGGGGCGAGCGTGCCGGCGTCCATCCAGGCGGGGGCGCGACTGCGGGTGCGGCCGATCATCATGACGGCGCTGGCCACGGTGTTCGCGCTCGTGCCGATGGCGCTCGGGCTGACCGGCGGTGGGGTGTTCATCTCCAAGCCGCTGGCGATCGTGGTGATCGGCGGCCTGATCTCGTCCACGCTGCTGACGCTGATCCTGGTGCCGGTGCTCTACGACCTGCTGGAGACCTGGCGGGAGAACCGCGCGCAGAGGCGGGCGGAGCGGAAGGCTGCCGCGGCGTCGGTCGAGGCTGAGGCGCCCACCGAGGCCTGAGTGCCGGTCAGTGTGGAGGTTTATCCACCGTCAATGGTGGACAAACCTCCGCCGTGGCGCCGAGTGGCTGCGCCGGCGGCACTCCACGGGCAGCCAGGATGTCCAGTACGGCGTCGGGACGGGACGCGCAGGGCACCCGGACCACCTGCTCACCGGCGGTGAGCACGAGGTCATACAACTGTCGAGACCGGGTGGAAGATTCCCGGCCTCGCCCCTTGTGACGCTCGCTGGCACTCGCTCCTCAGGGACCGGCAGCTGGCGCTCGCTCCTCAGGGACCGGCGGGTGACGCTCGCTCCTCTGGGACCGGTGGAATCGCGGCCCGGGGCCCTCAGTCGCGGATGGCGAGGTGGTCGTACTCGTCGGGAGGGAGCAGGCGGGGGTTCACGCCGGTCGCCAGCCAGGCCTCCACGCTGGACGGGAGGTCGAGCGGCACGGGGTCGAAGAGACTGGTGACCAGCACGGGCAGCAGGTGCGCGTGCGGCTCGGCGGGCTGCATGGGTCCGACCACCAGGGCGCGGCCGACCAGGCCCTCCGCGGTGAGGAAGAGCACCTCGTCGAGCTGGCTGAGCTCCACCGGCGAGAGGTCCATGGACAGTCCGACCGCGGCGTCCGGCGCCTCGGTGACCACCGCTGCGAGGGCCTGCGGATCCTCGGGTCCCAGGTGCACCAGCCAGCGGTTGCCGGGGTGCTCGGTGTCCCGAATCGCCCGGATCACCTGCTGGACGTCGAGATGGTTGCGGGCGCGCCAACGGGCGAGGGTCCGCCGGGCGTTGCGACGCTGGCGGGCGTCCGCGCCGGCGCTGCCCAGGTACCAGTCCAGCGCGCTGCCGGCGTAGTCGATCACCGCGACCGGACGGACGGTGCGGATCGCGTCCAGCGCCGGACGCAGCCCCGTCCCCTGGGCGAGCAGCAGCGCCAGCACGGCCGACGGCGCCCGGTTCACCCCCATATGGCAGTGCACCAGCACCTTCGCCGCCGGGTCGGCCAGCGCCTCGTCCACCCAGTCAACCAGGTCGCCGAACCACTCCGGGCCGATCCGCTGGCCGGCGTCCGCCACCCGGTGCTGCAGGTAGTGCAGCTGCGGCTCCCACGTGCGCACGAGCACCTCGTCGCTCCACTCCTCGCGGAGGTCGACGATGTGGGTGATGCCCGCCCCGACCAGCTCGTCCAGCTGCTCCCTCGCCCTGGCGAAGTTGGGGGACAGATCGCCGCCCACCGCGAGTCGGTCGGTGACGAACGCTGCGTTCGCCACGTGCAACTCCGGCACAGAGGGCGCGGACGGCCCGGCGGCAGGAACGGTCATGGCCCCAATCATGCCCTTGTCCGGGCGAAGGAGTTCCGCCGCCACGGGCCGGCCAACGGCCTCCCTGGAGGGGCGGGGCATCATGCCCTGGCCACCCCCCCGTCCCGACCCTCGACGCGCGATCGAGAGATGATTTGTCGCGGCCTGTACGTAGAACTACGTAGTGGTGCATAGTAGACCCGTACGGGAGGGTACCTGCCGCGTAAGCGACGGAGAACTGAACACCCCTGAAGGATGCACCGCCATGCAGACCTGCCGTACCCCCTATGCCCGCACCCTGGCAGCAGTTGCTGTCACGCTCGCAGCCATCCTCGGCCAGCCGGCGACGCCCGCCGTGGCCGACACCTCTGACACCGCCGGTACCACCACGGTGGCCGCCAGCACCATCTCGTCCGTCTCGCCCGCCAGCGGTCTCGTGACCGGCGGCGCGGTGGTGACCATCAAGGGCGCCAACCTCACCGGCGCGACCGCGGTCGCGATCGACGGCACGCCGGCGAGGATCACCACGAACTCGGCCACCGCGGTCACCGTGGTCACCCCCGCCCTGCCGGCCGGCCGCCACGCGCTCTCGGTGACCACCGCGGCCGGCACCACGACGGCGGGCACCTACACCGTCAAGACGCTGGAGTCCGAGGTGCTCCGGCTGGTCAACGAGGCCAGGGCCAAGAAGCGCAAGTGCGGCTCCACCACCTACAAGGCGGTGCCGGCACTGCGCGCCGACGCCACTCTCGCCAAGGTCGCCGCCGCCCACAGCGCCGACATGGCCAAGAAAGACTACTTCAGCCACTACTCGAAGAACGGCGACTCCCCGTTCGACCGGATGAAGGCCGCCGGGTACCGGTACTCCTCCGCCGGCGAGAACATCGCCGCCGGCTACCGGACGCCGAGTTCCGTGGTCAGCGCCTGGCTGAAGAGCACGGGCCACTGCAAGAACATCATGAAGAAGAGCTACAAGGAGCTGGGCGTGGGCTACGCCACCGGCGGCCTGTACGGCAGCTACTGGACCCAGGACTTCGGCACCCCCCGCTGACCTCCCCCCTCCGCCGATCGGACGGCCGCCGTGGATAGGCGGTGGCCGTCCGGTCGGTTCACCCGGTTCGGCCGGTGGTGCTCTCCCGCACCTCCAGGCGAACCGGCAGGCGCCGGCTGCGCGGACGCGACAGGGTGGCGTCCGCGCGGCCGGCGACAAGCCGGAGCAGCGCGCGCGCCGCGGCCCGGCCCTTGCCGTCCACGTCCTGGTGGACGGTGGTCAGCGTCGGCCGGGTACGCAGGGCGAGCGGATGGTCGTCGAACCCGACCACGGCCAGGTCCTCCGGCACCGCGACCCCGGCGTCACTCGCCTCGGCCAGGACGGCCTGGGCCAGCACGTCGGTCAGGCACAGCACCGCATCGGGACGGGGCCGGGCGGCCAGCAGCAATCGCGCGGCCCGGCGGGCGTCCCCGTAGGTGTTCGGCTGGTTGACGATGAGCGGAGCGATGCCGGCAGCGTCGAGCGCGTCCAGCCAGCCGGCCTGGCGTTCGGCGATCACGTGGTGGCGGGCGGCGGCGGCCGGGAGCGGACCGGTGGCGATCCCCGGCGCGGGGCCGTAGCCGGACGTCAGCAGCGCCACCCGGCGGCGGCCGGTGTCGACCAGGTGCTGGGCGGCGGCACGGGCGCCACCGCGGTCGTCGATGGTGATCGAGACCTCACCCGGGCCGGGCACCATGTCCACGTAGACGAGCGGCAGGTCCCGCCGCTGCAGCCAGTCAAGCGCGGGCAGCAGCGGATCGCACGAGAAGGCGATCGCCCCATCCATCGCCACGTCCCTCGCGGGGATCACCGGTCCGTCCGCCACCGCGGGGATCAGGGTCAGCGCGAGGCCGCCGGGCGCCAGTTCGTCCGCCACCGCCCCGAGGAACCGCGCCGAGACCTCGTCCGCGAGCGAGTAGCGCAGTTCCTTCGCCCAAAGCACCCCGATGGTGCCGGTCGTCCCCGTGGCCAGGGAACGGGCGGACGGGTCGGGCCCGAGGTAGCCGAGTTCGTCCGCCACCGCCAGGATCCGCTCGCGCAGCCCCTCGGACAGCTGGTCGGGACGGGAGAAGGCGTTGGACACCGTCATCCGGCTGACGCCGACCCGGTCGGCGATCGACTGCAGCGTCACCCTCGCCATCCGCCACCCCTTCTCCTCCACCTGAACGGAAATGGGGACAGACCCCTTTTCCGCCACCGATCCGCATCCACCCGTCCCCCACCTGCCCCGGACGATGCGGGCGGGTGGCGGAAAAGGGGTCTGTCCCCATTTTCCGCCGACTGCCACGAGGCGCCACGAAGAGCCGGTTGCGAACCGGGTGGCACCAGTCTATCTTTACCGGTACAGCTCTTTATCGGTACAGAAAGGCTCCGATGACCGTGTCCGCGCCGTCCTCCCTCCCCGTCGACCGCGACTGGTGGCGCCACGCCGTGGTGTACCAGATCTACCCGCGCAGCTTCGCCGACAGCAATGGCGACGGCGTGGGCGACATCAACGGCATCCGGTCGCGCCTGCCCTACCTCGCCTCGCTGGGCATCGACGCGATCTGGATCAACCCGTGGTACCCGTCGCCGATGAAGGACGCGGGCTACGACGTCTCCGACTACCGCGCGATCGAGCCGGTCTTCGGCACGATGGACGACGCGGAGGCGCTGATCGCCGAGGCGCACGGCCTCGGCATCCGGGTGATCCTCGACATCGTCCCCAACCACACCTCCGACCAGCACCGCTGGTTCCAGGCCGCGCTCGCCGCCGGTCCGGGGTCGCCGGAGCGCGAACGGTTCGTCTTCCGCGAGGGCCGCGGGCCGAACGGCGACGAGCCGCCCAACGACTGGCAGAGCGAGTTCGGCGGCCCGGCGTGGACGCGGGTCACCGAGGCCGACGGTCGGCCCGGCCAGTGGTACCTGCGCCTGTTCGCCCCCGAGCAGCCGGACGTGAACTGGAACCACCCCGACATCGCGGACGAGTTCACCGAGACCCTGCGGTTCTGGTTCGACCGCGGTGTGGACGGGTTCCGCATCGACGTCGCCCACGGCCTGGTCAAGGACGCCGAACTGCGCGACCTCGACGGCATGGACTTCCCGCTGCCCGACGACACCCCCGACGGCGTCGAGCACCCGCACTGGGACCAGCCGGGTGTCCACGACGTCTTCCGCGCCTGGCGCGCGGTGGCCGACTCCTACGCCGAGCCGAAGGCCTTCTGCGGGGAGATCTGGGTGGGTCGCGACCACCGGCTGACGGCGTACCTGCGTCCGGACGAGCTGCACACCGCCTTCAACTTCAACTTCCTGATGGCGCCCTGGCTGGCCGGACCGATGCGCGAGGTGATCACGTCCACCCTGAACGCGCACGCCGCGGTCGGCGCGCCGGCCACCTGGGTGCTCGGCAACCACGACGTCTGCCGGCCGGTGTCCCGCTACGCCCGTCCGCAGGAACTGCTGCAGCCCGGCTTCCCCAACCTGCAGGCCTACCTCGGCCTGCCGGTCGACCTCGACGCCGGCCGTCGCCGCGCCCGGGCCGCCGCGCTGCTCAGCCTCGCGCTGCCCGGCGGCGCGTACGTCTACCAGGGCGAGGAACTCGGCCTCGCCGAGGTCGAGGACATCCCGCTGGAGGCACGGCAGGACCCGATCGTCGCCGGCACCAACGGCGAGAACGTCGGACGCGACGGCTGCCGCGTCCCGGTGCCGTGGGCGCTCGAGGGGACGAACGCCGGCTTCAGCCCGGACGGGGCCGCCGCGCCCTGGCTGCCCCAGCCCGCCGACTGGGGGACGTACAGCGTCGAGGCCCAGGACGGGGATCCCGCCGCCAGCCTCGAGCTGTACCGCAAGGCCCTCGCGATCCGCGCGCACCATCCGGCGTTGGGCGACGGTGAGCTGGCCTGGGTGGAGCCGTCGTCGGGCACAGGGAGCGTCCTGGCGTTCACGCGGGAGCCCGGGTTCGGGTGCTGGGTGAACTTCGGCGACGAGCCGCTGCCGCTGCCCGAGGGGGCGACCGTACTGCTCTCCAGTGATGAATTCGACGGGCACGTCCTGCCGAAGGACACCACCGCCTGGCTGCAGTTCGCGTGAGAGATTCGGCGCAGTTCACGACAAGTCCGCCGTCCCGGCCCTAGCCTGTTGCCGGCGGACGCGGCTGTCCGTCCCGACAGGAGGGTGTCATGGCAGGCAAGTTCGAGTTGTACCCCGACGCCAAGGGCGAGTACCGCTGGCGGCTGAAGGCCTCCAACGGCCAGACGATCGCGACCGGCGGCGAAGGCTACGCCACCAAGGCGAACGCCAAGGCCGGCATCGAGTCGGTGAAGAAGAACGCCCCGGATGCCGAGGTCGTCGAAGTAGAGAAGTGAACACACGCAGGAGGGCCGGGACGGATCTCGTCCCGGCCCTCCTGCGTGTGGTGGTTGTCTGCGAACCCTACTCGGCCGCGCCGACGAGGTCGTCGGCATTGGCCAGGGCCGACTTCGGTGCGGCGACCAGGCGGAGCGCCCAGCCGATCGCGAGACCGAGCACGCCGACGCCCATGGCGAACAGCGCCACGCCGAACGCGATCACCGAGGTGAACAGCGACGAGCGGAGGAAGGACGCGGTCATCGCGGTCTGGCGCAGCGGATCATCCTTGCCCAGTTCCGCGTAGGTCTTGCCGTTGGTGGCGGTCAGGGCGTGGTGGTTGATCACGTCGGCCTGGACGAAGGCCTCCAGAGGGCCGGTCACCTTCGCACCGGCGAACATGGGGGCGTCGGCGGAGACGGTGATGTTCTCCGAGGCCAGCTTGCTGCTGACCATGCCCCAGGTGGTGGCACCGGCGACGATCATGAGCGCGCCGATGATGATGCTGACCAGACCAAGCGCACGCACCTTCTGGGCCGCACCGTTGGACCTTGTGGCCATTCGGAACTCCTTAGTTCTCGGGCAGCGGCCAGGCGCTGCTTGACGGTGAGGAGAGCCTAACCTACGCATTGTTGCCTATTCAACTTCAGCGGCCGACCAGCCAGTGGTAATCGGCGGGTCGAACGCTCGCTGCGGCTTAGGGTTGGCGGACCATGGCCGCCCTGATCGTCACCGAGTCCCTGTTCGGCAACACCCTCGCCATCGCCGACGCGATCGCCCGGGGGATCGCAGAGGTGCGCGGCCGGGACGGGGTCCACGTGGTGCACGCGTCCGAGGCGCCGGCCGTCCTGCCGGGGGACCTGGGCCTGCTCGTGGTGGGCGCACCCACCCACACCCTCTCGATGCCGAACGCCGGCAGCCGCTCGGACGCTGCCCGCAAGGGCGCGGTCACTCCCGCGCACACCGGGATCCGCGAGTGGATCGAGACGGTGGCGTTGCCGGACGGGCTCAGGGTGGCGACCTTCGACACCTCGATCCACACCCGGATCCAGCTCGGGACGGCCACCAGGGCCGCGGCGAAGGCCCTGCGCCGCCGCGGGGTGGCCGTGACCGCCGGCCCGTCCTTCTGGGTGACCGGGATGGAGGGACCGCTCGCGGACGGCGAGCTGGCCCGGGCAACGGCCTGGGGACGCGAGCTGGCCGAGCCGGTCGCTCCGGCCACCAGGTCCTGAGCCTGAATCCACCCATCGAGCGTCTCGACAAGCTCGACGAACGGTTTCGGTGGATTGAGGCCGAGGAACGAACGCCGCCACCGGTCCCTGAGGAGCACCGGCGAGGAACGAGACCGCCAAGCACCGGTCCCTGAGGAGCGCCGGCGAGGAACGAGCCCCCAACCACCGGTCCCTGAGGAGCACCGGCGAGGAACGAGCCGGCGCGTCACGAAGGGCCTTCACCCGCGAGATTCGGAAAGCGGCCGAGAGCCGCCCGCGTTGGTCGTAGCGTAGGGGGAGGCAGCGAGGAGGACAGACGTGCAGAACCGGACCATCGGTAACCGTCAGGTGAGCGCCATCGGGCTGGGCGGCATGCCCATGTCGATCGAGGGCCGGCCGGAGCGCGAACAGTCCATCGCCACGATCCACGCCGCGCTCGACGCCGGCATCACGCTGATCGACACCGCGGACGCGTACTGCCTCGGCCCGGACGAGGTGGGCCACAACGAGGTGCTGATCGCCGAGGCCCTGGCCAGCTACGGCGCCGACACCAGCCACGTCCTCGTCGCGACCAAGGGTGGCCACATCCGTCCCGGCGACGGCAGCTGGACCCGCAACGGCGACCCGGCCTACCTCACCCAGGCCGCGAAGGCGTCCGCGGCCCGGCTCGGGGTGGACGCGATCGGCCTCTACCAGTTCCACCGGCCCGACCCGAACGTGCCCTACGCCGACTCGATCGGCGCGCTGGCCGACCTGCTCGACGAGGGCGTGATCCAGCTGGCCGGCATCTCCAACGCCTCGATCGCCCAGATCGACGAGGCGCGGGCGATCCTCGGTGACCGGCTGGTGTCGGTGCAGAACCAGTTCAGCCCCCGGCACACCGACAGCCTCGCCGAGCTCGAGCACTGTGCGGAACTGGGCCTGGCCTTCCTGCCGTGGAGCCCGCTGGGCGGCATCGGCCGGGCGTCGCAGGTTGGTGCCACCCAGAGCGCGATGTCGGAGATCGCGCTGGCCCGAGAGGTGTCCCCGTACCAGGTGGTGCTGGCGTGGGAGCTGTCGCTCGCACCGGTGGTGATCCCGATCCCCGGGGCGTCGCGGCCGGCCTCGATCATCGACTCCGCCAAGGCGGCCGACCTCGTGCTGGACGCCTCCGAGATCGTCCGGATCGAGAACTACCTGATCTGAACCCGCGGGAGGGACGGGCCCGGCGGCAGCGGCTTGCGCAGGTGCACCAGCACGACCCTGTCGTCCACCCGGACCCGGCGTTGCTCCACATAGCCGGCCCGCCCGTACAACCGAAGGTTGCCCTCGCTGAGGTGGCCGGTGAACAGCAGCGCCTCGTCCGCCGATGCCGCGGTCTCGGCCAGCGCCAGCAGGGCCGCGCCGATCCCCCGTCCCTGCAGGTCGGGTGCGACGGCGAGCCGTCCGATGTGCAGCTGTCGTCCGTCCACGCGCACCCGGACGCAGCCCACCAGCCGGCCGTGCAGGACGGCCACGAACCCGCCGCAGGACTCCAGGTCGGCGACGATCTGCGCCGGCGTCTCGACCAGCGGCGGCAGGTGCGGATCGCCGTAGAGCTGCGCCTCGGCGACGAAGGCCGCCCGCTGCACGGTGCACACCTCGCCGGCGTCCGCGGGCAGCATCTGCCGCAGAACCAGAGCCTCCATACCGTCCTCCCGCGGGAATCTTCGCGCATCCATGACGCTGATACGTAGTTCTACTACGTCAAGACGATGCCGAAGGGGGCCCGCCAGGCAATACGGTGAATTCCACGAGGGGGAGGGAATGCCCGACGGGTAGCCATCGGGTCGCGCACGAATCGGGGGAATCGTGCACGGGAGCACCGCCATCAGGACTGATCCCGTCGGCACTGGCCGTCCGGCCGGCACCGGCAGGCGATTTGATGAGTTCCCGGGATCCGAAGGCTACCCGACGCGGCAGGCGCCGAACTGAGTCGGCAGCACGCTGTCGGGGGGAGCAGGACGACGCGTCCCGCAGACACGGAGGGGAACCAGGCGGGTCTTTGCGGGGCGTCGACCGTTCGTCGGCTCGGCCGGAGTCACACCACAGGCCGGCCCGGAATAATCCGGGCCGGCCTGCGCTTCCTCATCTGTCGACCCAGAGCCCCGTCATTCGCCGCGGCGGCCAGCCACCACTTCGTCCCGAAGGTGAATTCATGACCCTTGCCGACCAGGCCCAGACCGCAACCGGCTCCGACCGGCTGCCGGCCCAGTCCGTCCGCGTTCTGGCGGTGCTGCTGGTGGGCGCGTTCGTCGTGATCCTGAACGAGACCGCGCTGAACGTCGCGCTGTCCAGGATCATGGTCGACCTGGCCATCGACGAGCGCACCGCGCAGTGGCTCACCACCGGCTTCATGCTGACCATGGCCGTGGTGATCCCGGTCACCGGCTGGGTGATGGAACGCCTGCCGACCCGGGCGGTGTTCACCCTTGCCATGTCGCTGTTCAGCGTGGGCACCCTGATCGCCGCGCTCGGCTGGGGCTTCCCCAGCCTGCTCGCCGGGCGGCTGGTGCAGGCGAGCGGCACGGCGATCATGATGCCGCTGCTGATGACGACGGTGATGGAACTCGTCCCGTCCGGCCAGCGCGGCCGGGTGATGGGCACGATCAGCCTGGTGATCTCGGCGGCGCCCGCGATCGGACCGACCATGTCCGGGGTGATCCTGCAGTTCCTGCCGTGGCGGTTCGTGTTCGTGCTCGTCCTGCCGATCGCGCTGACGATCCTGATCATCGGACTGCGGCAGGTGCCCGACCTGAACGAGCCGGTGCCGGTGAAGCTGGACGCGATCAGCGTCCCCCTCACGGCGCTCGGCTTCGGCGGTCTGGTCTACGGGCTGAGCCAGGTCGGCAGCCCCAACACGACGGCGATGGAGATCGCCCTGGGCGCCGGCGTGGTCGGGCTGGGCCTGTTCATCTGGCGCCAGCTGGTGCTGCAGCGCACCGACTCCGCGCTGCTCGACCTGCGTACCTTCACCCACCCGATCTTCGCGACCACGATCGCGGTGATGGCGATCGCCATGGCGGTGCTGTTCGGCACGATCATCGCGCTGCCGCTGCTGCTGCAGCAGGTGCTGCACGCCGAGCCGCTGTACGTCGGCCTGCTGCTGTTGCCGGGCGCCCTGTTGATGGGCCTGCTCGGGCCGGTCGTCGGCCGGCTGTACGACCGGGTCGGACCGCGCTGGCTGCTGGTGCCCGGCTCGGTGGCGGTGCTGGCGGCGCTGGGGCTGTTCACCCAGGTGTCCCCGCTGCTGCCGTGGTGGGAGCTGCTGACCGCGCACATGCTGCTGAGCCTCGGCCTGGCGTTCCTGTTCACCCCGCTGTTCACGATCTCGCTGGGCTCGTTGCCGCCGCACCTGTACGGCCACGGGTCGGCCGTGGTGGGCACCGTCCAGCAGGTCGCGGGTGCGGCCGGGACCGCGCTGTTCGTCACCGTGATGTCGACGGTGGCCGCGGCCCAGCCGGCCGGGACGGTGGCCGAGTTCGCCCTCGCGACCGGCGCCCGGACGGCGTTCCTCGTCGTCGGCGGGCTCTGGCTGCTGGCGATCGTCGGAGTGACCTTCCTGCGCAAGCCGGAGGAGGCGCCGGTCGGGGCGCCCGTCCACTGAGGTCGTCCTCCAGCCGTTGGTCGAGCTTGGCCTGCCCTGAGCCTGGCGAAGGGTCGAGACCCCGGATCGAGCCCTCCTTCGCGTGAGCGTAGGGTGCTGGGGTGCCAACGCCCGAGTTCATCCTGTCCCTGCGCGAGAAGGTGGGTAACACTCGCCTGTGGCTCTCCGGCGCGACGGCGGTGGTCGTCCGGGACGGTCGCGCGGGCCAGGAGGTCCTGCTCGTCCGCCGCGCCGACACCGGCAGCTGGACGCCGGTGGCCGGCATCGTCGACCCGGCGGAGCACCCGCACCTGACCGCCGTCCGCGAGGTCGAGGAGGAGGCCGGGGTCGTCGTCGAGGTCGAGCGGCTGGTCTGGCTGACCGTCACCGAGGTGATCACCTACGACAACGGTGACCAGACCCAGTACATCGACCATGTGTTCCGGTGCCGCTGGGTCAGTGGCGAGCCGTATCCCGCTGACGGCGAGGCCTCCGCCGCCGCGTTCTTCCCGCTGTCGGAGCTGCCGCCGATGTCGCCGAGGCATGCCGAGCAGGTCCGCGTCGCCGTCGCCGACGAGCCCGAGTGCCGCCTCGGCTGACCCCGAACGAATGGGGACAGGTCCCCATTCCCGTTCACCCGACCGCGGGGACGGTTCCCCTCTCGGTCCAGCCGCTCAGTCATCCCCGGGCCCGCCAAAGTGGACTCAAACCGTCGACTTCGACGGCCTCAGTCCACTCTCTCAAGTCGAGCTGCCGGTGGAACGGGGGTGAACGGAAAGGGACCCGTCCCCTTACTGTTCAGGTCGGGGAAGATGGTCTACGACGTCGGGAGGAGCGCACATGAGCCTCGAACTGGTCGCGATCATCGGCGTGCTGCTGGTGGTGGCCGTCTCGGTGATCGCGCCGCGAGTGGGGGTGGCCGCACCGCTGCTGCTGGTCGTACTCGGTCTCGCGGTGAACCTGCTGCCCTTCGTCGAGCGGGTCGCGGTGCCGCCGGAGTGGATCCTGGGCGGGATCCTGCCACCACTGCTGTACTCGGCCGCGGTGGGCACACCGACCATGGAGTTCCGCAGGGACTT
Source organism: Propionicimonas sp. (assembly GCA_036735445.1). Classification (GTDB taxonomy): domain Bacteria; phylum Actinomycetota; class Actinomycetes; order Propionibacteriales; family Propionibacteriaceae; genus Propionicimonas. The sequence goes on from DAINOM010000003.1 coordinate 38,241, forward strand.
CCGGCTGATCTCCGCATTCTCGGTGATCCTCGTGGTGGTCTCCTCCCTCCTGGTCGGGTTCGCGGCCTGCGCGCTCGTGCCGGGTCTTCCCCTCGGCGTCGGGATCGCCCTCGGCGCGATCGTCAGCCCGACGGACGCCGTGGCGACCGCCGTGATCCGCCAGGCCGGGGTGTCGCAACGGATCGTCACCGTGCTCGAGGGCGAGAGCCTGCTCAACGACGCATCCGCCCTGGTCCTGCTCCGCTCCGCGGTGGCAGCGGTCGGGGTGTCGATCTCGGTCTGGCAGGTGTCCCTCGACTTCCTGTGGGCGGTCGTCGCCGCCGTGGCGATCGGCTTCGTCGTGGGCAAGCTGAACCTCAGCGTCCGCTCCCGGATCACCCAGGTCACCAGCAACGTCACGCTCTCCCTCGTCGTGCCCTTCATCGCCTACCTGCCCGCCGAGCACCTCGGCGCGTCCGGCCTGGTCGCCGCGGTCACCGCCGGCCTGGTCACCGGCTACGGCGCCCCGCGGCAACTCGGCGCGGAGGACCGACTCACCGAACGGGCGGTCTGGCGCACCATCGAACTGCTGCTGGAGAGCGCGGTGTTCCTGCTGGTCGGACTGGAGGCGCCCACGCTGGCCGCCGACCTGCTGGACGCCGACGGCAGCCTCGGCCTCGCCGTGCTCGTCGCCGTGGTCGCGGCCACGCTCGCGATCGCCGTCCGGGCCGCGTTCGTGGCCTGGTCGGTGTGGACGCTGACCCGACGCAACCGGCGGACGCCGGCCGTCCGGGAGAAGCTCACCCAGATCCAGGACCAGCTCGCGGACGGGGAAGTGCCCGAGCTCGGCCATCCCGACCGGCCGTCCCGCAAGGAGCGCAAGGTGCGGCGACTGGCCCGGCAGGCCGGCTCGGCCGAGGGCTCCCACGAGGCACAGCTCAGCCGCTGGCAGCACGTCGTCCAGCAACGACTCGCCGACCTCGACTACCTCGCGGCGGAGCAGTTCGGCTGGCGCGAGGGCGTGATCCTGGTCTGGGCCGGCATGCGGGGCGCGGTGACGATCGCCGCAGCCCAGACCCTGCCGTCCGGGACGCCGCACCGCTCGCTGCTGGTGCTCGCCGCCGCGCTGGTCGCGGTGGGGACGCTGCTGGTCCAGGGCTCCACGCTGGGCTGGCTCGCGGATCGGCTGGGCCTCACCGGCCACACCTCGGACGACGACCCCGAGCAGTGGGAGGCGCTGCAGGCCGAACTCAACCGGGCCGCCTTCGCCCGCCTCACCTCCGGTGAGCTGCAGTCCTTCCCGCCCGAGCTCGTCGAGAAGGCGCGCGAACGGCTCGCCCGCACCCCGCACGACGATGACGACTTCCGTCCCGGCAGCCCGGCCGCCCGGGAGCGGATGCGCACGTTCCGGCAGCTGCGGCTGGACCTGATCGCCGCCCAGCGGGACGAGTTGCTCACCCTGCGCAACCTGGGCACCTACCCGTCCGGCATGCTGGACGCGGCCCTCGCCCAGCTGGACGCCGAGCAGATCGGCATCGAGCTCCACCGCACCTGACCCTCCCCCCGCCGACGCGGACGGATAGCATCACCGCACAGCCGGATGAGGAGAGACGTCGATGCTGCCGTTCGCGGAACTGCACGTGCACCTGGAGGGCACGCTCGAGGCGGAGATGGTCCTCGAGCTGGCCGAGCGGAACCATGTCCCGCTGCCGTACACCGACCTGGACGACCTGCGCAGCCGCTACTCCTACGCGAGCCTGCAGGACTTCCTCGACCTCTACTACGCCAACATGCAGGTGCTGCGCACCGAGGCGGACTTCGCCGAGCTCACCGACGCCTACCTGGCCAGGGCCGCCGCTGCGGGCGTGGTCCGCGCGGAGGTGTTCTGCGACCTGCAGGCGCACACCGCGCGCGGCGTCCCGGCACCGGTGGTGCTGGCCGGGGTGACGGACGCGCTGTCCCGCTCGGAGGCCGACCACGGCGTGAGCACCGGGCTGATCGTGACCTTCCTGCGCCACCTGCCCGCCGCCGACGCCGAACGCGCCTACGAGGCGGCGCTGGCGACCGGGGTCGAGTTGCTCGGCATCGGCCTGTGCTCGTCGGAGGTCGGCTTCCCCGCCGCACCCTTCGCCGACCTGTACGCGCGGGCCCGGGCGGACGGGCTGCGCACCGTCGCCCACGCGGGCGAGGAGGGGGACGCGAGCTACGTCCGCGAAGCCCTCGACCAGCTCGGCGCCCAACGGATCGACCACGGCATCAACGCGATGGGCGATCCCGCCCTCGTGCGGGACCTGGCCGAGCGGCAGGTCCCGCTGACGGTGTGTCCGCTGTCGAACGTGCGGCTGAAGGCCGTGCCGGCCCTCGCCCGGCACCCGCTGCCCGCCATGCTGGACGCCGGCCTGCTGGTGAGCGTGAACTCCGACGACCCCGCCTACTTCGGCGGCTACCTCGACGACAACCTGGCCGCTGTCCGGGACGCCTTCGACCTCACCCCGGACCAGCTCGCCACTCTCGCCGCGAACAGCATCAGGTCGTCGTTCCTGCCCGAGTCGGAGAAGGCCCGCCTGCTGGCTGCCGGCTGAGCCCACCGGCGCCCTTCGTGACGACCACGGGTCCTGAGGAACGCCGCTGAGCTTGCGAAGCGGCGCGTCACGAAGGGCGTTCCTCGCGGCCTCCTCAGGGAACGTCTGAGCTACGCGCCCACCGCGTCGGCGCGGGACTGGGCGTGGGCCCGGCGGCCCTTCTCCGGAGGTGACGGGAGCGCGAAGGTGCCCAGGTGGTTGGCGCGCAGCAGGAGGCGGCTGGTGCGCAGCGACTTCGTCCGTCCGGACAGGGGCGCCGCGTCCGCCTCCCGGCTGAGTTCGACCACGCCGACCTTGAGGCTGCGCGCGAACGGCATCAGCAGCAGCAGGATGCCGACGCCGACCACCATGACCCGCATGGTGTCCGACGCGGGCCCGGGCAGCTGGTCGGTCAGCCCGAGCCACGCCACCAGTGCGCCGAGGCCGAGGAAGGCCGCGTTCTGCAGCCGCTTGCGCCAGCTGGACCAGCGGTACGCGATCATCAGCAGGGCGAGCCGGGACGCCTCGTCCCGGTCGGGCAGGTGCCGCACCTGGTGCAGCAGCCTCGTCCATCGTGATCCCCAGGTCCGACAGCAGGGACGGGTGGTCGAGCGCAGGTGCTGGATCAGGTCCTGGGCGTCCGTGACCAGCTGGGCGTCGCCGCGCAGTCCCAGGCGGTCGAGCGCCTCCTGCGCGAGGATCGCGGCGTGCAGCCCGCGCCGGCACACCTCGCTGAACAGCCGCGGGGCGAGCGGTTCGGAGCCCACCCGCTGACCCGGACGGGCCCGTCCCGACTCCAGGTAGGCGCGGGTGTCGCGGTGCAGGTCCGCCGCCGCCCGGTAGTCGGCGACCGCGACCATCAGCTGCTGCGCGTTCTCCACCGAGCCGGTGCTGCCCGTCCCGCCGTCCGGGCCCTCCGCCATCGCCAGCGCGGCCTCGAACTCGCTCTCCGCCTGGATGGTGCGGGCCAGGATGTGCTCGCCCACGCTGTCGGTGATCGTCATCGCCTCCCGCAGCGACTCGCTGTAGCGGCCGCTGATCAGGGACGCCTGCGCGTCCAGCACCCGCAGGTCGAGGTCGTGCCTGCGCTGGGGCAACACCTGGTCCAGCAGCGCGTGGGCGCTCGCGTCGTCCCCGCGGCGCAGCGCGAGCATCGCGCCGAGCACCTGCACGGTCCAGGGGTCGGACGGGGTGAGCGGTTCCGCGGCGAGGATCTCCACCGCCCGGTCGTCGTCCCCGGCGAGCAGGGCGAGCCGCAGCAGCTGGCGGCCGTCCACCTCCGGCCCGGCCCTCGACAGCAGCGCCCGCGCGGCGGCCTGACCGGTGTAGCGAGCGCCGGAGAACCGGTTGCCGGCGTCCAGTTGCCGGCCCTCCGCGACCGGGGTGCCCCACTGGCTGGCAACCCACAGGCACGCCTCGGCGTAGGTGGTGTCGTACGGGTCGGGGGTGTCGAGCTGGCGGAGGTCCTCGAGGATCCCCAGTGCCATCGGCTGGTCGGCGAACAGGATCCGCACCCGCAGGATCGACCGGCGCAGCTCGGCCGCCAGACCGGTGTCGTCGACCTCGACCGAGCGACGCAGGTGGTCCCAGGCCTCGCGGTAGCGGCCCTGCTGCGCGGCGAGCCGGTACGCCAGCAGCCGGTACACGTGCCGCCAGTGCTCGTAGGCGTCCGGGCCGATGCCGGCAGCGGGCCAGGCCGCGTCCAGCCGTCCCTCGATCGCGTCGATCGTGCGCAGGCACGCCTCCTCCGCCTCCGCGAACCGGCCGACGTCGGTCATGGCCTGGATCCAGCGGGAGCGGTCCTCGACGTCCAGTTCGGTCACGCGGACGTCCCAGCGCTCGGCGAGCTCGTCGAACAGCCGGGCGGCGGCGACGTGGTCCTCCAGTTCCGCGGACGCGACCGCGCGCACCAGCACGGCCGCAGCCGACAGTTCCACCCCGGCGACGAGCTCGAGGGCCAGCACCGGGCTCTCCGCGGCCAGCAGGTCGGCCGCCCGCAACGTCGACTGGGGCCCGGCAGCAGCGAACCGGACGAGCGCCTGCTCGAACTCGGCGTAGCTGCCGATCGGGGTCCGCTGCCGGCGTCCGGCCTGGAAGAAGCGGTCCAGCAGGCCGATCAGGCGGACCCCGTCCGCATCGCTCTCCGGCACCGGGGCGGCCATCCGCAGGGCCGCGGCCCAGGCCTGCCGGGCCAGTTCGTCGTCGGCGGTGCCGGCGTCCTCGGCCCGGGTCTCGGCGCGCTGCCAGAGCTCGGCGGCGACGAACTCGAGGATGTCCTGGTCGTCGGGGAAGCTGGCCACCAGTTCGGCGAGGCTCGGCCGCTGGCGCTGGACGCCGAGCGCGCGCAGGGCCTGCAGCCAGTTGGCGGCGTCCGTCCGGGTCAGGGCGCCGAGCCGGCGCAACTCCTCGTACCCGGCGTCGGCAGCGCCGAAGGCACCCTCCGCAATGTCGCCCTCGGCGCGCCGCCGCAGCCGGTCAACCTCCGTGGTAACAGTCGGCTGTTCCAGCATTCTCGGCCCCCCGGCCAGAATCCTGCTGGTGCCGCGGACAAGCGGCAATGGCCCCAATTGCCACCACCCCTGGGGGTATCACCGCGTGCCCGCCGCGCTCCGACCCTGAACGCCTGGAGGGGAAGTGGCGGAAAAGGGGGACAGACCCCTTTTCCGCCAGGTCTCGGTGAGGACCGATCCCGCTCCCGTTCTGCGGCTCAGGCCAGCAGGTCCGAGTACTCCGGGTTCTGGGCGAACCACCGCACGACGTACGGACAGACGGGGCGCACCTTCCACTCGCCGGCGGCGCGCACCTCGTCCATCGCGTGCTGGACGAGCCGTCCGGCGACGCCGCGGCCGCCGAACTCGGGCAGCACCACGGTGTGGTCGAACGTCGCCACCCCGTCGGACAGGACGTAGTGGGCCTCGCCGGCGAACGCGCCGTCGATCGCGACCTCGAACTGGCCGGCCGCACGGTTGTGGGTGAACTCCTCTGCCATTGGCACTCCTCTCGTCTGTGGCAAGCGCCCTGTCCGCTGAGGCTATTCCGCCGGGCTATGGTCGGGTGGTGCACCGCGCCATCGTCGTCCCCGCCCTGCTGCTGTGCACGCTGCTGGGCGGCTGCCAGCCGGACGGGACGCAGGCGCCGTCGGCGGCATCCGCCTCCGCCGGCCCGTCGGCTGCGTCCCCATCGCCTGCCTCGCCCGCAACCGCTCCGGCCACGGTCACGCCGACGCCCACCGCCTCCAGGACCGCCGCGCCGGACGCCCGTCCCCTCGCCGGCCGGACGATCGTGATCGACCCCGGCCACAACGGTGTCTGGACGCGGCGCGAACTCCGCAAGGTGCCCAGCGGCAACGGCCGGACCAAGCCCTGCAACTCGTCCGGGACAGCCACCAACGCCGGCTACCCCGAGCACGCCTACACCTGGGCGCAGGCCAATGCGCTCGCCGCCGAACTCCGCGACCGCGGGGCCACCGTGCGGCTGACCAGGCCGAACGACCACGGCGAAGGCCCGTGCGTGAACCTGCGCTCGACGCTGGCCAACCAACTGGAGGCGGACGCCCTGGTCTCCATCCACGCCGACGGCAGCCTGAGCCGCGGCGCGCGCGGCTTCCACGTGATCGTCAGCACCACGATGGCCGGCGGCGCCGCGGTCGAACGGCAGTCGTTGGCCCTCGCCAAGGACCTCCGCCACGCCCTGGCGGACGGCACGTCGATGCCGCGCTCCACCTACGTCGGCGGCGGCACCGCGCTCAGCCTGCGCGACGACCTCGGCACCCTGAACCTCTCCCGACGGCCGGCGGTCATGCTCGAGATGGGCAACATGCGCAACAGCAGGGACGCGGCCCTGCTCGCCTCGAAGGCCTTCCGCAAGAAGGCGGCCGACGCCATCGCCGACGGCCTCGTCACAGCCCTCGGCTAACACCACAGTGTGGAGGGTTTCCGGCGACTTCACCGGGAAACTCTCCACATCGTGGTGTGAAGCGGCCTTGGGGCGTGGCTCTGCCGGCCGCGGGGTCGGGGGCTCAGGGCTCCTCGCGGCGTCTCCTTCGGGCGGCGGCCAGGAGGGCTGCGCCGACGGCGAGGGCCACCGCGGCCAGTCCGAGGACCGCGAGGTCGGAGCCGGTGTAGGCGAGCACGTCCGAACCGGAGGGGGCGCCGCCGGTCGAGCCGCCGTCACCGTCCTCGTCCTCGATCGGGTCGACGACGGCCGGGGACGTGTCGAGCGCCGACGTGCAGGTCACGCACGAACCGCCGGCACCGGGCACGGCCGTGTTCGTGAAGTGGCCGTTGTAGGCCTCGTCGTCGTCCCGGACCGTGACGGTGTAGCTGACCTCGGCCACCTCGCCCGGCTGCAGCGTCGGCACCGTCCACGTGAGCACCGAACCGGTCAGCGTGGCACCGGCCGGCAGGCCGCCGCTGAGCCGCGCGTAGGTGAGCACCTCGGCCAGGTCGTCGGTGACGACCGCGTCGCGCACCACGGCCCGCGACGTGTTGCGCACGCGCAGCGTGTAGGTCACGTCGCTCCCGGGCACCACGGTCGCGCCGTTGCCCGGATCGGACGTCTTCTCCAGCGACCAGCCGGGGCTGTACTGCCGGGTCCGGCACGGCGAGGTGGCGTCGAGATCGGCCAGCCCGATCCCGCCGATCGCACAGGAGGTCGCCCCCACGCCGGATGCCACGTTCGCCAGCGTGGCTCCGTACGCGTCCGCCTTCACCTTCACCGTGTAGTGCACCTCGGCGCTGCCGCCCACCGGCACGTCCGGCACCCGCCAGGTCAGGCGGTCACCACTGCGGCTGGTGCCCGCCGGCAGCCCACCGACCAGGTCGGCGTCGTCGAGCAGGTCGCTCATGTTGTCGTCGACGACCGCCCCGGACAGCACGACCGGTCCGGTGTTCGTCGCCCGCAGCGTGTACGTGATCTCGTCGCCGGGGACGACCGTCGCCCCGTCGCCCGGGTCGCTGGTCTTGGCCAGGCTCCACGCCGTGGTGTAGGCCGTGGTCTCACACGCGGCGGAGCAGGATCCGCCGCCCGTCGCCGGCGCCGCCACGTTGTGCAGGGTCGCCCCACGCGCGTCGTCGGCCAGCCGCACCTGGTAGGTGAGCCGGACGCTGCCGTCCACCGCCATTTCCGGCAGCGACCAGACCAGCGTCGTGCCCTCCAGGGTCGCGCCGTCCGGCACCGCGACGAGCGTCGCGTCGTCCAGCACGCCGGACAGGTCGTCCCACACCTGGGCACCGGTCAGCACGACCGGTCCGGTGTTGGCGGCCGTCAGCGTGTACGTGATCACCGAACCGGGCTGCACGATGCCGCTCTCCGGCGCATCGGACGACTTGGCCAGCGTCCAGCGCGGCGAGTACTGGGTCGTGGTGCAGGCGAGGCAGCTGCCGCCGGGCGTTGCCGGTGCGGCCGTGTTCTGCACCGTCGCGCCCCACGCGCTCACCGTCGCGGTGTACTGCACCGACGCGGTGCCCCCGACCGGCACGTCGGGGACGGCCCAGGTCAGGGTGTCGCCGCTGAGGCTCAACCCCGCGGGCAGGGTGGCGAGGTACGCGTCGTCCAGCACGTCGGACACGTCGTCCCGCACCTGCGCGCCGACCAGCGGGATCGGCCCGGTGTTGGTCACCGTCAGCGTGTAGCCGATCTCGTCACCGGGCTCCAGGACGGCGTTCTCCGGCTGGTCGGACGCCTTCGCCAGCGTCCACGCCGGGCCGTGGGACGTCGTCGAGCAGACCGTGCACGCGCCGCCGGCACCCACCGGGACGACCGTGTTGGTCAGCGTCGCGCCGTCCCTGGCCACGCGGGCCGCGTACGACACCCGCGCCTCGTCCCCCGGCTGCAGCGTCGGGACGTGCCAGGTGAGCGTGGCGCCGGCCAGTTCCAGGCCGCTCGGCAGCGGCTGCAGGGTCGCGTCGTCCAGCACATCGGCGAGGTCGTCGGACGCGAGCGCCCCGGCCACCACCGCGGACGAGGTGTTCCTCGCCACCAGCGTCCAGGTGACGACGTCGCCACGGACCACGACCGACGCGGCGTCGGACAGCTTCGCCAGCGTCCACGCGGGAGTGAACGCCGTCGTCTCGCACGTTTCCGGGCAGGACCCGCCGACCGAGGTCGGCCGGGCCACGTTGTGCAGGGTCGCGCCGCTGCGGGTCACGCGCACCCGGTACTCCAGGCTCGCGCTCGCCCCCGGCGCCACGGCCGGCACCGACCAGGTCAGCGTCGTGCCGTCGAGGGCGGCACCCGCGGGCACCTCGACCAGGGTCGCGTCGTCGAGCACGTCCGCCAGGTCGTCGGTGACCGTCGCGCCGGTCAGCGGCGCCGGACCGTCGTTCGTCACGGTCAGCGCGTAGCCGACCTCGTCGGCCACGTCCACGGTCGCGCGGTCCGCGGCCGTGCTGGTCTTCGTCAGGCTCCACTTCGGCGTGGTGTGCGTGACCTCACAGGTCGCGCAGCTGCCGCCGCTGGTGGACGCGGTCGACGCCGACGCCCTGTTGGTCAGGGTCACCCCCAGGGCGTCGACGCCCACCGCCACCGTGTACGAGACCGTGACGGTTCCGCCCACGGGCACTGTCGGCACCAGCCAGGTGAGCTCGTCCCCGCTGGATGCCAGGCCGTCGGCCAGGTCACCGGTGAGCGTGACGTGGCCGCCGAGGCCCGACAGGTCGTCGGACACGACGGCGCCCGTCACCGGCACCGGGCCGGTGTTGCGCACGGACAGGGTGTAGGTGATCACGTCGCCGGGCGCGACCACGGCGGACCGGTCGGACGACTTCTGCAGTTCCCACGCCGGCGTCGAGGACGTGGTGGTGCAGCTCGTGCACGCACCCGCGTCCCCGACCGGGGCGGCGGTGTTGGTGATCGTCGCACCGGCCGCCCGGACGACGGCGGTGTAGGTCACCGAGGCGTGGGCGCCCGGGGCCAGCGTCGGGATCGCCCAGGTCAGGGTGTCGTCCACCCGGCTCAGCTGGTCGGACGCGAACGACACCGTGGCGTCGTCCACGACCCCGGACAGGTCGTCCGTGGCCTGCGCACCGGACACCACCGCGGACGAGCGGTTGGTCGCGGTCAGCGTGTAGGTGATCACGTCGCCGGGGGCGACCACGGCGGGTGCGTCCGACGTCTTCTCCAGCTCCCACGCCCCGGTGTAGGCCGTGGTCGTGCACGCCGCGGCGGACGCGCAGCTGCCGCCCGCGCTGCCGGAGGCGTCCGGACGGGCGGTGTTCCGCAGGGTCGCACCGGTCGCGTTCTCCCGCACGTCGGCGGTGTAGCTGATCTCGGCGAATCCGCCGACCGGGACCTCGGGCACCGCCCAGGTCAGGGTGTGCTCGCCGGTCCGGGTCAGGCCGGCCGGCAGCACCAGGGTGGCGTCGTCGTCGATGTCGGTGACGTCGTCGCTGACCCGCGCGCCGGTCAGCGGCGCCGGGCCGGTGTTGGTGACCCGAAGGGTGTAGCTGATCGGGCTGCCCGGAGCGACGGTCGCACCGTCGCCCACGTCGGAGCGCTTGGCCAGCTCCCAGCCCGGGGTGGTGCTGGTGGTCGTGCAGGCCACGCAGCGGCCGCCGCTGCTCGCCGTCGCGGCGGTGTTGGTCAGGGTCGCGCCGGCGCTGCCCGCTGCGACGGTGGCGTAGTAGTCCACCGTCACCGAGCCGCCCACGGGCACGTCCGGGACCGTCCACAGCAGCGTCCGCGAGGTCGGCCGGGTCAGGCCGGGGCCGAGGTCGGACACGACGGCGTCGTCCACGACCTCGCCGAGGTCGTCGGACACCAGCGCACCGGTCACCGGCACCGGGCCGGTGTTCGTCACCCGCAGCGTGTAGCGGATCAGGGCGCCCGGCTGGACGACCGCCGGCGCGTCGCTGGTCTTCGCGAGGTTCCAGGACACCGTGGAGTGCGTGGTCGCGCAGCCGCCGATGCAGCTGGCCCCCGCGCCCACCGCGCGGACGGCGTTCGCGACGGTGACGCCGTCCTGCCCATCCCGCACGGTGGCGGTATAGGTGACCTCGGCCCACTCACCCTTGGCCAGGGTGGGGATCGCCCAGGTGAGCGTCCTGCCGTCGGCGGAGCGGCTCAGCTGGTCGGAGACGAACGCGATGTCCGCGTAGGGCGCCACCTGGGACAGGTCGTCCACGGCCAGCGCGCCGCGGATCTCCGCGTCCGAGGTGTTCCGCGCGACCAGCCGGTAGGTGATCGTGCCGCCGGTGGCCACGGTCACCCCGGTCGCCGGGTCGGACACCTTCTCCAGCGTCCAGGCCGGCGTGTGCGCCACGGTCGTGCAGTCGGCGGCCGCCTCACAGCTGCCGCCCGCGCTGTCCGGGCGCGCGGTGTTGGTCAGCGTCTCACCCACGGCGTCGTCGGCGACCCGCACCTGGTAGCGCAGGGTCGCGGACGCCCCGGCGGGCGTGGTCGGCACGGCCCAGGTCAGGACGTGGTCCGCCGAGACCGTCGCACCGTCGGGCACGGCCACCAGCGTGGCGTGGTCGAGCACGCCGGACAGGTCGTCGACCACGCGGGCGCCGGCCAGCGGTGCGAGGTCGGAGTTCTGCACGGTGAGCTCGTACCCGATCAGCCGGCCCGGCTCGATCGTCGCGCCCGGGCCGACATCGCTGCGCTTGGCCAGCGTCCAGGCCGGGGTGTACGAGGTCGTCGCGCAGGCGTCGTCGCAGCGACCGCCGGACGTGCCGGAGCCGGGCGTGGCGACGTTGTGCAGGGTGGCGCCCACGGCGTCGTCCTGCACGGTCGCGGTGTAGGTGACCTCGGCGTGGCCACCGACCGGAACGGTGGGCACGGCCCAGGTCAGGGTGCCGGCCGCGGTGCGGGTCAGCCCGTCCGGCAGCGGCTCGACCAGGGTCGCGCCGGCCAGAATGCCGGAGATGTCGTCGACCACGGTGGCACCGGACACGGGAGCGGGCCCGGGGTTGCTCACGGTGAGCGTGTACCGCACGGGATCGCCGGGGTTCACGACCTGACCGGCGTCGCTGGTCTTGGCCAGCAGCCACTGCGGGGTCGCCGTGGTGGTCGTGCAGTCGGACGCCGCCACGCAGCTGCCGCCCTGGCCGTGCGGCATGGCGGTGTTGGTGATCGTCCGTCCGCTCTCGCGCACCGTGGCCGTGTAGGTGACCGTCCGCGTCTGGCCGGGAGCCAGGTCCGGGATCGCCCAGGTCAGCGTGGTGCCCGTCCGGATGAGCTGATCGGACGTGAGGTCGACGTCGGCGGCGGCCAGCACGCTGGTCAGGTCGTCGGTGGCAGTGGCCCCCACGACCGGCGTCGCAGACGTGTTCTCCGCCGTCAGGGTGTAGGTGACCACATCGCCGGGTTCGGCCACGGCGCCGGCGTCCGACGCCTTGGTCAGCCGCCAGGCCGGCGAGTCGTGCCGCGTCGTGCAGGTGGCACAGGTCCCGCCGGTGCCGACCGCCGTCGCGGTGTTGACCAGGGACGCGCCGTCCTTGGTCACGCGGACCTGGTACTGCAGCGATGCGGTGCCCCGGGAGGCCACGTCCGGCACCGACCAGGTGAGCACGTTGTCGGCGTCCAGGCTGGCGCCGTCGGGCACCACGACCAGGTCGCCGTCGTCCACCACGTCAGCGAGGTCGTCGGCCACGACGGCGCCGGTGAGCGTCGCCGGGCCGGTGTTCTCCACCGTCAGCGTGTAGGTGATCAGGTCACCGGGCGCGACCACGCCGTCGACGGGGTCGCTGGCCTTGGTCACCCGCCACGACGGCGTGTACTGCACGGTCTCGCACGTGTCCGCACAGTGCCCGCCCGGGGTCGCCGCCGTCGCGGTGTTCCGCAGCGTGGCGCCCGGGTCGCGGACGACGACGGCGTACTCGATGGTCGCCCCCGCGCCCGGCGCGAGGTCCGGCACCGCCCAGGTGAGCCGGTCGCCCGACCGGGTGAGGCCCTCGGGCAGCGGCGTGGCCAGCGTGGCGTCGTCGACGAGGTCGGAGATGTCGTCAAGGACCCGTGCACCGACCAGTTCCGCCGGTCCGGTGTTGGTCACGGTCAGCGTGTACGCGATCCGGTCGCCCGGTGCGACCACGGCGCCCGCCGCCGCGCTGGCCGACTTGGCCAGCGTCCAGCTCGCGGTGGTGTGGGTGGTGGTGCAGGCCGCGGCACAGGCCAGCGCGCCCGCGCCCTGCGGGACGGCCTGGTTCCGCAGGGTGACGCCGTCGGCGCCGGCCCGCACGGTGGCGGTGTAGGTGACCGTCCGCGTCTCGCCCTTTTCGGTCATCCGCGGCACGGCCCAGGTCAGCACGCCGTCCCCCGACAGGGAGAGCTCGGCGGAGCTGAAGGTGATGTCGGCGGCGAGCCCGGACAGGTCGTCCACGGCCGTGGCGCCGCTGACGACGCCGTTGCCCTCGTTGGTCGCGGTCAGCGTGTACGTGATCGCCCGGCCGGGCTCCACGACGGTGCCGGACGCCGGGTCGGAGGTCTTCGTCAGGCTCCAGGCGGCCGTGTGGTGGGTGGTCGTGCAGGCCTCGTCGCAGGCCGGAGGCCGCACCTCGCCGGTGGCGGAGACGCTGTTGGCGATGTCGACGCCGACGGCGTCCGCGTTCACGGTGGCGGTGTAGGTCAGCACCGGGTCCGTCCCGGCCTGGACGGTGCCGGCCGTCCAGACCAGGTTGTCGCCGACGAGTTCCGCGCTGCCCTGGCTGGCGGCGATGTCGCTGACGGTCGCGTGGGCGAGCACGCCGGCGAGCGCGTCGGTGACCACGACGTCCCTGGTGAAGCCGATCGCCGCCGGGTGGATCCGCACGGTGTAGTGGATCGGCTGGCCGGGCACGACGGTGGCGCCGTCACCCGGATCGGCCGACTTGCTGATCGTGAAGCTGCCCTTCGTCCGGGTCAGGGTGTTGGTCACCGTGACCGACACCGGGTCGCCGCTCTTCGGCAGGGTGAACGTGGTCCGCTTCCCCGACGAGGTACCGGTCGCGTTCAGCACGTCGAAGGACGTCGACCAGCCGTAGGACGGGTCGGACGCCGCCGGCGAGGTGTCCTCGGACACCCAGCAGGAACTGCCGGCGGGCACGGTGTCGGGGGCGTTCCAGGTGTTGCCGGCGGTGAGGGCGAACCGGCCCGGCTCGGTGCCGGGGAAGGTGTCGCCGTTCCTGGCCGTGCACTGCCAGCCGAAGCCGAAGGACGCCGAACGGTCGATGCCCTCGGTATCGCCGGTGACGACCTTGGTGACCCCGAAGGAGCCGGTGATCCGGATCACCGGGTTGGTCACGAGGATCGACGCCCTGGCCTCGTCGGGCGCAGCCACGACGACGGCGTCGCCGAGGACGGGATCGCCCCACAGGTAGGAGTCGTCGCCCCGGGACGGGTCGGGCCGGTCGGCCTCCGCGGTGACGCGGCAGCTCGAGCCGACCAGCACGTCCGGGCCGGTCCAGGTGTCGCCGGCCGCGACCGGGCCCCAGGTGCCGGTGACCGGGTCGTCGCCGCGGTGCGTGCACCGGTACGTGCCGGAGAAGGCGAGGTCGGCCTCCAGCGCCGAGCGCTCCACGCCGGTGCCGAGGTCGAGGTACTTGGTGACGCCGAACGGCGCCCGGACGCGGGCCACCGTATTGGCCACGGTGACGTGCGCGGTCTCACCGGCGGCGGTGGTCACGCTGCCGTCAGCCGGGGAGTAGGTCTCGGTCCCCCACGCGTACGAGGTGTCGGTGAGCTGGTCGGCCGGCAGCGAGTGCTGGGTGACCGTGCACACCGACGCGGCCGGGATGGCCTCGTCCGCGGGAGTGGCGACCACGGTGTGGCCGCCGCCGGCGGGCAGCGACCAGCTGCCGGAGGCGACGACCGCGTCGCGGTAGACGCACTGCCAGGTGCCGGTCACGGCGAGGTCGGCGGCGAACGCCCCGGACGGCCCGTCGTAGCTGGTGGACACCTCGAGCCCGGACCAGCGCCGCGTGGCGGTGTTGGTCACGGTGAGCTGCGCGGGCTCGGCGGCGGAGAGCACCGCCACCGGCTCGGCGAGGTCGGGACGGGCCCAGGTGTAGGAAGAGTCGAGCAGCGCGGCGTCGCTCGGGTCGTCCTCGGTGACCGAGCACTCCGCCGTCAGCGGGATGTCGCCGTCACCGGTCAGGCTGGCCGGGCCTGCGCCGGTCACCGTCCAGGTGCCGGTGTAGCGGTCGGAGCCGTAGGTGCAGCGGTAGGCACCGGTGAAGGTCGTGCCGGCCCGGACCGCGTCGGCCGTCCCGTCGCCGAAGGCCTTGGTGATGGCCAGGTGGCCGGTGACCCGGCGGATGCCGTAGGTCGCGGTCGCCTGCGGGTGGTCGTTCTCCGCGGTCACGGTGACCGTCGGGTGGCCGCTGCCGAAGGCGATCGACTGGCTGTCCCAGGCGTAGGACGCGTCGCGCAGCTGGCTGGGCACCGGGAAGGCGCCCTCGCTGAGCGTGCAGGTCCAGCCGTGCGGCACGCCGTCGATCACGGCCCGGGAGTCGCCCGGCCGGATGGTGACGGTCTGCTCGAGGTGGCCGGCCTCGTCCGGGTCGGCCAGGTAGCAGCGCGCGGTGATGCTGAACCCGTCGAAGCTGCCGGACGGGTCGTAGCCCGCGGTCTCCCCGCTCAGCTCGACGGTCGCGGTGACCTTGCCGGTGTCCCGGCGCAGCGTGTTCGTCACCGAGAGCCGGTTGGGCTCACCGGCCGCCACGGTCACGCCGTGGAGCTCGGGCGTCGCGTCCCACCGGTAGGAGGGGTCGCTGCTGGGCGCGGACGGGGTGTCCTGGGTGATCGTGCACCGCGAGCCGACCAGGATGTGGTCGGACAGCGCGACCGGGATCCCGGTGCTGCTGCCCAGCGCCTGCCACGTGCCGGTGACCGGGTCGTCGTCGCCGTAGCGGCAGGACCAGGTGCCGGTGAACGGCTGGTCCGGGTCGAGCACGCCGGCGTAGCCGTTGTCGTCGACGACCACCGCGGCCTCGACCGCGGCGAAGACGCGCCGGATCGGGTTGGTGACGGCGATCTCGAAGGTGCCGGGGTCGGTGAGCTTCACGGCGTCCCCGATCGTGGGCTCGCCCCACGCGTAGGAGCCGTCGCGCAGTGCGTCGGCCGTGCTGCCCTCGGTCACCGAGCACTTCGCGCCGACCGGGATCCCGTCCCAGGTCGCGGCGTCGCCGGGCGCGACGTCGCGGGTGCCGACCACGGCGCCGTCGCAACGGAGGGTGACCGGGAATCTGCCGCCGGTGTAGCCGGCGGTCTCGCCGCTGACGGCCTTGGTGACCCGGACGCTCGCCGTCCGCGGGCTGAGGGTGTTGACCGCCCGGACGGCGACCGGAGCGGCGTCGTCGGTGGTGGTGAACGTGATGCTGCGGCCGTTCTGCCCGCCGTGGGAGGCGTCGCCGTCCACGCCGAGGTGTACGTCGTCCCAGCGATACGGATCGATCGCCCCGGGGAAGTCGCCCTCGGTCACGGTGCAGGTGGAGCCGCCCGGGATCTCCACGGACGGGGCCGCCGAGTCGTTGGCGTGGACGGTCAGCGAACCGGTGATCACGTCGCCGGTGAGCGGGGTGCAGGAGAAGCTGAAGGAGAAGTCGGCGCCGGACGCGAAGGCCTCGCCGGCCTCGCCGCCGGTCACGCTCTTGGCCACGCTGAACGAGCCCTGGGCCCGGTTCAGGGTGTTCACGACGGTCGCGGTCGCGCCGTCGCCGCCCACGGTGACCGCACCGGGCACCTGGGACGTCCAGGTGTACGACCGGTCGCCGGGCACCGGAGCGCCCGGGTCGTTCTGGGTCACGGTGCAGACCGAGCCGACGAGCACGTCCACGGTCTCCGCGGTGCCCTGGCCGGTGACGCCCCAGGAGCCGCTCCTGGTCGTCTCGCCGCCGTTGTAGTCGCAGGTCCAGCTGCCGGTGAAGTGCTCGCCGGAGGCGTCGTGCCCGGTGTGGTTCACCAGGTCGGTCGCGACCCGGAAGGTCGCGTAGACCCGCCGGACGTCGTTGGTCACGTCCACGTTCCGCGGGTCCTCGCTCGCCGGGACCTTCACGGTCGCCGGCTCGGGCGCGGCCCGCCAGGCGTAGGACGCGTCCGGCAGCGCGGTGTGCCCGGTGGGCGCGTCGGTCTCGGTGACCGTGCAGGACGTGCCGATCGGCAGGTACGGGGTGAGCGCGGTCGTCGCGGACGGCCAGACCAGGCTGAACGTCTCGGCGTAGTCGCCGCTGGTGCCCTGCGCGGCCGCGTCGCAGGAGACGCGGACGGAGAAGGCCGTGCCGCTCGCCACCCGGTCACGGAAGTCCGCGACCTGCTTGGTGACCTGGATGCGGCCGTAGCCGATGCTGGTGGGATTGGTCACGGTCACCGTGCTCGAGCCGCCACTCGGCACGGTGACCTGACCACCGGTGAGCCCGGCGTAGGCCGGGTCTCCCCAGACATAGCCGGCCCGCAGCAGCGAGTGGGCCGGAGGCTCCTCGGCGACCGTGCAGGCGACGCCGGCGGGAACGGTGACGCCCTGCGATCCGCCGGCCGCGACGTGCACGGTGCCCGCGTAGGGCGCGCCACAGTCGTAGGCGATCGCGAAGTCCGCGCCGGACCCTGCGTAGCCGCTGCCGCTGACCGCGGCGGCGAGGTGCAGCGTGACCAGGTCACGCCGGAAGTGGTTGGTGACGGTCACCGTGCCGGTGCCGTTCGCCGCGATGGTCGCCGCGGTGGACGCGGTGTAGCCGTCCCAGGCGTAGGAGGCGTCGGCGAAGTCGCCGCTCTTCGCAGCCTGGTCCTCGCCGGTCACGGCGCAGGTGCTGGAGGCGGGGATGCCGGAGATGGTCCGCGGGGTGCCGGTGGACACGTCCACGGTGCCGGAGCCGACCACCGTGCCGCCGAGCGTGCAGCTGTAGGTGACCGGGAACGTCCGCTCGGCACCGCCGCTGTATCCGGCGCCGGGAACACCGCTGCGCGGACTGACCGCGGCGGAGATCTGGAACGAGCCGAACTGCTGGGCCGTGCTGTTGGTGATGTTCACCGTGGCCGTGGTGTTCCGGGTGATCGTCACCGCGGCCGGGTTAACGGGGGTGCCCCACGTCCAGGAGCCGTCCCGCAGGTCGGTGGACCCGGTGGGCACGTTGGTCTCCACCACCGCGCAGGTCGCGCCGGCGGGGATGTTGGCGATGGTCTGGGCCGCACCGGCGGTGCCGTTGGTCGCGCCCGCGTGGAGGGTGACGGTGCCGGACGCGACCGTCGCCGTGCCGGAGGTGCAGGTGTAGGTCGCGGAGAAGCCCTTGGCTGCGCCAGCGGTGTAGCCGTCGCCGGTCACGGTCTTGGTGATGGCGAGACTGCCGACGGCGAAGACGTTGCGCACGGTGCAGGTGGCGCTCTGGCCGGCGGCGAGCGTGAGCCGGTTCCCGCTCAGCGTGCCGGCGGTGCACGACCACGCCCCGTCCTGCACGTAGCCGGCCGTGGTCGTCGGGTTGGCGGCGACCTCGGCGAGGTCGTAGCTGCCGGCGATCACGCTGCGGGAGGTCACCTGGCTGCCGCCGGACGTGCCGGAGACCGTCTGGCCGGACACGGCGCCGGTGCCGGACGCCGACAGCGTCCAGTCGGCCGCGGTGGCCTTCGTGCCGGGCTGGTTCGTGCTGTCCACCTGCTTGACCAGGGTCAGCGTGGCGTGCGGGGTGTAGGTGTTGACGTAGGTGCAGGTGATCGGCGCGGCGCTCGCGGAGTCCGTCGAGTAGTCGCCGGAGAGGGCGATCTGCGCGTTGGCGACCGTGAGCCCGGGAATGCTGCTCCCGGCGGCGGTCGCCGTGTTGCCGGCGCCGTCCACGCACGACAGCGAGGTGAAGCTCCAGTCGGCGCCGGTCGGGGTGTCCTCGGCGATGGTGATCTGCTGGCCGGTGACCAGGTCACGGGTGGTGGCGGCCTGGCCCGCGACGCCCGTCCCGGTGGGGGTGAGGCCGAAGGTGCTCGCCCAGGGGGAGCCGGAGACGCTGCTGGTGCCGGTGAAGTTCGACTGCGGGTAGGTCGCCGGCGCGCCGTAGGGGGCGGCGACCTGCTTCGCGACGGTGAGGCTGCGCACCTGCTGGATCTGCGCGTACAGGCAGCCCCACGTGGTGGCGTCCTCGGCGGTGGTGAACGTGCTGGTGACGGAATTCAGCGAACCGACGGTGGCGGTGCACGTGTTTCCGGATCCCGCGCTGGTGAAGCCGCGCACCACGAGCGTGTAGCGCAGGCCGTCATGGGTGAATGCCTGGTCGCTGACCTGGGTCAGGAAGGTGGTGGTATCCGCAACCCCGGTTCCGGGCGTCTCGTGCATCTCATAGGTGTACGACAGCCCCATTCCCATGAACTGGAGGTTCAGGTTGCCACGGAAGTACTCATTGTCCGTCGGCTGGAGGTAGATACCGGTGTTCCGGTGTGCAATCCGGCCGAGGTTGAAGATCGTGCCCGGGGTCAGCGACGTCACCGAGGCCGGCGCGAAGCCGACCGCGCTCTGCTGGCTGAAGTCCAGCAGGGTCGGACAGGTGTTGTAGTTGACCCGGTTCGAGGTGGTGTAGCTGCCGGCGCCGTGCGCGACCCAGACGCTGCTGCCGGACTGCACGTACTGGGTGTTACCCGTGGTGGCGCTGGAAACCGCCACACCGCCGGTGTTGCTGACCGTGCCGGACGTGCCGGTGCCGGTCTCGCTGCCGAGGCGCGCGCAGTCGTAGGCGCTGTAGTTGACGGTGCCGGTCAGGCCGGCGACCTTCGAGCCGTAGTGCAGGGCCAACTGCGCCCGCACGTTGTTCGCTGCTGAAACCGGGATCGTGACGGCGGCGTTGGCCGTGGTGGGTTCCACCACGATCAGCGCCACCAGGGCCAGCAGAAGCGCTGAGACCCAGGACACCCCTCGTCTTATCAGCATGTCCACCCTTTCCCCTCAAAAGAGATGACATGTTTCCGACGAAAATCTAGCTCAGGGTCGGTACAAATACAACTTCAGCACGCACATTCGGCCAAAATCATCGATTCCGGTCCCCCTAATGGGGACTATTCCGGGCCATTTGTCCCCAGAATGGGTGACCGCAATTCATCGCCATTGTCCTCATTTCGGGTGACACCCGGCTCGGGGAGGCCCGGAGACGACGGGGCCGCCACCCCTGGAGGTGGCGGCCCCGGCCGTGGCGTTTCGTCCGAAGAGCGGTCAGTCGCTGACCCCCGGCACCTTCACCAGCTTGGTGTTGCCGCTGATCTTGCTGAACGCGGTGAGGAAGATCGAGTTGAGCTCGTCGCCGTTGGCAGCGCAGAAGTAGTAGTCGTTGTCCGCGTTCTCCTCGGCGCAGGTTGCCTTGTCCGCCGTGCTGGGAGTGGTTGCGTTGACCGGCGAGGCGACGTTGGCCAGGACACTCTTCACCGTCGAACTGCCGGTGACGTTGCCGTACGGGTTGCTGCTCGAGGTCGACTTCTTCGCGCACGTCATGTAGTTGACGTCCCCGTACCCGATCGTGATGATCAGGACGTTGTCCGGCAGCGCCTTGATCTGGTTGGCGATCTTCTTCAGGTTGGTGCAACCCTTCTCGCCGTCGCCGGACGCGCCGATGTCGTTGGAGTTGTTCAGCGTCACGTCCGAGTCGGGGCTGGTCAGCACCTCGTCCGGCCGTCCGTCGGTCTCGAGGATGATGACCTTGCGGATGGGACGTTCGAGCAGGTTGCGGTCCGCAATCGTCGTCGCGGACACGTTCGCGGTCACATTCGCGTCGTTCAGCACGTACTGGGCAGCACCCTTCAACGCCGAGGCGAGCTGGGTACCGATGCCGTTGTCCTTGTGCTGGAGACAGTTGATCGACTTGACCAAGGTGCTGCTGGTGTTCAGAGCAAGGTTGTTGGTCTGGGTGGAGCCGGTGGTGTAGTCGCTGCTGTAGCCGACCGGCACCCAGGTGCCCTTGAACCTCTTGCTGTCGTTGAGGGTGGTGGTCGTCCTCCCCCAACGGTCGGTGGTCGTCGTGTAGCTGTCAGCTGTGTACAGGTCGTCGTCGTTGGCGGCAACGCCGGTGAGGCAGGACTGCCCCGAAACGGTCTGGGTGATGCTCTTGTGGATCGCGCCGAAGGCGACGAACTGATGCTGCCGGGTCATTGACGTCAGCATGTTCCTGAGGCCGGTCTTCAGGTCGCCCACGGCTGTGCTGGACATCGAGTACGTGCGGTCCGCCATCACCACGACGTTCATCGGGTTGGGAGTGATCTTGCCGCAGACGCCCCGGCAGGCTGCCGAACTCACAGCACCCGTCGAGCCGGTCGGGATGTTGATCACCGGGCCGAACATGAACTGGACGGTTTTCTCGTACGAGACCTTGATGGTGTTGCACGAGCCGTTGTCCGCGCACGGAAGCAGGCACATCTCCGAGTTGCAGCCCGTCGCGGCCTGGCCGCGTGACCAGCCCGATCCCGGATTGCAGATGCCGGGAACCTGGCTCTCGTCAGGCAGGGTCGTCCCCGCCTTGACCGAGACCGCGCAGTAGAGCTGCACGATGACCTGGTCCCGGTTCAGGTTGAGATCGGGTGCGCTGCGCAGGGCGTAGTCCTTGGCGTCGTTGCGCGCCGCAACGGCATCGGGAAGTGCGTAGCTACCCGCCTGCGCCGCGGCATCGATCGCTGCCCGGAGCGCCTGCCGCTCATAGGCGAGCTTGGCGATGTCGAATCCGAGCGCGGCGCCCACCATGACGACGACCATGCAGATCGCGAGGATCACCGCGACGGCGCCCCGCTCACGACCGCGCCGGACGTTGCTGCTCAGCCGCTTCATTCGATCCTCATCTCGCTGACCTTGGTGATGGTTGCGGTGTTCGGCAGCCCCAGCAGTTGCGGGGTCATCCAGGCGTGGACGTAGGTGATGGACACCCGGACCGAACCACCTGACTCCTTCTCCGTGTCGTAGTTCGCGCCGCAGGCAGTGCCGTTCGGCTTCTTGCAGGTCACTGTGACGGTCGGAGTTCCGGAGATGTTCGGGAGCTGGCTGGTCTCTGAAGTGACGACGGCGGTGATCTCGGCCTTCGTCGCACTGAAGCTCGCCGCGCGGGCCGCATCGCGGGACGCGTTGGCGAACACCGACTGGTTGTTGAACATCAACGCGAAGTCGGCGATGCCGAAGACGAGCATGATCAGCACGGGGGCGACGAGTGCGAACTCAAGTGCAGCCGCCCCTCGCTGCAACTCGCGCTTGGTCGGGATAGACACGAGCGCTCCAATTATTCTGCCGTTGTAACTCCGGACCCCTCCAGAATTTCCTTTGAGTCTAGGCAGTGGGTCGACCCCGTGTCAATGGCGAGGCCGAATCGCACAGGATAGGCCCTGAACCGGCGAAACATAGGCAAGCCGACTATGGCGTGTCGAGCGCTTGCGGGCATCGTTCTACCTAGTCAGAGCAGAGTTGTTGAGCGATCATCAACGCGCCATCGGCTGGCTTGTCATCCATTCGGGCGACTCTGGAAACGCGTCCCCCAAACGGGTGACAAAGGGCACTGGAATACCGCCGTTGAGGCCGAATAGGTTGCCGCTGTCACCCGTAAGGGGGACTCATTCCTGCGCGTCGGTACCGTCGGCCTCGCCAACCAGGCCGATCTTCTCCAGAATGCGACGGCGACCACTGGTGTAGCCCAGTTCGAACGCGCCGAACGCGACGGCGTCACCGTCCGGGATCACCGCACGCGCACGGGCCTCGTCCAGCCGGGCCTCTACGCGAACGGCACGCTGGCCCCTCCCGGCGCCCCGGGCACCACTCACCCGGCCGGTCAGCCCGGCGAGCTCTGGAAGAGCTGCCGGCGCCGTGAGCTTGAGCCGCCGTCCGCTCAGCACCACGTCCGCAAGTTCGCGGCCGTTCCGCCGGATGGTCAGCAGTCCGCTCATGGGCGGCACCAGCAGGGTGGCGGCCAGCCAGAGCACGAGGAGTGCCGCGCCGCCGAGCCCCGCGACCGCGCCCACGGTGGGCAGCAGGGACGGCGACACCCGTAGCGGAGGCTGCGCCACCGGTGCGCCCCCCTCCAGCCTGGGTGAGAACTCCAGCCCCAGGTCGTCGGTCAGCGCCTTCTCCCAGTCGGAGGCAACCTTCGCGGTGAGGCCCACGTGTGCGCCCGGCCCCGGGGTGCCGCTGACCGAGACCTTGACCGGAATGCTCACGCGACCGCTGGGCTCGAGGGTCACCGACTCCGGCAGTCCGTCGATCCGCACGGACAGCCCCGCGGACGGCTGGGCGGTGATGCCGGTCAACCGGACAGGCACGTGCACGTAGGGGGAGGCGAACTCGAGCGTCGCGTCCACTGCGCGGGCGTCGGCCACGGCAGCGCCGAGATCCCCGGTCCAGGTCACCTGGATCGGCTGCCCAAGTTCGTCGCGCAGCGCGTCCGCCGCCCGGAAGCGGAGGAGGTCGTTGCCCAGGTCGGCGAACCGCGCGCCGACCTGCGAAGCCTTCACTTCCGTGGCCCTGGGGAACACCTTCTTCAACAGGCCCGCGTCCGTGGTGGCCTGCAGGGACACCGCGTAGCCGGCAACCTGGTGGTCTGTACCCAGCGCCTCCGCCCGGGTGCGCAGGTCCTTCCACGCAGCCGACGTCACCTTCGCGTACGTCGAGCCGGGAGCGTCCAGGACGCCATCGGTGATCAGGATCAGTGCGGCCAGACGGCGGGTCTCCGCCTGTTCGAGTTCCGTCAGCCCTGCGGCGATCGCCGAGCCGATGTCGGTGTGCTTGCCGGTCGCAGTGGCCGGCAGCCCGGCCGGGACCGCGTCCGGACGATCACCCACCTCGCCGCGGAACCTGCGTCTCGCCGTCGTGTCGAAGGTGAACAGCGACACCCGGTCGTCCGGGTCGAGGCCGCGCACCAGGGTGCGGAGTTCGGCCCGCATCCGCGCATAGCGGCCGCCGGCGTTCATCGAACCCGAGGTGTCCACCAGGACGACGTAGTCCGCCGGCTCTCGGGACAACCCGAGGGCACGCACTACTTCATCGACACCGGTCACGGCCGGGGCGGCCTGCGCGTCCGCCGGCGCCACCAGACCGGCACCCAACAGGCACAGGGTCGCCAGCGCCCTCTTCGCCGCCACTCGCATACTCGCCCCTCTTATGTCCTCTAACGGGTGACCCAATCACCCTATTAGCCCCAAAGATGTCCTCTTTCGGGGGACCGGAACAGCCCATCTACGGCCAGTTTAATACCTTTTTTGAACTTCTTCGAGCAAACCTTTTGACAGCGCACCGACGGCGGTGTAATCATTCTTCCGAAGTGATCGCCGGGACACGGTTTCCGGGGTTCACGGCGGAACCTATCCCAAGCACCGAAAGGGGTCTCTCATGAAGAACCTGCCCGCCAAGATCGTCGGCTCCATCGTCGCCAAGAAGGAGCGGGGCGCCACCGCCGTCGAGTACGGCATCATGGTCGCGCTGATCGCAGCCGTCATCATCGTCATCGTGTCCACCCTGGGCACCCAGCTCAACGGCATGTTCACGACCGTGTCGTCGCACCTCTGACGAGCGGCTACTCGAAGTCTGAGTGAGAGGCGCTCCGGGCTGCGCCCGGGGCGCCTCTCATACTTCCGGCGTCAGCTGCCCGTCGGCAAAATCCGACGGGCAGCGCACCACACATTGACAACTGCAGACCAGTCACCCGTTGGGTGGACATTTGTCCCCCGGGTGGAGGACATAAATGTCACCCGGGGATCTGAGTCCCCCGGACGGATGACATTATTCGAGTTACACCGGCGTTATTTGTCACCCGTAGGGATGACATAACAGCCACTCCTCACCGGGTGAGCACACACCTGCGACCCCGCTCGAGGTATTCAATACTCGCCAAGTCCTGCTGGCGGCAGGGCGGCGAGCGCCACCCGGCAGTCAGCTGCCGAACATTGTCAATCGCTCGAGTCACTAGGCGGTCCTCATGCAACGCCGTATCATCGCCGCGGTCGCCGCGGTCCTCCTCGCCGGCATCGGCGCGGTCCTGCTCTACACCTATGTCAACAGCGCGGAAGCGCGGGCCATGGACGGAATGGCCTCCAGGGACGTCCTGGTGGCCACCACGCCGATTCCCGCAGGCACCCGCGGTGACGCCCTCGGCCCCTTCGTCGCGCTGAAGAAGCTGCCGCAGATCGCCGTGGCCCAGGATGCGCTCACCGATGTCGCGGACGTGAAGGAACTGGTCACGACCAGTGAACTCGGTATCGGGGAGCAGATCCTCAAGACGCGCTTCGCCGCACCCGACACCACCTCCACCGGTGAGGTGGAGGTGCCGTCCGACATGCAGCTGGTCAGCATCACGCTCGAGCCGACGCGTACCGTCGGCGCCACCATCCAGCCCGGGAACAAGATCGCCCTGCTGATCACCGGGCCGAACGAGGCGGACGAGGGCAAGCCTCTCACCGCCCAAGCGCTGCGTGATGTCCTGGTCGCGAACGTGCAGGGCGCTGTCGCCGGAACCGACGACGACGGCTCCACGCCCGGCGGCACCCTCCTGCTGACGCTTGCGCTGCCGCCCAAGGACGTCTCCCGCGTGGTGTGGGCGGCCGAGAACGCGAAGATCTGGGCTGCGCTCGAGCCCAAGGACGGGGACCACGGCACGATCCCGTTCATCACCGGGAAGAACGTCCTCAAGTGAGCCCCGTCCTGGTGATCAGCCGAAACCCCCAGGTGGTTGGCCTCGTCCAGCAGGCCTGGGGGCCGGACGGCTACGCGATCGCGCCAGCAGGGTTTCCGGAGAACGTCGAGACCCTGCTCTCCCACCTGCAAGGGGCGCCGCTGCCCGCGGTCGCGGTGCTGGACCCGGAAGACCAGGTTCTGGCAGCACTCTCCCTCGCGGTGGACCTGGACCGGAACTTCACCATCGCCTCCGTGCTGGTCTCTGACCGGGCCGCGGAGGTGAGCCTCGACGCCATGCGGGCCGGCGTGCGCGACATCGTCGCCCCGGCGGCACCGGTCGAGGAGATGAAGAGAGCCTTGGAGAGGGCCGCCACCCACTCCGGGCCGCGGGTGACGCAGCAGCCGGCGCCTGGTGCGCCCGGCGCTGTCACCCAGCGGGGGAAGGTGGTCACGGTGGCATCGCCCAAAGGTGGCGTGGGCAAGA
>DAINOM010000004.1:0-60154 GCA_036735445.1 Propionicimonas sp.
TGGTGGTGGGTGTCCGGATCGTGGGGGTCGGTGGGCTTAAGGGGTCGAGGAGACCCTGGAGGAGGAGCCCACGATGGTCAGGCAGGGACTGAAACAGGACGCGCGGCGCCGGGTGACCGAGGCGCTGTCAGCCAGGCAGAAGGGACGCCTCGAGCGGGAGCGTCGGCAGGCCGGCCTGGCGGTCGGGATCCTGACCGCGCTCGCCGAACGTGACGAAGCGATCCAGGTCGCAGAGTTGCAGGCGGCGGACGCTATCCGCGCTCTGCTGGCCGAGCGCGTCAGCGTCGCCGAGATCGCCGAGTTGTGCGGCGGCCAGCTCGACGCTAAGGAGCTGACCAGGCTGTCGCGGATCTCGCCCGGGACGGCGGCCGCCAAGATGACCGGGGCGAAGCCGTGAACGGCTGGCACGGCACCTGGGCGCGAGCACAGATCACCGGTGTGCTGTTCAGCAGCCTGGTGTGGATCGTCGTGTGGGGCCTCTCCCTGCCGGCGCTCGGTGAGATCCTGCTCGTCGGCGTCGCCGCGGTCGCCGCACGGAACACACGGCCCCTGCTGTGGTGGCGCTTCGGCGCCCGGCCGGCGAACGACTTCCAGCGGGAGACCATGCTCGCGGCGATCGTCCCGATCGCCTCACTGCGAGGGCGACACCAGCCGTCCGTCTGGATCGGCCGCCGGCTCGGCGGCGGCCACGTCGTCATGCCGACACCCGCTGTGCTGGTCGTGAGCCTGGAGCTTTGCCGGCAAGTCGTCAGCGGTCAGCTGACGGATCGACAGGCGAGCGCGATCGTCGCCCAAGCCCTCGGCCACTCCCAGGTCCACGACTCGACGCTGGTCAACGCAGTGGACGCCTACTGCCTGCCGTGGTGCATCGTCCGGGTCTTCATCCGCATGGCCAGGCAGGTCGCGGGCTGCAGTCCGCTCATCGGGTTCTCCTGGAAGTTCCGCTGGATCGTCTTCGGTTTGGCCGCTGTCGACGCCTATCGCAACGCCCGCTGGGTCGCACTCGTCGGAGTGAGCTCGATCGCGATCCTCTCCTGGACCACTGGCCACTTCGAGGGCAAGTGGATGCGGAACCTTCTAGGCCTCGGCGACCAACGAGCGATCGCCGAAGGCCTCGGCCCCTACCTCGCCGACCTCATCCAGTGCGGCGACCCGTCGCTCCCAGTCGGCGAACGCGCCCACCGACTTCGTCACGAGGCACCAGGTAGCGCGTCCCTGTTCAGTGGAGCTGCCGCAGTCCTCCGATCGGGTTCGCCTGCAGATCGGCTCGGGTGTCGAGCCCGTGAGGCGAGGGCGAACCGATGACCGAGGTTCACGAAGCTCTCCGCCGTTGGGCGAGCGGTCTATACCCGCTCGAGGCCGGGGTGGACCTGCTCATCCGCGTCTGCCAAGGGAGGTTCGCCAACCCGGGACAGCCGTGGGTCGAGCGGGGTGACGACCCCAACTGGTGGTCTATCGACGTCGAGCAGATGAACGAGGACAACTACAACGCTCTCTCCGGCGGCGAGATCCGTCTGCTCCGCATCGCAGCCTCGCTTCTCGGCGGACCGCCCGTCGACCTCAGCCGCAACCTCGCTGGCCTCGACCCCGAGCACATCCAACTCGTTCTCGCAGCCGTTGCCCACGCCGGCGGAAGCCATGAACATGGCTGAACCCCGAGGCCCGATCTGGGTGACATGTTCGTCGTTCAGTCGGGAGTGGATCAGGTCCTCCGGTTGGGAAGCCTCACCCATGGCCAGATCAATGACGCATGTCTCGAGGCAGACCACGGAGTGGCGAGGGACGGCAGAAGAGTCAACTGCGCTGCGCTCTGGGTATCCAGCAGATGCACTCAGGCTCCGCAGCAAGATGCAAAGGAGCGGCGTGAGCCCGCCGCGGCGACGCCGGAGACGATGATCTGGTCACGGTGCCGCGCCGTGCCGGCGTGCGCTGCACGCCGACTCAGGTGCGAGAATGTCGGTGCACGGCGGCTCACCTACACCTGGCAAGCCTCGCGTGCTGTCGAAACACTCCGCGAACAGCTAAGGACCCACAGTGTGCTGAAGTCGCTCAGGGTTCGGAACTACCGGACGTTCCCCAACTTCTCAATCAGTTTCCGACAAGGCGCCTACCTTATGGGCCCGAACAACGCGGGGAAATCGAGCCTGCTAACGTCGCTACGTCTCGCTCAGACCTTGCTGCGTCACGCCTGGAGCCGAAGGACTTCGCAGGTTCGCGAGCATCGAGGCGCGACATATCAGTGCTACCCCGCGAACCTTCGGGACTACCCTGCTCTAGCGGAGAGCGTGCGCCACGAGTTCGGATCCGCCGAGACTACCGTCGAGTTGACCTGGGACGATGAGTCGCGCCTCACAGTGGTGTGGCCAGACTGGGATCGGGAAGACGACGAGCCCTTCTTCTATCTCAAGCGTGGGGATGGATTCGTAGTAACGACGCCCGCGCAGGCGCGTGCGCACTTTCCCCGTCTTGGGATCATCCCTCCACTAGGCCCTGTCGATCACTCGGAGGCTCTCCTCGAGGATCAGTACGTGCGATCGAATATCGAGTCACGCGTAGCTAGCCGACACTTCCGCAACCATCTCCGCCAGTTGGTAGAGCGCGAAGAGTGGACAGGGTTCCTGGAGTGGTCGCAGCCTTGGCGTAACGGCATCGATCTTGAGATCCCACGCCTTCGCTACGAGGAGGGCGCCAGCTTGGACGTCCTCTACCATGAGCCTCACAGTCGAGTGCCAAAAGAACTCATTTGGGCCGGTGATGGTATCCAGGTGTGGCTTCAGATTCTCTTCCATCTCTACCGCGTCCGTGACTGTGACACAGTTGTCCTCGACGAACCAGAGGTCTTTCTCCACCCAGATCTTCAGAGACGCTTGGTGGCGCTGCTCGACCAAACCCACAAGCAAGTTGTCATGGCGACGCACTCCGCCGAAATCGCGGCCGAAGTCGACCCCGGCTTGGTCGCGCTGGTCGACCGGTCTTCGGGAGTTGCTCGCCGAGCAGAGTCCAACGCGCAGCTCGAGACGCTGCGCCAAGCAATCGGGTCGGGTTTCAATCTCCGGCTAGCCAAGGCGCTCCATGTATCCAATGTCGCCCTGGTCGAGTGCCGCGACATCCGCATACTCAGGCTGTTGGCCCAGAAGGTGGGCCTCGCGACGCTCGCAGCAGAGTCGAGTAGCTCGATCATTCCGTTGGGAAGCTTCACCTCTTGGGAGCACCTGCCAGCTCTCGCTCGGCTCACGAAGGACCTTCTGGCGGGCGCTGCGAGCATCACAGTAGTTGTCAACCGCGACTTCCATAGCGAGAAGCAGGTTGCTGGCCTAGTTCAGAGCCTGGGAGCAGCCGGAATCGGCTGTCACGTCTGGGAGCGGAACGAGCTCGAAAGCTACTTGATCTCATCCGAAGTGATCGCGCGCGTAAGCGGAGCGAGCCTTCCGGAGGTAGAACGCCTGCTCGAACGTAGCGCAGAGCGGCAACGCTACCGGGCGGAGGCGCAGTATGTGGCCAATTGCAGCCAAGACCTCCCCGCAGGCGCGGATCTGGCGGGCGGTATCGAGCAAGCACATATCCGGTTCGGGAGCGATTGGTTGACGTCGCAACATCGCTGGCATCTCGTGAAGGCCGGCGAAGTCATCTCGACACTCAACGGGCTCCTGTCGGCTAGCGGATGGCAGACAGTCTCCGCGTCCTCTCTCGCACAGAGTCATCGGGCTGGTGAGATTGCGCCCGAGATGGTCCAACTACTCAAGAGTCTCGACAACACGGACTAACGGTGGCATGCAGACGATGGGCAGGCTACTCGTTGTTGGCCTCAATCCGCCTGAGACGTCGGGACTGAGGACTCTTCAACGCATTGAGTTGGCGCGGCGGCTCCTCGGCTACGAGACGGTCGACATCCGCAACCTCTTCGCTTCTCCCACTCGAAGCGCCGTCCAGTTGGCTGCGATTGGGTCACAGCCACAGGGGTGGCTGATGGCGCGTGCCGATCTGGCTGACGAGTTAGCCCACGCCGACGGAGTGCTCCTGGCGTACGGGGTCCGGGCACCAGGCGGCCCCGCCAGGCGCCACTTTGAAGAGCAGGTTAGCTGGCTCGATGGAGTCTTGAATCGCGCGGGTTTACCGGTATGGCTCGTCGGCGGCGC
The DNA here is from genome assembly GCA_036735445.1 of Propionicimonas sp. GTDB lineage: Bacteria > Actinomycetota > Actinomycetes > Propionibacteriales > Propionibacteriaceae > Propionicimonas. The sequence continues at coordinate 4,137 of DAINOM010000004.1, forward strand.
GCCTCGGCACCCGTCGCGTTGGCAGCGGTACACCCATAGAAGCGCACCCGACAAGGCCTTCCCTGATGCACTCCGAGGGGCGCTGGCCGCTCGCGGGTCGGCTGCTTTCTCGGATTAGTCAGTTGGCACGTGTGGCCTTGACCCGAGCGTGAGCGACGTCCGGCCCGCCGTCCTTGTACGGTTCGTGCCAAGCAACGTCCTCCGGCCGCGTGTACGGGGCTCCGTCAGCTCGGCACATGACCAACGCGCAATCCCTCGCTGTGGCTTGGCCCTTGGTTTCGCCCCAAATGCGGCTCACCTTGTTCTGAATGGGTAGGTGGTCTTCGATGAGCTCGAGCAGCGTTAGCCCAGTGCTGTCACCCATGTCCTCCCATATCTTCCTTGCGAGCGGAAGTGGGTCCCGGCCAGGATCGGCGACATCGCCAATCACAAACACCGCTACGCCGCTTGGCTTGAGCACTCTGGCCGTCCCCTGTAGCACGCTCTGCATGAACTGAACGTACGAGCTGTAGCTGTGTCGATGGTCCAGCTCGGAGTCAAGCTTCTTGCGACCTGCACCACTGTCCCTACCGACCTCGTCGAGTCCCAAGAGCCAGAGGCGAATCCAGTTCGCCGTACCGTAGTTCACGACTTGGAGATATGGCGGGGAAGTCACCACCAGGTCAATCGACTCCTGTGGCATGTCCTGCAGTAGTGCTACCGCATCCCTGTGATGAGCCTGACCATCCGTTCCATTAGTATCGTCAAGGTAAAGACGCGCCAACTTGTCACGAAGGCGCGCAAAGACATCCTGATCGGGCGCCGTAAGGTTCTTCTCCTTGATGAACTTCGCGACATAGGACGGCGCCATACTGAAGGTGTTTGGCATGCTGATGCTCAAGTACTGTGATGATCCGTCACGACGATGAGAGCCGTGCATGATTCCCGCCAGCGCGCCAGCAAGCATGCACTCCTGCGCGGACCAGTCCGTGATGGAAGTTAGTAGAAGCCGATCCCTTAGAAAGCAGATCTGACGCAAGGTGTTCGGATGGAACAGCATTCGAATATCGTCGGGCACGACCGGCGCGCTGGCCCCGCCTGTCCCCAGGTACTCCTGCTCTAATTCATCGAGGAAGCGCATCGCGCGACCCCATGATGGAGGAGCGACCTTCGCCTTTGACAGAACATACGCGAGTGGGTTCAGGTCATTGCAGATAGCCTGTCTACCCTCAACCCGGGCTTGAAGGGGAACGGTTCCTCGACCACTGAAGGGGTCGAGGACAACTGCGCCAGGCTCTGAGTACCGCTGGATAAAATAGTGCGCAACCTTCGCTGGAAACATCCCTTGGTAGGAGCACATCGACTGCATGGAATGTCCCCAACGAGCGCTCACGCCATGCCACAACGTCCCAGCACTGGTCGTGCCGCCATCCACAGACTCCGCTTCAGGTGCTTCGAAGTATGCGTCCCGGGCCCAGTCGCCAACGGTCATGTCAAGTACTCCTGAAGGGATCTCGCTGCCTCCTTGAGGACTGGCTCCGTCGATCGCGCCTGAATGGTCTTCAGGTGCCTTACAGCATCAGATACGTCCGTTCGTGACGACGCGCCCGCGTTCTTCCGCAGGCCAAGATCCCGCTTCACTGATCGCATCGCCTCGTCCATCTGGTAGTGCTCAGGTGAAAGGGAGCCCGTGATCTGCTCGACGTACTTGAGCGGCAGTCGCTGGACGGCGCCGTGACGGGCCTGAGAGATGGCCCTGTTGATCCAGATCTCTGCGTCTTCTCCGGCGCTGAGGTAGGTCTCGATGACGGCGCGCACGCCCACATCTGCTTTGAGGCGAAGCCACGCATACGGGGTAGATGCCGGAAACACCCCGACATCCATCAGCTCAACTATTTTCACAAACAACCCGCCCCTCTGAACCAGGCGCCAAAGGCCGGTATAGTTGCGCAGCGTTGCCGGAGAAACACCGATGTACCTTGCGATGTCCACCTTGCGGACCTGCTCGCTCTTATGGAGATGCTCCACAAGGGCTGCGAGCTGGCTGGGCAAGAGGTCTTGATAAATGTCGGACTGGAATCGGATCTCGAAACGCTTGTCATAGTCGAGAACGTAGACAGGGATGGTTTCGAATCGGTCCGGATGCAGCTCTTGAATGGCTCGGATAGCCTTCAACCGCATGTTGCCGTCAATGACAAGGTAACCGCCGCCAGCCCGTGGGGCAACCTTGAGGGGCTCGGCCAGTCCGATCGCCTCAATGGACGACCGCAATCGCTCCTCGAACTGCTTGGCGCTCCCGGTTCGGCTCATCTCGGTGCTGAGGTGAAGGTCCTCGGGTCTTGCTGCGAGGACCTTCATCGACCCGCCCGGAGCCTGGCTGAAGGGGCAACATCAAGGGTCTCAGGGAGCCGCAGCGCAAGTCGCCGCAGCTTCTCCCGGGGTGTTCCCTTCGGGAGTTCACCAAGCTCAGCGCACGCCCATGCTAGAAGAACCAGCCTCTGTTGGCGATGCTCGGGGCCGAGCGCCTCAAGACGCAGCCATCCCAGCGCGCCGAGGAGTGCTTCAAGTTCCTTCACTGTGACCGGGTAGGAGGCGAGCACGCCGGCAACATCTGCTCGCTCTTCCGGCTGAATGTAGCGGGCGACCAGCGCGTGTACTGCCAAGGCCAACTGTCCGGACCTCAACGCGACGACCTCACCGTTGCTCACACCCTCAAGCTGGGTCTCCAGCCGACGAACGGTTGCCGGGGTGACTCCGAAGCGGGCAGCGACGGCCGCCGTCTCTTCGCCGGACTCGCGCGCCCGGGCGATGAGAAGTGCTCGATCGACGGGATGCATCTTGAGGCGAGCGACGTTCTCAACCAAGAACTGCTGGACCTTCTCGTCATCGGTGTAGTGGTCACTGACGACCACTGCAGGGATCGACTCGATGCCAAGCAGTCGGCAGGCGAGTGTCCGGCCCTGGCCCTTGATCAAGAGAAAGTCGCCGGACCCGTCGGCCGCCGGTCGGACCGTGATCGGGGTGAGTACGCCGAACTGCTCGATAGATCGCTGTAGGGCGAGGTGGCCTTCGCGGTCTCGGCGCCGCCCGAGGCCGTCCTCGGGGCGAATGAGCTCGACGGGCACTTGCTCCACCACGAGTTCACGGATGGCGCTGCTACCGTGCGAAACCCCGGTCTTTGAGGGGGTTCGCCTCGTCACCGTGTCAACTCCTCCTGCGGACATCCGTACCACACGATCACCTCTCGTTCAGACGTCGCGATTCTTCCAGACGAAGCCCGGCCCCGTCGTTTGGGCTCGCGCGGGTCGGCGGAGTCAACGGCCTGCATCGAACACACGTTCTATCAGTCACCGCTGACAGAGGGTGTCCGATCGGTTGGACGAACCGGCGGAGATGCCGGCAGTGGCCCGTCCTACAGACTCGCCACCAGGCTTGGGTCGACTGGATGGATCTTCTTCAAGGCCTTCGACTCGATCTGACGGATGCGTTCTCGAGAGAGCCCATACATCTGCCCGATCTCGTCAAGAGTCATCGGCTCGTCGGTCAGCGGGCTCGCGCCGTGGCGCAACTGCAGGATCATGCGCTCTCGGTCAGAGAGCACGCTAAGGACAGTCTCCAGGAGATGCTCGTGGTCCACCTTCTGAGAGACCTCCTCTAGACCCCCGTCCCAACCATGTGCCTCTGAGTCAATGTCGATCTCGTGAAGCGAGGCAACCCGGAGCGCCCTTTCTGCTGCGGTTCGCGTCTCTTCAGGGAGGTCGTCCGGAGAGGAATCGAGATGCTCCCACACGTGGACCGGAATGCGGATCAGTAGCGTCTCGTTCATCCGCCATCGCTGGATCGCCTGACGGATGTGCCACGAAACGTAAGTGCTCAGGGTGTACCCCATTCGATGGTCCCAGCCTTGGATACCCCGCATCAAACCGATGCAGCCGGCCTGAAAGGCGTCTTGGGCAGCGTCGGCGTCCACCGAGCGCGCGATCCCTTTGCACCAATGGAACACCAAGCGGATGTTGGACAGCACGAGGAGGTCGAAGGCGGCGCGCCCTTCATATGCAAGGATCTCGAGCTCGGCGGTCTCTCGCTGAGGTGCCGTGCCTGGCGGGATGAGATCAAGGCGTTCCTCGGCGAGAAGGCCCGCTTCTACCGCCGCCGCAGCTCGGATAGCTGCATCCTGGCTCATCGGGAATGACCTCGCGACGATCGACTGGTACCAGTCAAACGCTCCCCGCTTCGAACGAGTCTTGCGCGATGCCTTCGACGGACGTCGATCGAGCGCCGGCGATGCTGGACGTCGGCGTCCGAGGATCTGGTCTACCTCACGCGCGAGAACCGACTCGGAGAGTCCCGGGCGTTCTCGCTCAATCCTGTCGAGCATCTCGCTCAGACTGTCGAGCAGTCGTCTGGTGTGGTTCGCAGCCTCGATTGTCATGTGAGGATCCGTCCGTCTCAGCCTGCGCTGCGACCGGGACTTGCGACCAACCCCTCGGCGAAATCTGTGTTTGCTAACTCAATCATTCCAAGTCAGAATGAGGAAGCTCGAAGATATCACTCAGATTATAAACGCCAGTTCGGACTCGATCGGCGATGAATGCGGTGCCAGCATTCCCGAGTTGTTCGAGCACGCGCACCGGGGTCGACGTTGGCAAATACCATGTCAGGAACTCCAGAACCTGCTGGTTGACCGACCCTCGGTTCCACATCGTTCCAGCGGAAGCCGGGGCCGAGCTTGGATCGAGCCCTTTCCGGAGCGCCAGCATCGCGGCGGCTTGGAATGCGCCCACCGAGGTTTTGAAGTGCCCCTGCGACACCAGCATCTCGAGTATGTCCTTGTTCGATCCGGATGGTCCGAAGGTGACCTTGTCGGATTCGTCGTTGTCAGCCTGTTGGCTGAGGTTCGTCTCGAGTGTCACTTTGTTCGCACTTCCGATCGAGTTGGTGACAGGCGTTCGATTGAGTACTCGCGACCGATCTTCCCCCCGAGCAGAGGCGCGTCTCGGTCAGAGCTGTACTCGCCGGACTGAACGAAGAGGATCACCTGGCTGTCGAAGGTGCTAACCCAACGAAGGATTGCTGCCCGGTGCCCCGTGTCGAGTCGACCGAACGGGGTGTCCATGACCATCGGTGCTTCATCAACAGAGCACTCTGCAAGCGCGCCAATGAAAGCGGTGGTCAGAATCTGGTTGGCACCCGCCGAGATCATCGAAAGTGCGCGACTCTGGTGGTCGAGAACGGTCAGCAGGTAGTCGTCGCTCATGCTGACGCCGGTGTACTCCTTCTCAGTGGTCAGTCGTTGGAAGAGGTCGGAGGTGGCTGCCGCAACGCGATCGCGCATCGACGTGCGGAAGCGACCAAACGACTCGGTCACGATTTCGTGGGCTTCCTGCACGGATTGCTGGAGAAGGCGCTCACTCGGGTCGATCTCCGGCTGCTCCGCGATCTGTCCTGCCAACTTGTTGACTTCCTGCTTCAGCGATACGCGCTTGCCTTCGAGACCAACCACCGCCTGTCCGGACCGCACCTTGAGCGTCTTGGCCTCGATGAGATTCCGTTGGAGACTCTCGATGTCGACCGTGTTCCCGCTGATCTGTTCGGTGATTGCCAGAATCCGCTGTTCGCTCTTGTCCTTTCGCAGACGCTCTCTCCGAAGATCCTGTTCCTGCTCATGAACGCGCTGGAGCACGCTAGTCGCACTGCCGAAGCGACGCAGGCGATCCCGTCGGGCACGGGCCTCGTCGAGGTCGCTTGCGGGCAAAGCCGCGAGCGACAGCCTGATTCTCGAGAGCTCTTCCGTGATCTCTTCATCACGGTGCGAAGCCGTCGGTTGTCCACACGTTGGACACTGCCCCGTGCCACGTTCTTGCTCAAGCTGACTGAGTGACAGCTCAAGACGATACCGCTCACGATCGGTCTTCTCGGCGTCTTCGATCGCGGCCTCCGCCGATCGGTAATCGTCAACAAGCACTTCGGCGAGTGGCAGCCACCATGTGGTCTCGGCGAGGTCGGCGATGGCGCCTCGATAGTCGCGGATCGTGTCCTCAGTGCGCGCAACATCCTGCTCCAAGCTCTTGCGCTCGAAGTAGAGGTCCTTGATCTCGTCGACCTTCGAGAGCTCATTGTCCAGCTCGGAAATCCTTGCCACGAGGTCCTCGTCGCGTGCGCGGAGTCCGACTAGATCCCGTTCGATCGAGGCCAACTCGTCCACTCGAGTCTTGTACAGATCGCTGAGCCCGGAGTGTCGTTTGACCTTCTTCAGCGCCAGGTTCATGTTTGCAGCGATCGCAGCTTGGATGGCTTCGAGGTCGGCGGCCAGGTTACTCATGAACGGAAGCCCCAGGGCTCGCTCGACTTGTGCACGCACGAACACCTGCGAGGTTGATCGGTCCTCGCGGAGCCGCTCTTCGAATCGATTGAGCATCTCACCATCGAAGAAGAAGAAGTCGGAGATGTCGTGGCTGAGGATCCCATCGATGACGTCTGGGATGCTCGACGCTGGGAAGGGGTGGCCGCCAACGGGTATGAGATCGACGGACTCCCTCGTCAGAACCACCTTTCCGGGCCTTTCGGGGACCGCGGTGGCCGAGCGGTGCAACGCGTACTCTGACCCGTTGTGAAGGAACCTGATGCTCACACTGAAGTTGACTTCTCCAGTCTGGAGGGCGTCCAGGTTCGCCATCCGAGCAAGATCCAGGCGCGTGCGGCCGTCTTGCAGCCGAATCTCCCCATAGAGGCACCAGACGATCGCGCGAAGGAGGCTGGTCTTCCCTCGCATGTTCTCGCCGTGGAAGAGCACCACTGGTGCGCTAGAGTCCACGCGAAGCGGGATCGCGTGCTCGCCGAAGAACGGTCCCCAGTTCTGGAGCTTCATCTCAAGAAGCTGCATCCCCGCCCCCGTTCACTGAAGCCTCCAGCAGGACCGTACGGAGGTCCCGCTGCACCTCACGACGATCGCGGGTCTGGGCACGGTTGTCCCAAGCGATGGTGACGATCTTCCCCCACGCCACCGAGTCGAGCGTCACGCGTTGACGCGTCGCCCGCACCTCCTCGATGGCATCCAGTGCCGCCTGTCTTGGAGATGCCGAACCTGGACGACTCACCGTATCTCTCGCTCCTTGCTCAATCTTCTTCGACATCCGTCGACGCGGCTGCGCCGGGTGCCGACGGGATCAGGTCTTCAAGGTACAGCGACGGTCCGACGTTTCTCGCGTCTCTCGCGAACTCCATCGCTCGTGTGACCTCGCTCGGCGTGATGGCCTTGCCGTCCGCGCCAACCACGATCACATCAAAGATCCGAGCGCTGTACTTGCCCGGGGTACGCCTCAGCACCCGACCGCGACGCTGGATGTACTCGCGCGGGTTGGTCGACGACGCGAGGATCAATGCGCGGTTGATCATCGGGATATCCACGCCCTCGTCAAGACACTTGATGGCTAGGAGGACTCCACCCCGATTCGTGAAGTAGCTGAGAGTTGCGTCGTGATCACCATCGTCCTTTGAGTGGTACTCGAGGATGTCCATGCCGAGGCTCTCGATCGCGCCCCTCACCGCCCTCAGGTGTTCGCTGTCGTTGCAGTAGACGAGCCAGCGATCTCCCTCGGCGTAGTTCGTTTGAAGGACCTCGCGCGCCACGCCTGCCTTGGCGACGGCCCCTTTCGAGATCTTGGCGCGCTGCCGAAGCAGGTGGAGTGCATACTCCGACAGGTCACCGCTGTTCCTGGCGATCTCCTGAGCGATCTGTCGGGTGTAGTTGTCCCAACGCTGCTGTTCGTCGTCCGCCAGTGCACACGTCGAGAAGTTGTACTCGTACGGCACCAGAACGTTGGCGGCAAGCGCGTCCGCCATCGTGAACTCGGGTTGGAGGACTTCGCCGAAATAGCTGAACACTTCTGTTGTACCGGCCGGATCTCCGTAGCGTGCTGGCGTGGCACTCAGCCCCAGTCGCCCGCCAGCCCTGACGCGCTCAAGGATCCGACGGGTGTCGGGGGCTCCAGCGCGGTGCACCTCGTCGCCGACGATCAGTAGATGCGCGCCGGAGGGCAATAGGTCAAGGAAGTGCTCTGTGGCGGCGGTCTGGTATGTAGCTAGGACGATCCGTTGGCCGAGGGACGAGTCATCCACGGTGTAGTCCACGAGACGGCGACTCCAACCGTCTCTTGAATGGCCAGCGCCGGCTGGCAGGACAACTGCTTTCGGCAAGAGCGCAGCAATCTCCGCCGCCCACTGCTCGTGAAGCACCTCAGAGGGCACCAACACGAGGGCAGGACGGCCGGACAGCGACCACCTTCGGATCGCTTCAAGCGCCACACGGGTCTTGCCGCCTCCGGTCGCGAAGCCCACGATGCCCTTGTGTCCGCTCGCCTCCCAGGATCTCAGAACTTCCTTCTGGTGGTCTCGGAGAGGGATTGCGTCCGGTTGAAACTCAGCTCGCCGCGAAGCGTCTCGGAGCCCACCGACAATCTCGTCAAGGGGCTCAGCCGGCACGACAGAACGAATCACCCTGGCAGCATCCTCGGAGGCGGTGACAATCAGTCCACGCCGGAGGCCATGCCAAGTTTCGTCGAATTGGTCCGCGTGCCGGGAGCATCGTCGCTCATCGTCCTCGCCGACCCAGCTGCGGAAGACCTCGATCTGCTCGTGGTTCGCAAACCCTGACCAGGCGGCTGCTGTCTCATTCGCGCTACCGATGAACGACACCCTGGCGCCGAGTCCGTCGGTGAACACGCCGATCTTGTCGTGGAAGAGGCCCGACCTGCCGGACGTTACGAATCGGATGTCCAGTACCTTCGCGTCGATCAGTGCGCGGAGGCATGCGACGGCCCGGGCTTCGAGGTCATTACCGTGCCTGAGAGATGCGAGCGAAGAAGCCGCCACCTCGAGTGGAGTGGGCTGTCGGTCGTCCGAAAGACTCAGTATCGCGTTGGCGTCGGCCTCGGTGAGGTGCGGAGAGCAGAGAAGCCGGATCCGACCGCCAAGGACGGCGAAGTCGCTGAACGCGACAGGAGCCAGGGCCAATACTGCGGATGAGAAGTAGCCAGTCGCACGATCGTAGGAGATCGCGTTCGACAGACTGGGAATGTAAAACTCGTTGAGCAGCGAACTCACGCTGCTTGAGTAGTTCTCCTTGAAGGGTACCGAACGGAGGCTTCGTGACTCAGCGCCCATTGCCCACCCCGTCAAACGTGAAGACCCATCGCTGAGACTAGCGGGCGAGTCGCCACCTACGGGGCTCAGGCCGCGGCGAGTCCCTCGTGTCTGTCGCGATGACTCGCGTGTGTGCGTCAGCGATCCGTTAAGACGCCTGGCGCCTAGCTGCATCGCGAAGCGCATCCGTTACGGCTGCTAGTGCCCGATAGCTGCCTTCGGGGACGTGCTCTGTGAGACCGGCTCCGGCGAGTATCTCGTTGGCTACTCGCGCACGGTCGGCGGCCCTCTCAGCTTCGCGTGCAACGTGGTTCAGTCTCCACGATGCATCGGGCATGCTGGCAAGCTCGTCGAGCTCTCGAGACCGGGCTCGAATCGCATGTTGCCTCCAGCTCGACAGCATGCTGCTTGCGCCATCGGGACAGCATGCCGGGCTGGTGCAGGTCAGGCCACCTCGAATGGAGCCGGCCGTCAGAAGGATTTCGGCGGCCCTCGCCGAGACACTCCGTCCGAAGGCACCGAAGTAGACACGCCTGGACGTCCCGCCTGAGCGATCCGGACCTGGCTGGGGGCGACGATTGCGCCCATGACCTGGTAGATCACACCGCTCGTCGGAGGCAGGGCCGGTCTGATAGCCCACTGCCCCGGACGCCACCGCAGCTAGACCGTACTGTCCTTGCCGCCAGGCAATCACTGGAACTCGCCTGGAAACGTGACCGACGGTTGAGAGGTAGGTGCCGAGTCGATCCTCGGTGTCGCCTGCTGGCGCGACACTGGTTGAGAGGGCTAGGAGCACGTGGCGCAGCTCCACTCCATCGAAGCTTGTGATGAATGCATCCACGCCCTCCGCCCATGACGCCACCGGCCCGAATGCTCTGAGCGAACCCGCGAGTAGGCCCGCGATCGGCACATGAACTCCCTCGGATCGAACAAAGGAGGCTGTGCGCTTGTTGATCGACAGCTGGATCCTGAACCACGGATCCTTGAGTGACCGGGCGTGGAAGTAGGGGGCGATTAGGGTCGTGGCTCCGTGATCGAGCTGGAAGGTCAGGGCGCGCTCAATGAGTTCGTCCTGGACGCCCGCCGAGTCGAACTCGTCGGGGTCAGCCTTGGCCGCGCCGGCAAAGCCAAGAGCCGCCCAACCTTTCCCGGGCTCTTGCTCGTCCTGAAACAGATGTGTCAGGGGATCGATCATCAGCGGGAGGCCTGCTGCCTCGCAGGAGTCCCGGAAAGATGGGCGGTTCGCTGCTGACGTTGCATCAAGCACCAGGCCGTCCATCGGGACTCTTCCACGCCCGAAGGGCAACCCTGAGGCGGCGGGTGCCACCATCTGATCGACGACCAGGTTGTCGTTGTAGCCAGCGCGGACGAAGAGGCTCATTCCCGGCTCCTCACCTTGGATGCTCCATTGACCCGCAACTGTACATGAAGTACAGTACGAAGTACAGGATGAAGTGAGAGGCGAAGGATGAGTTCTGTTTCTGGTGCGTCTAGCAGCCTCGTGTACACCCGGGTCGTCGCCGACGCACGCCGGGCGTTGACGCTCGGTGAGATTGGTGGGATTGCCAAGGTCAGTGAGCGGTCGGTGCAGAACTGGGCCGCCGGCAAGAGTCGGCCTGAAGGGTCCTCGCGGGACCGGCTTCTAGAGCTGAAGTACGTGATCGAAGAGTTGTCCGACGTGTTCGCGGATGAGGGCATCGAGATCTGGTTGCACTCACGGCAGCGAGCTCTTGGTGGCAACACACCGCTGCAGCTCCTGGAGGATGGAGAGTTCGATACGGTGCTCCAAGCTGTGGAGAATCTTGCTGGAGGGCCGCGGCGGTGAGCCGGCAGCGGTCTCTTGCGGAACGGCTTGCCGGAATCGGCGGGGTACCTATCGCAGGGGTGTTCATGCGCCATGCCGCTCCGAACCGTGACGCGTTCGCGGGCGGCTCGGGCGGGCGTTGGGGCGAGTCGTTTCCGGTCATCTACCTCGGACGGCCGCCGGAGAGCTGCCTCGAAGAGGCCTACCGACACCTGGTCGATGAATCCGGAGTGCCGGCCGAGTACGTCAAGCCGCGTGTCCTCTACTCGGTGCGGATTGCGATCGCAAACGTACTGGACCTTCGAGACCCGGAGGCACGAGTCCAGGCGGGGCTGTCCGATGCCGAGATGCAATCAGCAGTGGGCGCGTACGAGGCCTGCCAGCGGGTCGCCGCCGTCGCCCACCAGCTCGAGTATCACGGCATCATCGCGCCCGCGGCGACCGGACTTGGTGAAACCCTCGCGGTGTTCGCACGCCGTATCTCCGCCTCCGAGGCGCCTGTCGTGGTCGAGGAGCAGCGATGGGCTAGCTTGCCTCCGCGTCCCGGGTCGGCGGCGAATCTGCGTGTGGTGCGCAACTGATGGACTTTGGCTGGCGATGTCCCCGGGAGGCCCCGGCGCTCAACCTTGAGTGGAGGCTGGTTCGTGGCTCCCGCGACCGGGAGACATGCGCAGCCGTGGATTTCCCGCTTGTTGCGAAGCCCACTGGCCGTGTGCGGGGCAGGCGCCCAAGGCATGGCTAAGCGCGCCCGCCCGACATGCGTGCGGAGAGTCGTTCTGCGATGATCTGGTCGCGGTCGGCCGCGGTGTGCTGGTAGACCAGTGCCGCTTTGGGGGTGGTGTGGCCAAGGCGGTCCATCAGTTCCTTCAGCGTGGCTCCCGACTGGGCCGCCATGGTGGCTCCGGTGTGGCGCAGGTCGTGGAAGCGCAGGTTGGGTCGGCCTGCGGCGATGCGGGCCTTGTTCCACCAGTTGCCGAAGGTTCGGTGGTGGAGCGGGTTGCCGGTTCCGGAGGGGAAGAGGAGGCCCATCCGTCCGGGCTGGGTGAAGAGCGCCAAGTGCGTCTCCAGATCGGGGATCAGAGCCGGAGGGACGTGCACCTCGCGGGCGCCGGCGGCGGTCTTGGGGGTGTCGATGACCGCTTCGCCTTCGATGTGCTGGACGGATCGGCGGACGTGGAGCACGCCCACCGCGATCGGCGTCCCGTCCTCGGCCTTGCTGCGGGTGATGCTGACGTCGCCGCGGCGAAGTTCGAGGATCTCACCGATGCGGAGGGTGCACCACACGCCGAGCAGAACGGTGAGGCGATAGCGCTCGGGCATCGCCTCGTGCAGTTGCGCGAGTTGATCGCTGGTGACCATCTCGACGCGGTGCTTGACCGGCGCCTTGCCGGCGCCCTTGATTCGACAGGGGTTGACCGCGATCCGTTCGTCCTCGACGGCGGTGGTCAGGATCGTCCGCAACAGGGCGTAGGCCGACGCCTGTTCGGTCGGGGTCTTGGCCATGGTGCGGTACCAGGCGACGACGTCTTCCTTGGTGATGTCCTTGAGTTCGGTGTCGCCGAACCGGGGATAGATCTTCGCCTTCAGCAGCCGCCGGTAGTCGGCCTGCGAGCGCGCCTTCAGCGGCTGCCCGTTGCGGTTGTGGCGGTTCTGTACCCACGGGTCGGCGTACTCGCGCAGAGTCAGGGCGGCAGCCTTGGCGCGGAGCTCTGCTTCGCGTGCGGCGTCCTCGCGGGCCTGCGGCGCGGTCCACTCGTCCAGGTCGATCAGGCGCCGCTCTTTGGCGAGCCATACCTCGGCGTCGACCTTCGCCATGAAGATCGTCGGGCCGAGGTGGCGCTGATCGTCCGGGCCGACGTAGCTGGCCTGGTAGCCGCTGGACTTTCTCTTGATCGAGCCCCAGGTTCGGCGGCGCTGGGCACCCATGTGGTGGTAGCAGTAGCCGTTTGCCTTCCTGTCGGTGGCGGCAGGAAGCCGGCACTGGATGCCGTCTTCCTTGACGAATCGGCATCGCCGATCGGTGGTTTGCTGCTCTGTCGGCCGGGCCACTGATCCTCCGGTTTGGGTCCTTAGCGGGTCCTTAGCGGGTCCTTAGCGACCCGAAACTAGCCTACTTCAGCCCACTTGCGGCGTCTGTCGGAGGCCCGGATCTGAGGGTAAAATGCCTAGTCAGCGAGGCGCAAACCGCTTGTGACGACCGTGAAGGGAGTTGGGGCATACTTACGAGTTCGAATCTCGTATCCTCCGCCATCTGAAACAGAGGAAACGCCCTTCTTTCCGGTCGCAGGAAGGGCGTCCGAACGTTCAGTCTCAACCGGCGCGTCTTCGCTCCCGTCCCCGCTGTTCGATTCTGACGGTTGGGACCTGTCCGCGTCCGTCCGTGTAGCCGACCTGCCTGCGGGCGCCGGGCAGGCCTGTCGCGGGCTGTTCCAGAGGTATCCGTCCCACCCTGCTGGCGACGTCGGTGCGGACGCTGTCGGTGACGTGCTGGTAGACCAAGGTCATCTTCGCGCTGGACCAGCCCATGATGTCGATGACCGCGCGTTCGGACACCCCCAGGAGCAACAGGTTGTTGCGGCGGTGCGCCGGGGCGTCATGGAGCGGCATCTCGAACACCAGTGACGGTGATGCCAGGTTGTCTCGACGGTCTGGAGGGGTCTGTGAAGCGCGCCCCGCCAAGTCAGTCCCTGCCGGGATGGGCGGGACGCGCGTCCTCACGTCGTTGCAGGCTCGCCCTTCTGAAAGCGCAGCATGGCGTCTCTGGCGCGATCGAGGTGCTGACGCAGCTCGGCCTTGCCGCCCTCGACATCGCCCCTGATGGCGTAGTCGAGCAGCACCTCATGTTCTTCCACCGAGCGCCGTAGGTCTGCGACCGGACGGATCGTGGTGGCGAACAGGGCGGCGAACGTGGGCCGATACTGATCCCAGAAGGACTCCAGACGGCCGTGGCCGGCGTAGCTGTAGAAGCTCTGGTGGTACTGGAGATCAGCCTCCCCGAACAGGCTGGCATCGCGACGTTCGGCGGCGAGCTTCATCGTCTCAATGGCCGCCTGCGAGCGGTCCCAACGAGACTCCGGCCCGCCGGCGGCGACCGCACGCTCAAAGGCGAGCAGTTCGAGAGCCAGGCGCAGCGAGTAGAGCTCGTCGATGTCCTTGGCCGTGAGTCCCACCACGAAGACACCACGGCGGCGTCCGTCCTCCACCAGGCGCTCGACCATCAGCCGCTGGAGTGCCTCGCGAACCGGTGCCCGGCTGACGTCGTACTCCTCGGCGAGGATGCCCTCGACAAGGTGGGTGCCGGGCTTGAGGGCTCCACTGATGATCCGGATGCGGAGGTCGTCCGCGATTCGATCACCGAGCGAGCCCTGCCGGATCGCTGCCACGGACATTCGTGTTCCTCCATCGCCCCTTGCGTTGGTAACAGTCTGGCATAGTTTTCGGCCAGATGGTTGACGGTCGACCGTCGACCAATAGTAGAGTGCCATCCAATCGCGAGTGGTCGCGAGCGGGGCCCTGCGGGGCGATCGATGAAGAAGGAGCAAAGATGCCCTGGAATGCGAAAGCGCGGGCGTGCGCGGCGGCCCTCGCCGCTCTTGCGCTGACGACCGGACTGAGCGCCTGCGCAGGTGCCGAGTCCGGCGGCGACGCGAACACGATCACTGTCTGGATGAAGAAGCAGTTGATTGAGGATCAGAACACGGCGTTCACCGAGCGTGCCCAGCAGTACGGCAAGGAGCACAACGTCACCGTCAATGTCGAGACCATCGCCTACGAGGACTTCTACCCCAAGTGGGCCGCAGCTCTCGAGTCGGGCAACGTGCCGGATGTCTCCTTCTTCGGCTACCAGGAGGTCGGGCAGTTCTACTCTCAGGGCGTCCTGAGCGACGTTTCCGAGTTGGTGACCAAGCTGGAGTCCACCAACGGCAAGATCACTGACACCCTGAAGAAGCCGGTGACCTTCGACGGCAAGCAGTACGCGGTCCCCGCCTGGTCGGAGGCGCAGGTCATGATCTACCGCAAGGATCTCCTGGACAAGGCCGGCCTCGGTGCGCCCACCACGTGGGAGGAGCTGCGGACTACCGGCGCGAAGCTCACCGACAAGGCCGCCGGCGTCTACGGCGCCGGCATTGGCTACGGACAGAAGAACTCAGACGCGGAGTTCTGGACGCGCGCGGTGACCTGGTCCTACGGCGGCACCCTGGACGCCGCCCCTGCGGACGCGGTGGGCTCGGAGGAGGCCAACGCCAAGGCGGCCGAAGTCATCCAGGGAATCGTCAGGGACGGGTCGAGCCCGCAGGACTCCCTGAACTGGGACGACGCCGGCAACAACCGCTCCTACCTGTCCGGTCAGTCGGCCATCGTGTTCAACGCCGGTTCCCTGCTGCGCAGCCTGAGCACCGACGCGCCGGACATTTACAAGAACACCGCCGTGGCGCCGTTCCCGGCCGGCCCGAAGGGTGCAGTCTCGCCGGGGATCATGAACACCTTCGGGGTCTTTGCCAAGGCCAAGAACCCCACTGGCGGCCAGGACCTGATCGCCTATCTTCTCGACAAGGCCTGGTACCAGGAGTGGACCGACCTGGGTGCTCCGTTGGCGATCCCGGTGTATGAGGAGTTGCGCACGTCCGGCGTGTGGGCCGAGGCCCCCAACAAGGCGTTCGCCGACTCGGTTTCGGGTGCCACCTACCTCGGTTCGCCCAGCCAGTACAGCCCGGCTGCCGGGACGATCTACAACAACCGGCTGGTCAACAAGGCGTTCCAGGAGATCCTGATCAACAACGTGGCCATCCCCAAGGCGTTGGCGGACCTGCGCGCACAGGTCGACCAGGCCTACGCCGGCTGAGAGGTCCGCAATGAGTAGCGCAGCGGCACCGTCCGGCACCGACGACCGCCAATCGGATGCCGGGTCGGCGCCGCGCGCGACCCGGCCGGCCCGGACGAGACCCCTCCGTCCAGGCCGGCCGGGAGGCCTCCTCGGGTATGTCCTTGTGGGGCCGATGACCCTCTACCTGTTGCTGATCATGGCGTTGCCACTGCTGTGGGCGCTGTGGATCAGCTTCACCAACAAGCGGGTCGGCACGGCCGGCACCTTCATCGGCCTGGGCAACTACGCCGACGTGCTGACCGACCCGCTGTTCTGGCGGACCACCTGGAACACGCTCGTGTTCACCCTCGGAGCGGTGCTGCTGAAGCTCGTCTTCGGCCTGGCGATGGCGCTGGTACTGAACGAACAGTTCCGTGGCCGGTCGCTGTTCCGGGTCCTGCTGTTCCTGCCGTGGACGGTGCCGACGATCGTGTCGGTGTTCGCCTGGCAGTGGATGTTCTCCGACGTCGGCGGAGCCTTGAACGCGATCCTGCGTGGCATCGGCGTGGTGCAGGGCCCGGTGCCCTGGCTGACCGACCCGACCCTGGCGATGGTCTCGGTGATCCTGGTGAACGCCTGGCGCGGTACACCGTTCATCGGCATAGCGATCCTGGCCGGGCTCTCGGCGGTGCCACAGGAGCAGTACGAGGCCGCGCGGGTGGACGGTGCCGGCATCCTGCAGCGGTTCGCCTACATCACGTTGCCCTCGGTGAAGAACGTGATGATGCTGGCGGCGGTGATCACGACGATCTGGACGTTGAACGACTTCGAGATCATCTGGCTGCTCACCCGCGGGGGGCCGGCCGACGCCACCCAGGTGTTCTCCACGCTCAGCTACAACATCGGCTTCCAGAACCTCGACATCGCACAGGCCACCACGATCTCCATCCTCTCCATCCCCCTGCTGGTGCTGCTGATCAACTACGTGACCAAGCGCACCCTGAAAGACCAGGACTGACCACCATGAAGCAATCGCTGGCGAAGAAGGTCTTCCTGTATGCGGTCCTCGCCGTGATGACGGTGGTCGCGCTGTTCCCGATCTACTGGATGCTGAACACCTCCCTGAAGAGCAACGCCGAGATCTACCAGATCAACCCGACGTTCTGGCCGCAGCGCCCGACGCTGGAGTCGTATGCCAAGCTGTTCGCCGGTCCGTTCCCCGGCCAGCTGCGCAACAGCTTCTTGGTCGGCCTGGTGGTGTCGATCATCTCGATCGTGATCAGCGTGTTCGCCGCCTATGCCATCTCGCGGCTGCAGTTCCGGGGACGGAAACCGCTGTCGAAGGGGGTCCTCTACGCCTACCTGATGCCGCGAGCGGTGCTGTTCATCCCGCTCTACATGCTGGTCTCACAGCTTCGCCTCGGCGACTCGCTCGCCGCCCTGATCCTGGTGTACCCGACGATCACGATCCCGTATGCCACCTGGATCCTGGTGCCCTACTTCGCATCCGTACCCAAGGAACTGGAGGAGGCTGCCCTCGTGGATGGCGCCAGCCGTCTCACCGCCATGTTCAGGGTCACGCTGCCGCTGTCGGCCCCGGCTATCGCGGCGACTGCGGTGTTCAGCTTCACCCTGTGCTGGAGCGAGTACCTGTACGGCCTGGTCATGATCAACTCGGCCAGCCGCAAGACCATCCCGCTCGGGCTGGCCGACATGATCAACGGTGACGTCTTTGCCTGGGGTCCGCTGATGGGCGGCGCGGTGATCGCCACCGTCCCGATCATCGTGATCTACCTGGTGGCCAACCGGTACATGGTGAGCGGCCTGGCCATGGGAGGGGTGAAGTGAGCGCCGACACGCTGCTCGTGGGGGTTGCCGAACTGACCGGCCGGGTCACGGCCATCCTGCGGGCCTTCGGCTGCGCGCCTGAGGTGGCCGCGGAAGTCGCCGGCCACCTAGTGCGCGCGGAGGCATCCGGTCACGTCTCACACGGCATCCTGAGGCTGCCGCAGTACCGTCAGGAGATCGCGCGAGGCACCATCCGGCCACAAGCCCACCCGAGGGTGCTGAAGGACGCCGGTGCGACCATCCTGCTCGATGCCCAACACTGCTTCGGCCACTACTCCACAGCGGTCGCGGCCGACCTCGTGGGGGACCGGGCCCTGGCCCACGGCGTGGCTGTGGTCGCGGTGCGCGGCACGACGCACATCGGGCGGCTCGGCGACTACACCGAGCGACTCAACGGCCGCGGCCTGGTGTCGATCATCAGTGTCGGCGCCGCCGGACCGGGCATCGGGGCGATGGCACCGTTCGGCACGACCGCCGGTCCGTTCCTGAACTCCAACCCGTTCGCGTTCGGCTTCCCGGTCGACGAGGGCGACGGCTTCGTGTTCGACGCGTCGATGTCGAACATCGCCGAAGGCAAGGTGCACGCCGCCCGCGACCGCGGAGAACGGCTGCCAGAAGGCGCGATCCTGGACGCTGCGGCCCGCCCGACCACCGATCCGGCCGACTACTACACCGGCGGCACCCTCACGCCGCTTGGCGGCGCTCTCGCCGGCCACAAGGGCTACGGCCTGGCGCTGGCCGCTGCACTGCTCGGCGGGCTCGCGCACGCCGACGGCAGCCGGCCCGACGTCACCGGCATCGCTTCGACCGCCGGCGCGACGGATGGCTCGCCCCGGATCGGCGGGGTGGCGCTGATCGCCATCAACCCGGCCGGGTTCGCTCAGGACCTTGGATACGCACACCTGGTGGGCGGGGTGCTGGCATCGTTCCACGACGCCGGCGCGGTGATTCCCGGCGAGTTCGAGGCCGCCAGGCGCGGCGCGTTCACCGAGTTACAGCTCGAGCAGCGTGCGGTGAACACCCTGCGCGAGCTGGAGGCAGACCTGTTGAGTGAGGATCTCAGCTCAGTGCGGCGGAGATCTCGGCGAGGTTCGGCATTGAGCTGGTGGCGCCGGGACGGGTGACTGAGACCGCGGCCGCCGCCGTCGCCCATCGCATCGCCTCGGTGATGGTCTGGCCGGCGGCGATGCGCGCGGTGAGGACCCCGACGAAGGTGTCCCCGGCGGCTGTGGTGTCGACGGCCCGGACAGCTCTGGCGGGCATGCGGGCGGTGATCGCACCGTCAGCGGCCAGCAGGGAGCCCCGATCGCCCAGGGTGACGATGACCGTGCCGGCGCGCCGGGACAGGGCTGCAGCGGCCTGTTCCACGTCGCTGAGCCCGGACAGCTCGCATGCCTCCCCGGCGTTGAGCACGAGGTAGTCGGTCAGCGCGATCAACTCGGGGTCGTGGTCGGTGACCGGCGCCGGGGTGAGCACGGTGCGTACACCGGCGCCGCGGGCGAACCGGGCCGCCTGCAGCAAGGTGGCGGCCGGTAGTTCGAACTGCATGACGAGGTGGGTGGCGGCGGTGATCGCCGCCCGGATCGCATCATCCAGTGCGGCCACGGTGGAGTTGGCGCCGGACACGACGACGATCGAGTTGTCCCCGGAGTCGAGGACGTTGATCAACGCGATGCCGGTCGGCTGGTCGCTTGTCTGGACGGCGGTGGTGTCGATGCCTTCGGTGTTCAGCAGCGCCAGGAGAGCGGTGCCGTTGGGATCGGCGCCGACGGCGCCGGCGAACCGTACCGACGCGCCGGCTCGGGCAGCAGCGACGGCCTGGTTGAGTCCCTTGCCGCCGGGAACGGTGCTGAAACCGGAGCCGAAAATGGTCTCGCCGACTCGCGGCGGCCGCGGCTGGCGTACCACCAGGTCCATGTTGGCGCTGCCCAGGACGGTGAGACGTGCCGCCGGCCGGCTCGCGGTCATCTCAGGCGTACAGCTCGACGGCGCGCTGCAACTCGGCAAGCACCTGCTCGCTGGGCGGCTCGATCGCCATCCGGGTCGTGCCTGCGGGGATTCCGAGCATCCGGTACACCGCCTTCATCCGCCCCATGTCGCCGGCAACAGCGTCCACGACGGCGTCGACGGCGGCCTGCGCTTCGGTGCGCTGGCGGGCAGCACCGCCCTCGGCGGCCGCGGCGAGGGCGCGGAACGGCTTGGGCAGCACCGAGCTGACGCCGGAGACGACGCCTTGGGCGCCGGCGTCGGCGGCGCGGCCGAGGTCGCGGTCGGCGCCGGTGTAGATGGTGAAGCTGTCCGGCACAGCGGCCCGGAATGCGGCGATCTGCTCAAGGGACTCCTCGCTGATCTTGACCCCAACGATGTGCGGCAGCCGCGCGAGGCGCGCCATCAGCTCGGTGCTGATGAAGTTCCCGGTGCGCTTGCGGTAGAGGTAGATGAACACGCTCAGGCCATCGGCGGCGGCGGAGACCGCGGTGTAGAAGTCGTACAGCATACGGTCGCTGACCGGCAGGTAGTACGGGGTGACGACGGCAACCTCGGTGACGCCGGCCTCGCGTGCCTGCTGCAGCAGGTTCAGCGTCTCGTAGAGTGAGGAGGCGCCGACGTGGGCGATCACTCGCATGTGGGGCGACAGTTCCTCCACGCTGGCGACGACCAGCTCGGCCCGCTCCGCGAACGACAACGACGGAAACTCGCCGGTGGTGCCGACCACGAACGCACCCTCGTTCCCGGAGGCGGCGACGTACCGGAGGATCGCGCGGGAGCCATCCATGTCAAGGCTGCCGTCGTCGTGGAAGGCGACGGGGACGGCAGTGATGATGTCGCGGGCTGGCATGGTTGTGAACTCCTTGGCTTAGTTGGCGAGGTGGCTGGGGATGCGGCCGCTGAAGACGTCGAGAATGGCGTGGGCGTTCGCCAGTCCGATGCGGTGGTAAGCCTCCAGGCTGTCGGCTGCCGCGTGCGGGGTCATGACCACCTGCTCGAAAGCGAGCAGCGGGTTGTCGCTGGTCAGCGGCTCGCGCTCGAACACGTCGAGACCGGCGCCGGCGAGCCGCCCTGACTCCAGAGCCGCAACCAGTGCCGCCTCGTCAACTAGACCGCCACGGCTGGTGTTGATCAGGATCGCCCCCGGTCGGACCAGATTGAGGGCCTGAGCGCCGATCAGGTGATGGGTGGCCGGCACGTGGGGAGCGTGGACGCTGATCACGTCGGCGGCCGACAAAACCTCAGTCAGTTCGCGGAGCTGGACTCCGAGAGCCGCAGCGGCCGGCCGGTTGGGCACTGGGTCGGCGGCGAGGATGATCACGCCGAAACCACTGAGGCGCTTCGCGAGTTCGCGGGCGGTGGCGCCGAAACCGACCAGTCCGACGGTCTTGCCCGCCAACTCACGGCCGACGTAGCGGTCCCACCGGTTCTGGCGGAGGTCGCGATCCATGATCGTGAGCTTGCGAAGCACGGCGAGGATGAGCGTGAGCGCGAGCTCACCGACCGCGCTGGCGTTGCCGCCAGGGACGTTCGAGACTGCTGTGTTGTTGGCCCGCGCCGCGGCCAGGTCAATGTTGTCCAGGCCGACACCCATACGCGCGATCACCCTCAGGTTCGGCGCCTGCGCCAGAGCGGCCGCGTCGTACACCTCCACCCCGCAGATCGCCGCGTCCGCCGTAGGCAGCAATGGTGCGAGATCGTCAGCGGTCCAGGGCACCGTGGTGAGGTTCTCGACGAGTTCAAAGCCGGCAGCCAGCAGCATGGCGCGCGCGCTCACGCAGAGTTCAGCGAATCGCACCGGGCCGACAATCACCCTGCGCCGTGCACCGATGGAGGTCGTCATGTTTTCGCCACCTGATCGGTCGACCGTCGACCGTTGACCGTGAGCCTAACGAGAGAAGTCGAGTTCGGTCAAGTCAGTCGGGAGGCCGTGTCGGCCTCTCGGGGAATGGTTGTGCGGATACGACCAGTCGGGCAGGCGCTTCCTTCCGGTTTGGATCCCTAGATCCGTCCGCCGACGGCGCCGTTGCGGCGGAGCTTGTGTATGAAGTCGCGCGGGCCCTCATCCGTGATGATGATGGTCTGGAGGTGGTCGAGGGTGTCCTGCACCGTGGCCATGGCCTGCCTCAAGCCCCAGGACAGAACTCCTCAACCAGACCGACGTCGGTGATCTACAGATGCCGATACTTGCCGTCGACTGCGAGGGCCATCCCGGCTACTCCCCGACAGCGCCGTCGATGGCCTCGCGGATCAGGTCGGCGTGGCCGTTGTGGCGGGCCCATTCCTCGACCAGGTGCAGGTACAGCGTGCGGATGCTCCACACCTCGTCCCGTCGGACGAAGGTGTCGTCCAGGTCGTGGCCGGCTGCGACGCCGTCGACCAGGGGCCACTCGTTCAGAAGCTGCTGATAGTCAGCGGCGGCGGTGGCGGGGTCCAGCGGTCCCCACTCGGCGTCGTCCACGTAGAGGCTGGGCACGTCCTCACCGGCGACCCGGATGCGCCACCAGTGCCGTTCGACCTCGGCCATGTGCCGGATGATCCCCAGCAGGCTCATGGTCGTGCTCGGGATCGGACGAGCGGCGAGCTGCTCCGCGGTGAGCCCCTCGCACTTCCACAGGAAGGTCTGGCGGTGGTAGGTGACGAACGCCTCCAGCGCCCGGCGTTCGGGTAGATCGAGCGGGAATTCGTCGCGCGAGATCGGAGGTGCAGTCCACGTCATGCGCCCATCCTCGCAGGGGCGTCTTCGGCCAGAGGCCGTGCTTCGCGAAGACGACTACTTCCACAACCGCCAGATCGCGGAGCTTGACAGTGTCGATCATCTCGGCAACGTGAGTTGGTGCGTCTTGGGACGGTCCCGCGCGTCTGCTTGCCAGCTGCGGGAACTCCCGACGGTGGTGAGGTCGTCTAGGGTGGCCTGCATCGACACGTAGCTCAACAGCGAGAGCACTGGGCTCTGGACCCGGAGGGAGCAGGGGCGGCACCTGCCGTGTCGGCGACGAGGCCGACAGCGTGCGAGAGGGGACGCCATGCTCGGGTACGCCTGGTACCAACTCCAGCGGGCCCTGACCGCCGCTGGCCTCGGTTCCGACCCGGAAGCCCGGGAACGTGCCGAGAAGCGCGCCAGCTCCTGGGTGCAGGTCCTCACCGGCATGGTCACCGGTCGGGTGCGGGTCGGCTCACCGACCCCCGTGAAAGACTTCCCGATCTGGCTGACCCCGGAAATCGTCAGGGGCGGTTTCGCCACCGGCGCCCCCGCGGCCGGCGGACCTCTCCACGACGACGAGGTCGCCCTCGCCCGGCACCTCGGCGTCGAAGCGAGCCGCGCGCGCATCTTCGCCTGGTTCCTTTCCGACGATGGGCTCGGCCAGCTCGGCACGTGGCTGGACTCGGGGCTCTATCGCGTCCACCTGCCCGAGCACGGGGCCATGCTCGTCCTCGCCCACCTCCTGCGCACCGGGCAGTCCGACGCGGCGGATGCCCTGCTGCGCACCCTGGAACCCGGGGCCGGACGGATCAGGTTCTGGCCGTTCGAGACCACCGAACCCGAGGCGGCGGGCGTGCACGTGGCGACCGTTCCGGACGTGTCCCGGCGGCTGGCGCAGAAGCGTCCTCGCGCCCAGGTCGAAGCCGAACGCGAGGCCCTCACGGTGTGGGCCCCGTTCACCGACCGGGTGGTCGAGCACTGGTGGCAGACCCGGACGGAGTCGGGCGGCGTCGACTCCACCTTCCCGTCGGGGTGGGACGCCGGCGCCCGCGATCTCCTCGCGGAGTACGAGCGACTCGCCGCCGTCCACCGCCTGACGAAGAAGCACGCCGACCCGAAGGGGAACCTGCAGATCCTCCTCACCGGGCTGCGGAAGCGCCTCGCGGCCCCACCGGGCAGCCCGTCGATGGGCACCGTTCGCCACGCGGTCGCGTCCATCGTCGCCAAACGTGGCGAACCGGGGTCGCCCACCCTCCTCGCACTGCGCGCGCAGCAGGCGCGGACGGCCGGGAAGCGGTCCCACGCCGTCCTCGCGCACGAGGTCGCCGCAGCGCTCGACGCCACCGGCATCACCGGTGCCGTCCCTGATCCCGAGGCCCTCGTCGGAGACCGTGAGGGCGCTCAGCTCCCCTCTGTGTCCCGCGTGCTGCGGCAGGCCACCCAGGCACAGCTTCCCGACCTGCTGCGCGGCCGCATCGTGAGGTCGGCGGAGTCACTCGCCGTCCTCGCCCCCCAGCTCAGCGCCGAAACCGTGGCCTCCCGGTACTCCGAACCGGTGGCGGGCACGTTGGCGAAGCGCATCTACCGCGCTTTCGCGAACCGCCGGAGCATCCTGCTGCTGAACCACCAGTCGCAGGTGACCATCGAATCGATCCCGTGGTTCACGCTGCTCGAGCGCACGGTCGCCGCCGACCGCGGGCAGAGCCTGGCGCACGCCCAGGCTGCGGACCTGGCGACGCTTGCCCTGCGTCACTTCGCCGGCACTCTGCTGCCGAACTCCCTCATCCGCGAGCTGGCACGGCTGTACCGGTTGGCGAACGAGGATGTCCCCCTCACCTACGAGTTGGCCGCCGACATTTTCATGGGCTCGTTCAGTCCCGTCTTCCAGCGCGCGGCGCAGGAGGCCGCGACCGTTGTCGGCGGCACTCTGTACGCCCGCTACTACGGCATCGACTACGCGGGCATCTCCCGGATGACCACCGGGCAGGCGTCCACCTGGCCGGCGCAGCCGCCGCGGACGACCGTCCCGGAGTTCGACGCGCTCGTCCACGCTCGCGCCGGGGTCGCCCAGGATCGATGGCACTGGAACCCTGCGACCAGCGGCACGGTGATCGAGCAGGGCCAGATCCTCACCACCCAGAACCTGGCGGTGCTCGTCAAGCGGGGCGTCGAACTCGATCCCCCCGCCCAGGCCGAGGCGGCGTGGACGGCCACCAGGGCACACCTCGCCAAGGCTGCGAACGGCCACAGGCTGCGGCATCGCAAGAACGCCGCCTTCGCGTGGCGCCAGACCGTCTTCTACCTGAGCCTGGCACCGCGTGAGGCAGTCACGCGGTTCATCGACGCCGGCCGGACGGCCGAAGGGCTGGCTCCGTCCGTCGCGGACCAGGTCGCCGCGATGGTCGAGGGTCTCGCCGAGGCCCACCGGGGACGGCGTCCGCGCACCGGACCTTTCCTCGGTTGGGTCACTCGGGACCAGGCGTCCACGATCGAGGAATGACCTGCGCTGAACCGGACGCCCGGCGCGGAGCGCCTGTGGCCAAGCTGGATGGCGGTCACCCGTCCGTCGGCGACGTTACGATCGAAAGGTGATCAGCGCCGAACTGGACGCAGCCCTGGACGCCTGCGCGGAGCACGACCGGCTCTCCCGGCAGCTCGACCGGGCCCGCCTGGAGGAGGCGCAGGCACGGCTGGACGCCGACCGGGCCGGCGCCGTCGTCGCGGACGAGGCGCGCGACGTGGCGGCCCTGGAGTCGATGAGCCCGGCGCGCATCTGGGCCTCCATCCGGGGCAACCGGGCGTCGGAACTCGAGCGTGAGCGGGCCGAACTGGCCGCGGAGCAGTACCGCGCGGCCGCTGCGCAGCGGACGCTGGAATCCGCGACGGCCACCCGGCAGCAGCTCGAAGCGCAGCTCACGGCCCTGGGTGACGTCCGCACCCGCCGCGCCGAGGCCGTCGCCGCTGAGGAGGCGCGGCTCCGGGCCGTCGGAGGGTCCGTTGCCGCCCAGCTGCTGGAGGTGTCCGGGCAACTCGCGTCCACCCAGGCCCAGCATCGCGAAGTCATGCAGGCCAAGGCGGCCGAACGCCGGGCGAGGACCAGCCTCGAGGCTGCGGCCGAACTCCTCGGCGCCGCCAGCGACTGGGCCGGCTTCGACACCTTCTTCGGCGGCGGGATGCTCACCGGCATGGTCAAGTACGAGAAGATCGACGCCGCCGTCGCGCGCGTGCGGGCCGCCGACGAGGCGCTCAAGCAGCTCTCCGCGGAGCTCGCCGACGTCGGCATTCGCGCCGTGGGCGGCGTCGACATCAGTGACTTCGACCGCACCTTCGACCTGTGGTTCGACAACATCTTCACCGACTGGTCCGTGCAACAGCGCATCGCCGACGCCGCGGACCGGGTACGGGCGGCCCTCCGGGCCGTCGACGGCGTCGCCGATCGCCTGCATGGCCGCGAACTCGAACTGGACGACCTGCTCGCGACCCTCACCCAGGCGCGCGAGCAGTTGATCATCGGTCGCTGAGGGTCCCGGGGTCTCGACGGGCTCGACCAACGGTCTGCTTCCAGGGTCTCGACGGGCTCGACCAGCGGGGTGCGGTCGAGCAGCGGGTGCGGTCGAGCAGCGGTGCTCGCGGCGATGTGCGGGTCGGCCCAGAACTCCGGCGTCGTGTACTGGCTGAACGGCGCCGGCCGGCTGCGCTGCCCGACCTCCACAGGCCGACGATAGCGTGGGGACCGTGAGGGAAACCCGATGAAGGTGGTCCTGGCCCCCGACTCGTTCAAGGAGTCGATGAGCGCGGCGCAGGCCGCCGCCGCGATGGCCCGCGGCGTCCGGGCCGTGTTCCCGGACGCGGCGTGCGTCGAGGTGCCCATGGCCGACGGTGGCGAAGGCACGGCGGACGCCCTCGTCGCTGCCCTCGGCGGGCGCTGGCGCACGGTCGCCGCGCACGATGCCCTCGGCCGGCCGGTCGAGGCCCGCTACGGACTCGCTCCTGACGGGCTCGCGGTGATCGAAGTGGCCGCGGCGGTCGGGATCGGTCTGGTCGCCCCGGCCGAACGGGACGTGGCCCACTCCGACTCCACCGGCGTGGCCGACCTCGTCCGGGACGCCCTCGACACCGGAGCGACCCGGCTGGTCGTCGGGCTGGGCGGCTCCGCGACCACCGACGGTGGCGCCGGGTTCCTCGCCGGGCTTGGTGCCGTCTGGCTGGACGCCTCGGGACGTCGCCTCGTCCCCACGCCGGCCGGACTTGCGGCCCTCGACCGGGTCGACCTCTCCGGGCTCGACCCCCGGCTCCGCGACGTGACCATCGAACTGGCCTGCGACGTGACCAACCCGCTGCTCGGGCCCTCCGGTGCCGCCGCGGTGTTCGGGCCGCAGAAGGGGGCGACGCCCGCGCAGGTGCCGGTGCTGGACGGCGTGCTGGCCCGGGTCGCGGACGCCCTGGTCGCTGCCGGCTGCCCCGACGTCCGGGAGTTGCCCGGGGCGGGGGCCGCGGGCGGGCTGGGCGCGGCATTCCTCACGCTCGGCGCCCGGCTCCGGCCGGGGGCCGAGGTGGTCGCGGAGGCGGTGGGGCTGGACGCGGCCGTGGCCGGCGCCCACCTGGTGCTCACCGGGGAGGGGTCGCTGGACGCGCAGACGCTCTCCGGCAAGGCCCCGGCGGGCGTCGCGGACGTGGCCGCGTGGCACGGGGTGCCGGTGATCGCCTTCGCCGGGCGGCTGGGTCCGGGCGCGGACTCCCTCGTCGGACGCGGGTTCATGGCGGTCGTCCCGATCGTCGCGGAGCCCGGTGATCTTTCCGTCGCCCTTCGGGACGGCGAGGCGAATCTCGAGCGCTCCGTGGCGACCGTGATGCGGTTGGTGGGGCTGAACCTCAGCGGGGCGGGGGAGCGGTGGTGCCGCGGATGATCAGCTCGGTGGGGATCAGGACGCGGCCGCTGACGGGGGCGGCCTTCGAGCGCAGCTGCTCGAGGACCAGGCGGACCAGCTCGCTGCCGATCCGGTGGAAGTCCTGCTTCACGGTGGTCAGCGGGGGGAAGGAGTACTCGCTGAGGGCGATGCCGTCGAAGCCGACGACCGAGACGTCCTGTGGCACCTCGCGGCCGCGCTCGTGCAGGGCCCGGATCAGGCCGAACGCCATCTCGTCGTTCGCGCAGTAGACCGCGGTGATCGACGGGTCCGCGGCGATCCGCCTGCCCACCTCGTAGCCGGAGCCCGCCGACCAGTCCCCGGGCCACACCTGGGGCGGACGGATGCCGGCCTCCTCCAGACAGCGCTGCCACGTCCGCGAGCGCACCAGGGCCGGCTCGGAGTCCGCGGGCCCGCCGATGTGGTGGACGGTGGCGTGGCCCAGGTCGAGCAGGTGCCGGACGGCGTCCTCGCTGCCCTGCACCTGGTCGGCGACGACGGACGTGTATTGGCTGATCAGGCGCGAGTCCGAGACGGCGACCGGCATCGTGGCCGGCAGCGCCAGCGACGCGGGATCCGCCTGCTCGGCCCGGATGATCACCAGTCCGTCGATGGCCTGGTGGGACAGCCGGTGGGCGGCGTGCCGCCAGTCGTCCAGCTGCGGCTCGCGCACCGAGAGCAGGGTGACCGAGTAGTCCTCGGCCTCCGCCGCCTGCACGACGGCCTCCGTGGTGAGCGCCTCGCCCGTCCGCTCGAAGCGGTGGGCGAGCAGGCCGATCGTGCCGAACGAGCCGTTCCGCAGCGCCCTGGCGGCCCGGTTCGGCGAGTAGCCCAGCTGGTCCATCGCGGCCAGCACCCGCGCCTTGGTCTCCTCGCGGACGGGGTCCGCGCCGGTCGAGACCCGGGACACCGTCTGCGCGGACACACCGGCCAGCCGGGCCACGTCCTCGATGGACGGGCCGGTCTTCCTGCGGCCGCGGCCGGTGGTAGTCGGCATGGCGACGATCGTACCGGTTCCGGCAATGGTTACGTCCCCATAGCGTCCGGGAAAGCCGAACGACGGTCGGTCGATCTTTACCAGAGCGTGATCTGGACGGTACTGACAGCTCGCCGCGAGGCTGCTACGTTTACGTAAACATCCGGGGCCGGCTCAGTGGAGAGCCCGATCCCCGCGCAGGGAAGCACCGGGGAGGTACTCCGGTGAACGCAAAGGAGAGAGACCCACCCATGAACAAGCTGAGGAAGATCGCTTCGCTGGCACTGGTCGTGCCGCTGAGCATCGCCCTTGCGGCCTGCAGCGGTTCCGGCACCCCGAACGCCACCGACGGAGCCAACGCGTCCTCCGCCACCAAGAGCGGCACGCTCACCGTGTGGTGCTGGGACCCGACCTTCAACATCTACGCGATGAACGAGGCCGCCAAGATCTACGCCAAGGACCACCCCGACGTGAAGGTCGAGGTCACCGAGGTGCCCTGGGACGACCTGCAGACCAAGCTGACCACCCTGGCCCAGTCCAAGGAGACCGAGCAGCTGCCCGACATCTTCCTGATGCAGAACAACGCGTTCCAGAAGAACGTGATCAACTACCCGGACCTGTTCAGCGACTATTCCAAGTCGGGCATCGACTTCAGTCAGTTCCCCGCGGGCGTCACCGCCTACTCGACCGTTGACGGCACCAACTTCGGCCTGCCGTTCGACAACGGCACCGCGATCACCGCGCTGCGCACCGACGTGCTGTCCGAAGCCGGGCTCACCGTCGACGACTTCACCGACATCACCTGGAGCGACTTCCTCGCCAAGGGCAAGCAGGTGCTGGCCAAGACCAAGAAGCCGCTGCTGTCCGGCCAGGCCGGCTCGTCCGACATGATCATGATGATGCTGCAGAGCGCGGGCGCCAGCCTGTTCGACGAGCAGGGCAACCCGACGATCAGCGGCAACGAGGCGCTGCTCAAGTCGATCGACGTCTACAAGGAACTGGTGAAGTCCGGCGTGTTCGTCCAGGTGAACTCGTGGGACGAGTACATCGGCACCTTCGTGAACTCCGCGGTCGCCGGCACCATCAACGGCGTGTGGATCATGGGCTCGATCCAGACCGCGAAGGACCAGTCCGGCAAGTGGCAGATCACCAACCTGCCGAAGCTGGACGGGGTCGCCGGCGCGACCAACTACTCGGCCAACGGCGGCTCGTCCTGGGCGATCAGCTCCAACGCCGACTACGACCTGGCCGCGGACTTCCTGAAGTCGACCTTCGCCGGCTCGACCGAACTGTTCGACACGATCCTGCCCTCCTCCGGCGCGCTGGCCACCTGGCTGCCGGCCGGCAAGAGCTCGGTCTACGCCGCACCGCACGAGTTCTTCGGTGGCCAGCCGGTCTTCTCGAAGGTGATCGAGTTCTCGTCCCAGGTGCCGAAGAACAACACCGGCGCGTACTACTACGAAGGACGGGACGCGGTCAGTGCCGCGATCACGAAGATCCTCAACGGCACGGATCCGAACGCGGCCCTCGACGAGGCGCAGAAGACCGTCGAGTTCGCGATGAAGTGATCGCCTGATCACGTGAACCCCTGGTGTGGGGACCGGGTGTCCGGTCCCCACACCCCCTCCAGCAGCCTCTTCCACCGTCATCCCGAGTCCTTTTCACCGTCATCCCGAGTCCTTTTCACCGTCATTCCGAGTCCTTTTCACCGTCATCCCGGCGTACGCCGGGATCCCCGAGCGCGTGAGGAACGAAGTCCCGTGTCACTATCGGCCACGCACACCCCGGGCGCGGCTCCGGTCGTCCCGGAGAAGACCGGCCGCGCGTCCCGTCCGCCGCGAAGACGCCGGTTCGGCATCGAACAGCGACGCAGCCTCACCGGCTGGTTCTTCCTGATCCCCGCCGCGGTGCTGATCGCGTGGATGAACTTCTGGCCGATGTTCCAGGCGTTCATCCTGTCGCTGCAGACCGGCCGCGGCACCCGGCTGAAGTTCGCGGAGCCGCTCTGGTACAACTACCAGCGGCTGTTCTCCGACGAGATCTTCAAGCTCACCGTGCAGAACACGCTGATCTACCTGGTCGCCCAGGTGCCGATCATGCTGGTGCTCGCGCTGATCCTCGCGAACCTGCTCAACGACCGGAACCTGCGGTTCAAGGGCCTGTGGCGGACGGCGATCTTCCTGCCCTGCGCGGTCTCGCTGGTCTCCTACTCGCTGGTCTTCCGGACGATGTTCGCCACCGACGGCCTGATCAACGACATGTTGATGGGCCTGCACCTGGTCAACTCCCCGGTGAACTGGCTGGGTGAGACCGGGACCGCCCGGTTCGTGATCATCGTCGGCCTGCTGTGGCGGTGGACGGGTTACAACATGGTCTTCTACCTCGCGGCCCTGCAGAATCTCGACTACTCGACTCTCGAGGCCGCGAAGATCGACGGCGCGGGCGCGTTCAAGACGTTCTGGTACGTCACCGTCCCGCAGCTGAAGCCGATGATCCTGCTCACGGCGATCATGTCGACCAACGGCACCATCCAGCTGTTCGACGAGTCCTGGAACCTCACCCAGGGCGGCCCGGCCTACACCTCGATGACGATGTCGCACTACCTGTTCGAGCTGTCGTTCCAGAAGAACCCGAACTTCGGCTACGCCGCCGCGCTGTCGTACGCGATCCTGATCATGGTCGCGGTGCTGGCGGCGATCCAGATGAAGGTCGGTGACAAGCGTGACTAGGAGACTGCGCCGAATCCCCGGCTACGCGTTCCTCACGATCGCTGCGATCGTGTCGGTGTTCCCGCTGTACTTCATGGTGGTGTCGGCGACCAACAGCAGCCAGGACGTGCTCGGCTCGCGCATGCTGCCCGGGTCCAGCCTGATCGCGAACTTCACCGCGCTGGTCGGCTCGCAGGACGTCGCCTCGGCCATGTGGTACTCGACGGTGAACGCCGTCGCGACCACGGTGCTGGCGCTGATCGTCTGCTCGATCGCCGGCTACGGGTTCGAGGTCTTCCACTCCCTCGGCAAGGACCGCCTGATGAGCGTCCTGCTGCTGGCGATGATGATCCCGTTCGCGGCGACGATGATCCCGCTGTTCCAGATGTTCGCGAACATGAAGCTGGTCAACTCGACCATCGCGGTGATCCTGCCGGCGATCGCGACGCCGTTCCTCGTCCTGCTGTTCCGGCAGGCGTCGCGATCGTTCCCGCACGAGATCATCGAGGCCGCCCGGATCGACGGGCTCAGCGAGGTGTCGATCTTCGCCCGGATCTTCCTGCCGACCATGCGTTCCACCTATGCCGCCGC
This sequence comes from Propionicimonas sp., assembly GCA_036735445.1. Taxonomy (GTDB): domain Bacteria; phylum Actinomycetota; class Actinomycetes; order Propionibacteriales; family Propionibacteriaceae; genus Propionicimonas. The sequence goes on from DAINOM010000004.1 coordinate 35,588, forward strand.
GGCGGTGATCACCTTCATGACGGCCTGGAACAACTTCCTGTGGCCGAAGGTGATCCTCGTCAACAACGCCTACCAGACCATGCCCATGCTCATCTCGAACCTGAGGGCGGGCTACGTGACCGACTACGGAGTACTCATGCTCGCGGTGCTGCTGGCATCGCTGCCGACGATGGTGATCTTCCTCATCCTGCAGCGCAGCTTCGCCGAGGGCATCACAGGAGCAATCAAATGAACCTCGACCCGCTCGATCAACGCTTCCAGGTGGAGAGGATCGCCGACCCGACGTTCTTCGCCGAGAATCGCCTGCCCGCCCATTCCGACCATCGCTGGTTCCCCGACGCCGCGGAGGCAGCGGCCGGCGTGAGTTCGTTCGAGCAGAGCCTGAACGGGCTGTGGAAGTTCCACTACGCGAAGAACCCGGCCGCGACCGTCGCCGGCTTCGAGGCGCCGGGGTTCGACTGCTCGGGATGGGACGACATCCCCGTTCCCGCCCACATCCAGCTGCAGGGCTACGACCGTCCGCAGTACACCAATGTCCAGTACCCGTGGGACGGGCTGGAGGCGGTCGAGCCCGGCGAGGTGCCCACACGGTTCAACCCGGTGGGCAGCTACGTGCGCACGTTCGCCCTCGACCGGCCGCTGGGGGACGGCGAGCGGGTGAGCGTCGCGTTCCACGGTGCGGAGAGCGCGGTCGCGGTCTGGCTCAACGGGACGTGGATCGGCTACGGCGCCGACTCGTTCACGCCGTCGGAGTTCGACCTCACCGACGCGCTGGTCGGCGGCGAGAACAAGCTGGCCGCGCAGGTGTTCAAGTGGAGCGCCGGCTCCTGGATCGAGGACCAGGACTTCTACCGCTTCTCCGGCCTGTTCCGGGACGTGGTGCTGTACCGGCGACCGTCCGTCCACGCCGAGGACCTGCGGGTTCGCTGCGCGGTCTCCGACGATCTCGGCGAGGCTGTGGTGTCCGTGCGGGTGTCGCTCGCCGGGCAGGGGAGTGTCCGCGCGCGGATCGACGGGGTCGGCGAGCTGGTCGAGGGCGACGGGGAGTGGTCCGTCCGCCTTCGGTCGCCGCGGTTGTGGAGCCCCGAGGACCCGTACCTGTACGACCTGGTGGTCGAGGTGTTCGACGAGAGCGGTGCACTGGTCGAGCACATCCCGCAGGCGGTCGGCGTCCGCCGGTTCGGCATCGAGGACGGGGTGCTGAAGCTGAACGGCCGCCGGGTGGTGTTCAACGGCGTGAACCGGCACGAGTTCGGACTGCAGGGACGGGTGATGAGCCGCGAGCAGACCGAGGCCGACCTGAGGATCATGAAGGCGGCGAACATCAACGCCGTCCGCACGAGCCACTACCCCAACAACTCGTTCTTCTACGAGCTGTGCGACCGCTACGGGCTGCTGGTCGTCGACGAGATGAACCTGGAGAGCCACGGCAGCTGGGACCGGCACCGCCGCGGTGACGGCCCGGCGGCGGACGTGGTGCCCGGCGACCGTCCCGAGTGGCGCGACGTGCTGCTGGACCGGGCGCGCAGCCTGGTGGAGCGGGACAAGAACCATGCCTGCGTGGTGATGTGGTCCTGCGGGAACGAGTCCTTCGGCGGGTCGAACATCCTTGCCGTCGCGGACTGGTTCCGGTCCGTCGACGACCGTCCCGTCCACTACGAGGGTGTGTACTGGGACCCGCGCTACCCGCAGACGAGCGACGTGGTCAGCCAGATGTACACCCCGGCGGCCGAGGTCGAGCGATACCTCGCGACACATCGGGACAAGCCGTTCGTACTGTGCGAGTACGCGCACGCGATGGGCAACTCGTTCGGCGCCGTGGACGCCTACGTCGACCTCGCCTACCGTGACCCGCTGTTCCAGGGCGGGTTCATCTGGGACTTCGCGGACCAGGCGATCCGGCTCGTCGATCGGCACGGACGGGAGTTCTTCGGCTACGGCGGCGACTGCGGTGAAGCGCCCCACGACTACGAGTTCAGCGGCAACGGCATCCTGTTCGCCGACCACACGCCCACCCCGAAGCTGCCCGAGGTGGCCTACCTCTACCAGCCGTTCCGGATCACGATCTGCCGCGACGGCATCGAGGTGGAGAACCGCTTCCTGTCCACCGGTTCGGCCGGCTTCGAGGGCGTGGCGACGCTGCGGCGTGAGGGCGTGGTGCTGCGTGCGGAGCGGGTGCAGGTCGACGTCGCGCCGGGCGCGTCCGGGCGGGTCGGGCTGCCCTTCGCACTCCCGGAGGAGCCCGGCGAGTACACCGTGGACGTGGAGTTCCGGCTGCGCGAGGCGACGCCGTACGCGCCCGCCGGCCATGTGGTCGCGAGCGAGCAGGCGGTGTTCGCCGCCCAACCGCTGGTCTCCGCCGAACCGATGGTCGAGCTTGTCGAGACCACCCGCCTGGTCTCGACAGGCTCGACCAGCGATGAGGGGGCCAGCCGGAGACCGGAGCTGATCGAGGGCATCCACAACGTGGGAGTCCGCGGGCCGCACTTCAGGGCGCTGTTCTCGCGGCTGCACGGCGGGCTGACGTCCTACCGGTACGGGCTCACCCCCCACGGTGGCCGCGAGCTGTTGCGCTCGGTCCCGCAGCCGAACTTCTGGCACGCGCCGACGTCGAACGAGCGCGGGTGGCGGATGCCGTTCCGGGATGCGCAGTGGCTGGTCGCCAGCCGGTACCCGGGACTGCGTCCGGACGTGGCAGCCCCGGAAGTCGCCGTCCACGACGACGCGGTGGAGGTGCGCTACCGCTACGTCCTGCCCACTCAGCCGGCCAGCGAGTGCGACGTGGCGTACCGGGTGTCCGGTGACGGCCGGGTCGAGGTGACCGTCGCCGTCCGGCCCGGCGAGGGGCTGCCGGACATGCCCGAGTTCGGGATGCTGTTCGCGACCGATGCCGACCTGCACCGGCTGCGCTGGTACGGCGAGGGGCCGCACGAGTGCTACGTGGACCGGCGCGGGTCGGCCCGGCTGGGGGTGTGGGACGGCGACGTCCGCACGCAGCTGCCGGCGTACCTCCGTCCGCAGGAGTCGGGCAGCCACACCGGCGTCCGCTGGGCCGAGGTGACCGACGAGCGCGGCGCCGGGCTGCGGTTCGACTGCCCGGGCGGCATGGAGTTCTCGGCCCTGCCGTGGACCCCGTTCGAGGTCGAGAACGCGCTGCACCCGCATGAGCTGCCCCCGATCGAGCGGACGGTGCTCCGTCCCGCCCTGATGCGCCGCGGCCTCGGCGGCGACGACTCCTGGGGCGCGGAGACGCTTCCGGAGTACCGCCTCCCCGTCGGCCAGGAGCTGGTCTTCCGCTTCGGCTTCCAGGGCCTCCGCTGAACCACGGCCCGTCCGGCCGGAGTGGCGGAAAACGGGGACAGACCCCATTTTCGACCACGTGGCGGAAAAGGGGTCTGTCCCCATTTTCGACCACTTTCGGTCCGGCTTAGGGGGCTGGACGGTGGTGGCGGCTGAAGGGGGCGACGGTCGGGGTGCCGGTGACCGGGTCGGGGAGGACCAGGGCGTCGATGCCGAACACGTCGCGGACGAGGGCGGCGTCGACCACCTCGGCGGGCGGGCCGGAGGCCACGACGCGGCCGTCGCGCAGAGCCACCAGGTGGTGCGCGTAGCGACAGGCCAGCGCGAGCTCGTGCAGCACCATCACGACGGTGGTGCCGCGCTCGGCGTTCAGGTCGACCAGCAGGTCGAGCACGTCGATCTGGTGGCTGATGTCGAGGTAGGTCGTGGGTTCGTCGAGCAGCAACAGGTCGGCCTGCTGGGCCAGGGCCATCGCGATCCACACCCGCTGCCGCTGGCCGCCGGACAGCTCGTCCACGCTCCGCTCGGCGAGGTCCAGCACCCCGGCGGACGCCATCGCCGCGTCCACGATGGCGTCGTCCTCGGCCGTCCCGCGACGCAGCCAGCCCTGGTGCGGGTAGCGGCCCCGCGAGACGAGGTCGGCGACGGTGATCGCCTCGGGCGCCAGCGGCGACTGCGGCAGCAGGCCGAGCCGGCGCGCCACCGAGCTCGAGGAGAGCCGGTGGATGTCCGTGCCGTCCAGCAGCACCGTCCCGGAACTCGGGCGGAGCAGCCGGGCCAGCCCGCGCAGCAGCGTCGACTTGCCGCAGGCGTTGGCGCCGACGATCGCGGTGATCCGTCCCGGCGGCACGTCGAGGGTCAGGCTCTCGACCACGGTCCGTTCGTCGTAGCCGAGCGTCAGGTCGACGGCCTGCAGGGTGTGGGTGGTCATGCGGCACCTCCAGGCCGGCGGACGGAGTCGTTGCGGGCGATCAGCCACGCGAGATAGGGGGCGCCCACCACGCCGGTGACGACGCCGACCGGCAGGGTGACGGACGGGATCACGTACTGCGCGAGCAGGTCGGACCCGGTGACGAGCGTGCCGCCGATCGCCGCGGACGCGACCAGCGACAGCGACGTCCGGCCGACCAGCCGACGGGCGATCTGCGGCGCCATCAGCGCGACGAAAGTGATCGGTCCCGATGCGCCGACCGCCACGGACGCCAGCACGACCGCGGTCAGCAGCACGAGCGCCCGCGTCCGCTCGGAGCGGATGCCGAGCGCGGTGGCGGTGGCGTCACCCAGTTCGAGCGCGCGCACCCCGCGCAGCTGGACGGCGAGCGCGCCGGCGGCCAGCACGGCGAGGCCGCCGGTGACCCCGACCACCGGCCAGGTCGTGCCGTTGAGGCTGCCGACCAGCCACGTGTAGGCCACGGCGGTGTCCCTGAGCTCGGACGTGGTCAGCAGGTACGACGTGCCCGCGCCCGCGAACGCGGCGACGCCCACGCCGACGAGCACCATCCGCATGCCGTGCCAGCCGCGGCGCCAGGTCAGCAGCGCGATCACGAGCGCGGCCAGTACCCCGCCGACGATGGCGACGAGTGAGAGCCGCAGCCCCGACCAGCCCAGCACCAGGACGCCCCACACCCCGGCCGTGCCGGCGCCGCCGGTGATGCCGAGCACGTCCGGGCTGGCCAGCGGATTGCGGAGCACCGACTGGAACACCGCGCCGGCGAGTCCGAGGCACATGCCGACGATCACCGCGGCGAGCGCACGCGGCAGCCGCAGGTCGAGGACGACGAAGCGGGTGGTGCGACTGGCCCGTCCGGTGAACGCCGACCACACTTCCGCCGGGCTGAGGCCGGCCGCCCCGAGCATCAGGGCCAGCACGAACAGGGCGAGCATCAGCACCAGCAGGACACCACAGACGAGGACCGTCCGGCGGCGCAGCCGGCTCCGCCACGCCCGGGTGACCGACCCGGAGGCGGCGGAGGTGGCCAGGGCGCTCACAGCGACACCGCCTTCCGGCCCCGGACCAGGGCGATGAAGACCGGCGCACCGATTCCGGCGAGGACGATGCCCACCTGCACCTCACCCGGACGGGCGAGCGGCCGGCCGAGCACGTCGGCGCCGAGGAGCACCAGCGCGGCGGCCGGCGCGGAGTAGGCCAGGATCCAGCGGTAGTCGGGGCCGGTGGCCAGGCGGACGAGGTGCGGCACGATCAGCCCGAGGAAGGCGATCGGACCGCAGACCGCGGTGGCGGCGCCCGCGAGCAGCACCACCACGCCGCCGGCGAGCAGGCGGGCCCGGTTGACCGGCAGGCCGAGCCCGTGCGCGGCGTCGTCGCCGAGCGCGAGCAGGTTCAGTGGCCGGCCGAGCAGCAGGGCGAGCGCGCTGCCGATCAGGAGTGCCGGCAGCGCGGGCAGGAGCACGTCGAAGCCGCGTCCGGCGATCGAGCCGACCTGCCAGAAGCGCATCCGGTCGAGCGACTCCTGGCTGGCCATCAGCACGCCGGAGACCAGGGAGAGGAAGGCCGCCGCGACGGCGGAGCCGGCCAGGGCCAGCTTCACCGGGGTGGCGCCGTCGCGGCCGCGTCCGGCGATCAGCCAGACCAGGACGGCGGCGAGGCCGGCGCCGGCGAAGGCGAACCACAGGTACTGCCCGGGTGAGCTGGCGTCGAACGCGGCGATGCCGATCACCACCGACAGCGCCGCGCCCTGGTTGATGCCGAGGATCCCGGGGTCGGCGAGCGGGTTGCGGGTGACGCCCTGCGCGACGGTGCCCGCGAGACCGAGGGCCGCGCCGGCGACCAGGCCCACCACGGTGCGCGGCAGCCGCTTGCTGATCACGGCGATGTGGTCGGGGTTCGCCGGGTCGAAGCGCAGGAAGGCGTCGACCACGGTGTGCAGGCCGATGTCGGACGCGCCGATGGCCAGGCTGGCGGCGGCGACGAGGACCAGTCCCGCCAGCAGGACGAGCGCCGCCACCACACGGATGCGCGCCGGACGGGGCCGCGGCTCGCGGCGTCCCGTCCGGCGCGTGCCGGGAAGTGGCTCAGCCAGCACTCTTGGCCGCTGCCGCGGCGAGCTGCGGCACGTACTGGTCCAGCATCCACGGGATGGAGAGGACGGTCGGCGCACTGGACGCCATCACGAACGACTCCCCCACGATCGGTGCGAACCGGCCGTCCTTGACCTGCGGCATGGCGGCGACGAGCGGGTCGGCCGTGAACGCGTCCGCGTCCTTCTGGCTGCCGAAGTAGGCGACCAGCACGTCCGAGTCGAGCTTCGACAGCTTCTCGAAGCTGAGCCCGTAGAAGTAGGTGCCCTCGTCCGGCTTGGGGTCGAGGTCGGCGACCGAGGGAGCCACCTGCATGCCGAGCTCCACCAGCAGCTGCACGCGCGGGTCGGTGGCGCGGTAGATGTTGAGCACCTCCGGCTCGTTGGCCGCCCCGTAGACGAAGGTCTTGCCCTTCAGCTCGGGGTGCTTGTCGGCGAGCCCGGCGACCTTAGCCTGCGTGTCGGTGACCAGCTGCGCGGCCTGGTCGGCCAGGCCCAGCGCCTTGCCGACGAGCGTGGCCTGGTCCTGCCAGGTGGTCGCCCACGGCTTGTCCGGGTAGGCCACGACCGGCGCGACCTTGCTGAGCGCGTCGAACTCCTCCTGGGTGAGGCCGGAGTAGGGCGCGAGGATCACGTCCGGCCTGGCCGCGACGAACTCCTCGACGTTCACCTCGCCGCTCTCGCCACCCTTCAGCAGGGTGGGCGTCTGGCCGCCGAGGGCCTTGATCGCCTCCGCGTCCCAGGGCAGCACGCCGTCCACGCCGCCGTAGGGGTAGGCCGGCATGGCCACCGGGACGACGCCGAGCGCGAGCACCGCGTCCTGCGTGGACCAGCCCCAGGTGGCCACCCGCTCGGGCTTGCTCTCGATCACCGCATCGCCCAGCGCGGACGTGATCGTGACCGGGAAGGCGCTCGCGGACGCGCTGGTGCCTGCCGTCGTCGTGGGCTGGGTGGCGGGACTCGGCGAGCTGCACGCGGCGAGGCCGGCGGCGAGCCCGAGTGAGGCGACGGCGGCGAGCAGTCGTCGGCGGCGGACGGGTGCGTATCGGTGCATGGTTCTCCTGTCGTTCATTTAGGCAAGGCAAACCTAACCTAAATGACGGTAGAGCTGTCCACGTCCCACCTCCGCGCCGAGGCCCGGCGGCGAGTGGTGGAAAAGGGGTCTGTCCCCATTTCCCGCCACTCGGTCAGGACGGGGCGGTGGCAGGCAGGCCGAGGCGGACGCCGATGCCGGCGATCAGCGCCTCGACGGCCCAGTCGAAGGACTCCCGCGGGAACTCGACGACCTCGGCGCTGACGGCGTAGTTGAGCGGCTGGGCGTCCGGGTCGAGCCGGGCCTGCCGGTCGGCGGCGGTGTAGCGTCCGGCGGCGGCCAGGCGCTGTTGCTCCTCGACGACGTAGCCGCTCACGAAGACGTTCACGGCGAGCAGGGCGCGCTGGGCGTCGACGGGGGAGAAGCCCTCCGCGACCAGCGCGGCCAGGGGGGTCTCGGTGGCGCGCAACGCCTCGTCGTCGGTGAGGAACGTGCCGGACACCACGCGTGCCCCGTCCCGGTACTCCAGCAGCAGGCCGCGCCACCGGTGCGCCATCTCCCGCAGCAGGGTGCGCCACGACATGCCGGCGGCGTCCGCCGCGTCGGCCGTCATGCGCCGGATGATCCGGGTCGCCATCTCGTCGCGCAGCGCGGCCATGTCCTTCAGGTGGTAGTACAGCGCGCCGGCCTGCACCCCGAGGCGGCCGGCCAGCGCGCGGGCGGTGATCGCGTCGAGACCGCCTTCCGCCAGCAGTTCGAAGGCCGCGTCGATGATCGCGTCCCGGCTGAGGACGGCCCGGGGCATCGCCGCTCCTCTCCAGGGTCTTGACATTTGAACTCTGTTCAACAACCATAGCAGAAACAGCGTTTGAACATCGTTCAGAAAGGGTCAGCGATGAAGGCTGCCGTGGTCACCGATTTCACGTCCGCGCCCCAGTGTGCCGACTACCCGGAGCCGGCCCCGCGGGACGGTTACGTCCCGGTGCGGATGCTGGCCGCCGGCGTCCACCAGGTCGTGCGCTCGATCGCGGCCGGCGCGCACTACTCCTCCGGCGACGAACTGCCCTTCATCGCCGGGCTCGACGGGGTGGGCCTGATCGACGGGCGGCGCGTCTACACCGGCGGCTGCCCGGACCCGCTGGGCACCATGGCCGAGCGCACCCTGGTGCCGACCGGCTTTGCCGTCCCGGTGCCGGACGGCCTGCCGACAGAACTCGCCGCGGCCGTGGCCAACCCGGCGATGTCGTCGTGGCTGCCGCTGGTCTCGCGCGGACTGCGGCCCGGCCAGACCGTGCTGGTGCTGGGCGCGACCGGAACCGCCGGACAGCTGGCCGTCCAGGTGGCCCTGCACCTCGGCGCCGGACGGGTGCTCGCCGCCGGTCGCAACCCCGCCGTCCTCTCCCGGCTCGCCGCCGACCCGCGGGTCTCGGCGGTCTCGCTCACCGCGCCGCAGGAGGAGGTCACCGCGGCGATCGCCGCGTCCGGCGGCCCGGACATCGTGCTCGACTACCTCTGGGGGCCGGTGGCCGAGCTCGCGCTGGACGGGCTCCGCTCCCACAGCCTCGTGGACGGCGGCTCGGCCGTCCAGTACGTGCAGATCGGGGCACTGGCCGGGCGGACGGCAGCCCTCGACGCGGCGATCCTCCGCGCCCGGAACATCACGATCTCGGGATCGGGCGGCGGCAGCATCGACCGGGCCCTGCTCTTCGGGGAGCTGCCCAAGCTGCTGGACGCCGCCGCGTCCGGTGTGCTCACCACCGAGGTGCGTGTGGCGCCGCTCGCCGAGGTCGCCGAGGCCTGGACCTCCGACGCCCCGGGCCGGCTGGTGATCTCCATGGCCTGAGCCCACTGTCCCCGGGTTGGGTGCGGCCGGGCCTGCCGCGGCCGACGGCTGTCTCTCCCCGCGAGCGTTGCGGTTGCGTTCACACCGCGGCGGCGCGTCCGGTACTAGCCTGAGCGCGGAGCGGCCGCCACCGCGGGCGGCCGTTGACCTGAGCGAGGCTGACGTGTCCGGAAGCGCAACCGCAGAGGCTGGCCACAGCGGGAACTCGAAGTGGCTCGACTGGGTCGAGAGGGTCGGCAACAAGGTGCCCAACCCGACCATCATGTTCGTCTACCTGATCGGCGTCGTCGCACTGCTGTCGGCGGTGCTGTCCTGGGCGGGGGTGAGCGTCACCGACGAAGTGGTCATGCCCGTGCCCAAGGACGAGTTCAGTCAGATCAACGAGCACCTGGGCGGCACCTGGACGATCTACGACTCGGTCACCGGCGAGCCCGCCGAGGTGCCGGACTTCATCGTCTCGACCGAGACGTTCGCCGTCCGCAGCCTGCTGTCGGTGGACGGCGCCCGATTCTTCTTCTCCTCGTTCGTGGACAACTTCGCCGGCTTCGGCGTGGTGGCCGTCGTGCTGGTGTCGATGGCCGGCGTCGGCGTTGCCGAGCACGCCGGGCTGATGGGGGCACTGATCCGCAAGGTCGTGAAGGTCGCGCCCGCGAGGTGGCTGACGTTCATTCTGATCTTCGTCGGCGTGCTGTCCTCTGTGGCCACGGACGCGGGCTACCTGATCCTCGTCCCTCTGGCCGCGGCCGCTTTCTACTCGGTCGGACGCCACCCGCTCGCCGGCCTGGCTGCCGCGTTCGCCGGTGTCGGAGCGGTGTTCGGGGTGAACCTGCTGATCACGCCGTCCGACTCGATGCTGACCGAAATCACCAACTCCGTGCTGGTCCAGTTGCACATGGCGCCACTCGAGGTCACCCAGAACTTCTACTTCTCGATCGTCTCCTCGATCCTGATGGCGATCGTGGCCACCGTGGTGACCGCCAAGATCACGATCCCCCGGCTGGGCGCCTTCGAGGGTGCGGACGGCAGTTACCACGCCGACGAGGACGTGGACGAGGCGGCCGAGGCGCGCGGCCTCAAGCTCGCTGGCTGGTACCTGCTCGGGTTCGTCGTCGTCATCACCCTGCTCACCGCGATTCCCGGCGCCCCGCTGCGCGATCCCCAGACCGGCAACATCATCGGCAATACGCCGTTCATGGCCTCTCTGGTGTTCGTCATCTCGCTGGCGTTCCTGGTCTGCGGGCTGGGCTACGGCCGCGGTGCAGGCACCCTGAAGACGGGCAACGAGGCGGTCGCGGCCATCTCGAAGACGTTCGCGAGCCTCGGCGGGCTGCTGCTGATGTTCCTGATGATCGCCCAGTTCATCGCCCTGTTCAACTGGTCGAACCTCCCTACGGTCGCGGCGATCTCGGCAGCGGAACTGCTGGAGCAGGCCAACGTGCCCGCGGTCGTGCTGCTGATCGGGTTCATCGTGGTGATCGTCCTGCTGGACATCATCCTTCCCGGGCTGGTGCCGAAGTGGGTGATCTTCGCCCCGGTGTTCATCCCGATCTTCGCCACCCTCGGCGTGGCTCCGCAGACGCTGCTCGCCGCCTACCGGGTGGCCGATTCCCCGATCAACGTGCTCACCCCGCTGATGGTGTACCTGCCGTTCATGGTCACCGTCGCCCAGCGCTACAAGAAGGACGCCGGCATCGGCACGATCATCGCCCTGATGGTGCCGTACACGATCTGGATCCTGCTCGCCTGGGTGGTGCTGTTCGTGGTCTGGTTCCTGCTCGGCATCCCGTGGGGTCCGGGTTCACCCGTCCACATCTGAGGGTGGTGGGGGTGACGTCGTCCACCGATCACGGTGGCTGAACTCACACCCTCCGGCGTCTGGGCGGCCGGCCGTCGCCGTGGCAGCATTGCGCGGGTGACCAGCCGAACCGCGGAGGCCCAGCGCCTGGCCGACCTCGCGCGGCTGCGGCGCGTCCGCGACCGGATCGACCGCGAGTACGCCCAACCCCTGGACGTGGAGGCGCTCGCGCGCGGTGCGAACATGTCCGCCGGGCACCTCAGCCGGCAGTTCCGGCAGGCCTACGGCGAGTCGCCCTACTCGTACCTGATGACCCGGCGGATCGAGCGGGCGATGGCGCTGCTGCGTCGCGGCGACCTGAGCGTCACCGAGGTGTGCTTCGCCGTCGGCTGCGCGTCCCTGGGCACGTTCAGCACCCGGTTCACCGAGCTCGTCGGCATGTCGCCGAGCCGCTACCGCGCCCTGGCGGCCCACACTTCGGCGGAGCTTCCCGCCTGCGTGGCCAAGGCGGTCACCAGACCGGTCAGGAATCGAGAAGCACCCCTGGCCGACCCGCACGTAGCGTGAGGCCCATGGACATCACCATTCACACCGCAGCTCTCCCGCACACCGACCCGGAGGCCTCGCTGGCCTTCTGGCGCGACACCCTCGGCTTCGAGGTCCGCAGCGACGTCGGCAAGGGCGCCATGCGCTGGATCACCGTCGGTCCCGTCGGCAAGCCCGACACCTGCGTCCTGCTCGCACCGCCGTTCGCCGACCCCGGGATCACCGAGGACGAGCGCCGGGTCGTCACCGAGATGATGGCCAAGGGCACCTACGGCTGGATCATGCTCGCCACCCCCGACCTGGACGCCGTCTTCGAGAAGGTCCAGGCCGCGGACGCCGAGGTCGTGCAGGAGCCGGTCGACCAGCCCTACGGTGTGCGAGACTGCGCGTTCCGCGATCCTGCCGGAAACCTGGTCCGCATCCAGCAACTGCGCTGAACCGATGTGCCGACCGGGCTGGCGCGAGGCCCGCGCCGACGCCCTGACCGAGAGGACGACCATGACCCAGGCCCACCCCGCCGACGCCCACGACCTGATCCGTGTCCGGGGCGCGCGGGAGAACAACCTCAAGGACGTCGACCTGGAACTGCCCAAGCGCCGGCTGACGGTGTTCACCGGGGTCTCGGGATCGGGCAAGAGCTCGCTGGTCTTCGACACCATCGCGGCCGAGTCGCAGCGGTTGATCAACGAGACCTACAGCGCGTTCCTGCAGGGGTTCATGCCGTCGCTCGCCCGTCCGGACGTGGACACGATGGACGGCCTGACCACGGCCATCGTGATCGGCCAGGACCCGATGGGCGCCAACGTCCGCTCGACGGTGGGGACGGTCACCGACGCGAACGCCATGCTGCGGCTGCTGTTCAGCCGGTTCGGGGAGCCGCACGTCGGCCCGCCGACCGCGTTCTCGTTCAACATCCCCACCCGCAAGGCGAGCGGCGTGATGACGTCCGCGACGGGCGAGAAGACGATCGTCAAGGAGGCGATCTACCACGGCGGCATGTGCCCCCGGTGCGAGGGCCGCGGCTCCATCTCCGACATCGACCTCACCCAGCTCTACGACGAGTCGAAGTCGCTGGCCGAGGGCGCGATCACCGTCCCGGGGTTCAGCGCGGACGGCTGGTACGGCCGGATCTTCTCCGCCGTCGTGCCGGGCGACGTGCCGATCGCGAAGTTCACCAAGTCCCAGCTGCGGGAGTTCCTGTACGGCGAGGCCCGCCGGATCAAGGTGGACAACGTGAACCTGACCTACGAGGGCCTGGTGCCGCGGATCCAGAAGTCGATGCTGAGCAAGGACGTCGAGTCGCTGCAGCCGCACATCCGCGCGTTCGTCGAACGGGCGGTGACCTTCGGCACCTGCCCCGACTGCGACGGCACCAGGCTGAGCGATGCCGCGCGGTCCTCGAAGATCAAGGGCAGGAGCATCGCCGACCTGTGCGAGCTGCAGATCACCGACCTGGCCGCGTGGGTGCGCGAGCTGGACGATCCGTCCGTCGCGCCGCTGGTGGCCGGGCTGGGCGAGAACCTGGACGCGTTCGTCGAACTCGGGCTCGGCTACTTGAGCCTCGACCGTCCGTCCGGGACGCTGTCGGGCGGCGAGGCGCAGCGGATCAAGATGCTGCGCCACCTCGGCTCGCCGCTGACCGACGTCACCTACGTGTTCGACGAGCCGACGGTCGGGCTGCACCCGCACGACATCCAGCGGATGAACGACCTGCTGCTGCGGCTGCGCGACAAGGGCAACACCGTGCTGGTGGTCGAGCACAAGCCGGAGGTGGTCGCGATCGCCGACCACGTCGTCGACCTGGGTCCGGGGGCCGGCTCGGGCGGCGGCGAGGTCGTGTACTCCGGCACGGTGGACGGTCTGCGGGCCAGTGGCACCCTCACCGGACGGCACCTCGGCGACCGGGCGACGGTGAAGCCGTCGGTGCGGAAGCCGTCCGGCGTGCTGGAGGTGCGGGGCGCCGACCTGCACAACCTGCGCGGGGTGGATGTCGACATCCCGCTCGGGGTCGTGGTCGTGCTCACCGGCGTGGCCGGTTCGGGCAAGAGCTCGCTGGTCGACAGCTCGATCGCCGGCCGGGAGGGGGTCGTGGTCGTCGACCAGAGCACGATCAAGGGTTCGCGGCGGAGCAATCCCGCGACCTACACCGGGCTGCTGGAGCCGATCCGCAAGGCGTTCGCGAAGGCGAACGGGGTGAAGCCGGCGTTGTTCAGCGCGAACTCCGAGGGTGCCTGCCCGACCTGCAACGGGGCCGGCGTGGTCTACACCGAGCTGGGTTTCATGGAGACCGTCGGGACCACCTGCGAGGACTGCGAGGGCAAGGGCTTCGAGCCGTCCGTCCTCGAGTACCGGTTCGGCGGCAAGGACATCAGCGAGGTGCTGGCGATGTCGGTGACCGAGGCGCTGGAGTTCTTCGGCTCCGGGGAGGCCCGGACGCCGGCGGCGCACGCGGTGCTGGCCCGGCTCGCGGACGTCGGGCTGGGCTACCTGGCGATCGGCCAGCCGCTGACCACGTTGTCCGGTGGCGAGCGGCAGCGGCTGAAGCTGGCCACCCGGATGGCGGAGAAGGGCGGTGTCTATGTGCTGGATGAGCCGACCAGCGGCTTGCACCTGGCTGACGTCGAGCAGTTGCTCGGCCTGCTGGACCGGCTGGTCGAGGCGGACAAGTCGGTGATCGTGATCGAGCATCACCAGGCCGTGATGGCCCATGCCGACTGGATCATCGACCTTGGTCCGGGTGCTGGCCACGACGGCGGCCGGATCGTCTTCGAGGGGACGCCGGCCGATCTGGTCGCGTCCCGGGCGACGCTGACCGGCGAGCATCTCGCGGAGTACGTGGGCTGACTGCCTTTCCCGCCAGTTTGTTAACTGGTTGACAACTCCAGTGTCAACTGGTTAACATCCTCGGTATGGGTGCGCAGGTGACGGCGAGTCTGCACGAATTGGTGTTCGCGATGGACGCCTACGCCGATCGGCTCGTGGCCAGGGAGTTCGGTACCGACCACAGTCATTTCGTCTTCCTGAGTCCGCTGCGCGAGGGCGCCCTGGACGTGACCAGGCTCGCGGAACGGCTGAACCTGACGAAGGCCGCGGTCAGCAAGCGCGTCCCGGTGCTGGAGCAGGAGGGCTGGCTCACGGTGTCGGCCGATCCTGCGCACGGCCGGCGCGTCCTGCTGGCGCTCACGCCCAGGGGCGAGGCGATGGTCGCCGGCGCGGGGGCGCGGCTCAACCACGAGTTCGGCGGACTGCTGTCCGGGCTCTCGATCGACGCCACGGCTTTCGACCACCAGCTGCGGTCACTGATCGCCGCGGTACGCGACTTGGCCGGAAGGGACCTGTGATGACCCAGCTGGCTTCCCATCCGGCCACGGGAACGGCGGCGCGCGGCGGCGTCCGTCCACGCTGGATGCTGCCGGTGACCCTGGTGATCGCAGCGCTCGTGCTCGTCACGAGCCTGTTCGGCCTGCTCACGGCGTGGCCGTACGCGGCGGAGACGGCGAACTGGCAGCTGCAGGCGCACGGCCAGGATCTGGGCAACCTCATCGCCGTCGCCGTGCTGCTCGGCGGTGGGCTGACGGCGGCCCGTGGCTCGCTGCGCGGCCTGCTGGTGTGGGCGGGCGCGCTGCTCTACCTCGCGTACGCGTTCGCGATCTACGCGCTGGCCGTCCACTTCGGCCCGTTGTTCCTGCCGTACGTCGCGGTGCTCGGCCTGTCGGTCCACGCCTTCGGCTTCGGGTTGCGCTGGTGGGACGATGGCGTCCGGGTGGGGCCGCGTCCGCTCGCGGCGGGGACGGCCGTGCTCGCCGGCATCGCCGTCGTGTTCAGCCTGCTCTGGCTGGGGTCGATCGTGCCGGCGCTGCTGGCCGGGACGGTCCCGTCCGAACTGGTGGAGGCGGGTCTGGTCGCGAACCCCGTCCATGTGCTCGACCTCGCGCTGGTGCTGCCCGGGATGCTGATCACCGCTGTCCTGGCCCGCCGGGGGAGTGCGGCGGCGCAGGTGCTGGTGGGTCCGTGGCTGGTCTTCGCCGCCCTGATGGCCGCGAGCATCCTGATCACCCTGGTGCTCGGTGGCGCCGCCGTCCCTGCCGTCGTGGTCGGGGCGCTCACCGTGGTGGCGGCAGCGACGGGCTGGGTCGTGGTGCGGTCCGCGATCCCGGAACGCGTGGCCCTGCGCGGGGTGCTGTCGTGATCTGGCCACTCGACACCTGAAGTGTGACCATTGAGGCGATTGGGACGACATGAGTGGCCAGATCACGCCACGGGCGTGGCCGGCCGATGCGAAGGGGCTGCGCGGTGTGAGGCGCGACGAGGGCGACCCGGACGTGCTCCCGATGACCCGTGTCGTGATCGAGCCGCTTGAGGCGTCCCATCCGTCCCAGCCGCCACATCCGGACGGTTGCGCGGCCGGATCACGACAGGCGTGAGCCGCGGATGCGCCGGTGGTCCCCGGAGCCGGCTACTTGGTGACCTTCCTGGCGTTCTGCAGGATGCCGGTGAGGACGTCCAGGTTCCTGGCCTGGGAGGAGTAGTCCATCGGGGAGACGCGGCGCTCGTAGACCTGGCCGGCCTGCAGGGCGGCGTCGTCGGAGAACGTGGGCTGCTTGAGCAGGTCGGCCTTCTGGTAGCCCTCGTTCGACAGCAGGATCACGTCGGCGATCTTCACCTTGCCGGCGTTCTCCCAGCTGTAGATGTCCCAGTAGTAGTCGCCGTCCGGGTTGAGGTTCAGGTAGTCCACGCCGAGGCTGGAGTACAGCTGGGTCTCGGGCTCGTCGGCCGGCTTCACCAGGTAGATGCCGTCCGCGTCGGCGTACATCGGCGCGACCTTCAGGCCCTTCTCCTTCGCCACGGTGGTCAGGGTGGCCGCGGCGGTCTCGAAGGCCTTCTGGTCGGCGTCCACCTTCGCCTGGTCGGCGCCGAGCGCCAGCGCCAGCTTGGTGTTGCTCTTGATCACGTCCAGGCCCGCGCCGCCGACCTTGATGGTCACGATCGGGGCGATCGCCTCGAGCTTCTTCTGCTGCTCCAGGTCCTTGAACCCGTAGTAGGGCTGGGTCTTGTCGATGGTGCCCTTGCGGTCGGTCGGATAGATGCCGGTGACGATCAGGTCCGGCTGCGCCGACGCGAGCGCCTCCAGGTCGATCTCGCCGTACGTGTTGCCGGTGATCGCCACGCCGGTCATGTCGTAGTCGGCGAACCGGGTGTCGGACTTCACGTCCGTCCGGCCGAAGACCGCGACCGGCTTGACCCCGTAGCTCATCAGCGACAGCACCTGGTCGGTGAAGCCGGCCACCTTCGCCGGCACGTGGTCGAGGGTCACGGTGTTGCCGATGTCGTCGGTGTAGGTCCAGCCGGACGCGCTCGATGCCGCGCTGCCCTCAGCGACCGGGACGGCGGCGCTGGAGCAGCCGCCGAGGGCGAGCAGGAGGACGACGGCGGGCAGCAGGACGGCGCGCGAGGCGCGCTTCAGTGTCAGGGAGAAGGGCATGGATTTAGGATAGCCTATCCTTACTTAAATCTGGATCCCACCGATCGAGCGTGAGATCCCGGGTCGAGCCCGGGATGACGGTGGGTCGAGCCCGGGATGACGGTGGAGCGAGCCCGGGATGACGGTGGAGCGGGGCTACATGGCGTCGGCGAGATCCCACGTGGACACGTCGTCCGCCGGCTCCAGCGGCACGATCAGTGGCGTCCCGCAGCTCGGGTCCGGCAGGACGGTCGCGTGCAACCCGAACGCGGTTGCGAGCACCTCCGGCGTGAGCACGTCCCACGGCCTGCCGTCGGCGAGCACCCGGCCCTCGTGCACCACGACCAGCCGGTCGGAGTAGCGGGCCGCGAGGCTGAGGTCGTGCAGCACCATCACGATCGTGCTGCCGCGCTCCCGGTTGATCGAGCGGACGAGCCGCAGCACCTCCAGCTGGTGGGCCAGGTCGAGGAACGTGGTCGGCTCGTCCAGCAGGATCGTCGGCGTCTGCTGCGCCAGCACCAGCGCGATCCACGCCCGCTGCAACTGCCCGCCGGACAGCGAGTTCACGTCCCGGTCGGCGACCTCGGCGATGCCCGTCGCGGCCATCGCGGCCTCGGCGGCCAGCGCGTCCTCGTGGGTCCACGGGCGCAGCAGGCTCTGGTGCGGGTGCCGTCCCCGCATCACCAGGTCGCGGACGCTGGTCGCCGCGGGCGTCAGCGGACGCTGCGGCAGTACCGCCAGGCGCCGGGCGACCGCGCGGGCCGACAGGTCGCCGATCGGCGTCCCGGCCAGCCGGACGGTGCCACGCGAGGGCGCCAGCAGCCGTCCGAACGCCTTCAGCAGCGTGGACTTGCCGCAGCCGTTGGCGCCGATCAGCGTGGTGATCGTGCCCTCCTCGACGGCCAGGTCGAGGTCCTCGAACACGGTCACCTGGTCGTAGCCGAGCGTGAGGCCGTCCGCCTCGAGTGCCAGGGTCATGCCATCGCCTCCTTGTGGCGGGTGAGCAACCAGATCAGGTACGGGGCGCCGATGATCGCGGTGAGGATGCCGACCGGCAGTTCGCCGGGCATCGCCACCCGGGCGACCACGTCCGCGATGAGCACGACCACCGCTCCCACCAGCGCGGACGCGAGCAGCGGCGGACGGGCGGTGCCCGCCAGCCGGCGGGCGAGCTGTGGGGCGACGAAGGCGACGAACTCCACCGGTCCGGCGGCGGAGACGGCCATGCTGGTCAGCACGACGGCCGCGGCGATCACCACGAGCCGGTGCCGCTGCAGCGCCACGCCGAGACTGCGGGAGAACTCGTCCCCGAGCTGGGTGATGCCCAGCGGCGCGGACTGGGCGAGGGCGACCGGGAGCACCACGGCCAGCGCCACCGCCATCGGCCACACGCTCGCCCAGGAGACTCCGGAGAGGCTGCCGACCAGCCACTGGGTTGCGGCCGTGGCTTGGGTGAGCTGGGCGTGGACGAGCAGGTAGCTGGTCAGCCCGCCCAGGCTCGCGGTGACGCCGATGCCGATCAGCACGATCCGGTAGCTGTCCACGCCGCCCCGCCAGGACAGCCCGTAGACCAGCGCGGCGGCGACGAGACCGCCGACTGTCGCCACAACCGGGATGCCGAAGCCCAGCAGCGACGCGCCCACGGAGTAGCCGCCGCCCCCGAGCACGATGGCCGCGACCGCGCCCGCGGAGGCGCCGGAGGTGACCCCGAGGATGTCCGGCGTCGCCAGCGGGTTGCGGGAGAAGGTCTGGGTGAGGGCACCGGCGAGGCCGAGGCACAGCCCGACGGCGACACCCGCTGCCGCCCGGGGCAGGCGCAGTTCGAACACGATGAACTCCGTCGCCTTCGTGCCGCCGCCGGCCAGCGTGCGGACGACGTCCACCACGGTCAGGTTGGCCGAGCCGGCCGCGATGCCCGCGGTGAACACGAGCGCCACCACGACCAGGCACGCCAGCGTGACCGTGAGCACGCGCGCCCGCCACGGCAGGCCCAGCGGACCGATCCGGACGCCCGTCCTGGCCTCGGCCGGCAGCGTCGAGGTGCTCACAGGGCCGCCAGCTTCGTCCGACGGACGATCAGCACGAACGCGACCCCGCCGAGCGCGGCCAGCACCACGCCGACCGCGACCTCCGCCTGGCCGCCGATCAGCCGGCCGAGCACGTCGCAGGCCAGCAGCGCCACGATCCCGACCAGTCCGGACGCCGGCAGCAGCCGGTAGTGGTTGCCGCCGACCAGCGCGCGGGCGACGTGCGGGGCGGTCAGTCCGACGAAGGCGATCGGTCCGGCCAGCGCGACCGCGCCGGCGGTGAGCAGCGTGATCGCCCCGAGGCCGACGAGCCGGGCGCGCAGCAGGCTCTCGCCGAGGCCGCGGGCCATCTCCGTCCCGAGTGCGAGATTGTTCAGTGAGCGGACGTTGGCCGCCGCGCAGATCAGCCCGGCGGCCACGAAGATGAGCACCGGGCCGACGCCGTCGAGCGTCCGTCCGGACAGGGAGCCGACCACCCAGATGCGGTAGGCCTCCAGCGTCTCCTGGTCGGTGAGCACCAGGAAGGAGGTGACCGCACCCAGCAGGGCCGTCACCGCCGTCCCGGCGATCGCCAGCGGGACGGGACTGGACAGCCCGCGTCCCATCGCGGCCACGCCGAACACGATCACACTGGCGACGATCGCGCCGAGCAGGGCCATCGCGAGGGTGAGCACGGGCGAGTTCACCCCGATCACGTAGACGCCGAGCACGACGGCGAGGCTGGCGCCGGCGGACACCCCGAACAGGCCCGGGTCGGCGAGCGGGTTGCCGGTCTGGCCCTGCATCACCGCGCCGGCGATGCCGAGGCAGAACCCGACGAGCACGCCGAGCGCGGTCCGCGGCACGCGGGAGCCCCACACGATCGCGTCCCCGTCGCTGAGCGGGTCGAGCAGGGCGCGCAGCACGGTGGACGGGGCGATCGGGTTGCTGCCGAGGAAGAGGCTGGCGGTCATCACGACCAGGACGGCGACGACGAGGGCGCCGAAGACACTGATGTTCCGCGGGCGGACAAGGGGGATTGCGGGCGCCACGGACATGGGCGCAAGCCTAACCCAATTAGGTAAGGTGAGCCTAACCTAAATAGATAAGGACCACATCATGGCCCGCTACCCGCGCCTCATGCCCACCGAACCGCGGCTGTTCACCGCGACCGTCGCCCGCACCGAGCGGGTCTCCCCGTCGTTCCAGCGGGTGACGATCACCGGAGGTGAACTGGCGGCGTTCGAGTGGCTGGGCCGCGACCACTGGTTCCGGCTGTTCCTGCCGCAGGCCCCCGGCGCGCCGCTGCGGCTGCCGAAGGTCAAGGGCCGGTCCTGGTGGCGGTCGTACCTGATGATCCCGGCCGGCGAGCGGCCGCACTGCAGCAACTACACGGTGGCCGACTTCCGTCCGGACGGCGAGGCGTCCGAACTCGACATCGACGTGGTGCTGCACTGGCACGGCGACGAACTCGGCGGGGCCGTGGCGACCTGGGCCGTGGGTGCCGTCCCGGGCAGCCCGGTGGGCTTCCTCGACCAGGGCGCGATGTTCGACCCGCCCGAGGACGCGTCCGAGTTCTGCCTGGCCGCGGACGAGACCGGCCTGCCCGGGCTGCGCGGCATCCTCCGCCACCTGCCCGAGTCGGCGACCGGCACCGCCTTCCTCGAGGTGCCCGATGCCGGGGATGTCACCGAGCTGGCCGCGCCCGCGGGCGTCGACGTGTGCTGGCTGCCGCGGACGAACGGCCACACCCCCGGCCAGCTGGCCCTCGCCGCGCTGCAGGAGGTCAGCCCCCATCCGGACGGCTACGCCTTCGTCGTGGGCGAGTCCGGCCTCGCCACCGGCGGTCGGCGCGCGCTGAAGAAGGCCGGCCTGCCCACGTCCCGGATCACCTTCTCGGGCTTCTGGCGGGCCTGACCCCGACCCGTCCCGCCGAGTTGTCAGAAGCTCAGCCGCCCAGAGCCGGCAGAGATTCTGACAGGTCGGCGATGGGGGTCACTCGCTCGGGTCGGGCGGCGGCTCGGCCGGCAGCAGGTGGACGGTCCGGGGCGGACCGGTGATGAACGAGAAGGCGTGCTCCTCGATGTCCTGGTCCTCGGCGGTCAGGCGGGTCTGGTGCTGGTGCAGGTGCTCGGCCCACGACGGGACGGTGAACACCTCGAGGTAGGTGTCCACCTGCTCGCCGACGCGGTACACCTCCCAGCGGCTGGCTCCGCTGCGCAGCCGGGAGCGGCGCATCCCCTCCATCGCCTCGCGCCAGTCGGCGTAGCTCTCCGGCGGGACGACGTACTGCACCTGCACCTGGACGGGTCCGGCGTCCGGGTCGGGCTCGAACAGCACCTGGGCCTCGCCCCAGTACGACACCGGCGCCCGATCGAGGTGCTCGCTCTCCGGGAAGTGCCAGGCGAACCCGGCCAGCCCGCCGACCACGACCAGCCCGGACGCGATCCACACCGCAGCCGCGAGGCTCACGTGCTGGGCGATCAGGCCCCAGACCGGGGACGCCAGCGCCTGCGCACCGGTGAAGGTCATCATGTACACCGCGACGGCCCGCGCCCGCACCCAGCCGGGCAGGAACAGCTGCAGCTCGGCGTTCAGGGTGGCCGCGGTCGCCGTCCACCCGTAGCCGAGCAGCACCAGCAGCGGGATGGCCGGCAGCAGGCCGGGTACCACCATGGTCAGTGCGAACGCGATGCCGTAGACCACGCCCATCACGCTGAGGGTCTTGTTGGCCGACAGCGCCTTGCTGAGCCGGCCCACGGTGAACGCGGCCGCGATCGCACCCACGCCGAGGGCACCGAAGAGGACGCCGTAGCCGTCCGCGCCGAGACCCAGTTGCCGGTTGGCGATCAGCGGCAGCAGCGCCCACATGGCCGTCGCCGGGGCGACGAAGATGGCCAGCCGCACCAGGATCAGCCGCACCACCGGTTCGTGCCGGACGTACCGTCCGCCCGTCCGCAGCGCCGGCAGGAAGCGCTCCCTCGCCACCGCGGTCGCGGGCGCCGGACGCCGCCAGCCGATCAGCGCGACGATCAGGAACAGGGTCAGGGCGGCGTTGATCGCGAACACCGGCGGCACGCCCCATGCGGCGATCACCAGACCGGCGATCGCGGGGCCGATGGCCCGGGCGACGTTCACGCTGACCATGTCCAGCCGGATCGCCGCGGCCAGCTGGGAGCGCGGCACCAGTTCGGTGATCAGCGGCTGCCAGGTGGAGACCATCACCGCATTCCCCAGCCCGATCGCGAAGGTGAAGGCGAGCAGCAGCAGCGGCGGCATCCGGCCGATCGCGGTCAGCGCGGCGAGCAGCCCGGCGACGACGAGGAAGTACAGCTGCACCCACAGCAGCAGCCGGCGGCGGTCGAACGCGTCCGACAGCACGCCCGCGGCAAGGGAGAACAGTACCATCGGCAGCGTCGCGGCGGTCTGCACGAGCGAGACGATCGTCGCGGCGTTCGGGTCGTTGATGAACAGCCACTGCGCGCCGACGGTCTGCGCCCACGCGCCGATGCTGGTCAGCACGACGCCCACCCACAGCCAGCGGAAGGCCCGTCGCTGGAACGGAGCGAGGACGCCCACGCGTTCCGTGGTGTTCTCCTGCTCGGCCATGCGTGCGTCCCTGTTCGCCAGTTGTCCCCGACACCCCAAGTCAACCGGGTTTCGGGGCGCGCGGCCAGCCACCTGAACGATGGGGACGGTTCCTGACCCGGTTCAGCTGAACCGAGTCAGGAACCGTCCCCATCGTTCAGGAACCGTCCCCGTGCTTCGCCGCCTCCCGGCCGTACTGCGCCGAGATCTCCGGACGGTGGTCCGGGACGGGCATGGCGGCGATCGCCACCGGCCACTCGGGCCGTCGGCCGCCGAGCGCCCAGGCGGCCTGGCGGGCGGCCCCGTCCGCGACGTACTCGCCGGGGCTGGGCACGTGCACGGCGACGTCGAACACCTGCCCGGCGATGGTCTGGACGGCCGGGTTCGCGGCCGCACCGCCGATCAGCAGGACGCGCGTCACCTCGACCCCGAGCCCCCTGACCGCGGCCAGTCCGGCGGCGAGCCCGCAGAGCATGCCTTCGACCGCCGCGCGGGCGATCGCCGGCCGGGTGGTGTTCTCGAGGGTGAGGCCGGCGAGGGTGGCGGTGGCGTCCGGGAGGTTGGGAGTGCGTTCACCCTCGAACCAGGGCACCAGGACGGCGCCCCCCGCGCCCGGTGCGGCCTCGAGGGCGAGCCGGGCGAGTTCGGCGTGGTCGACGCCGAGCAGGCCGGCGACGGCGTCCAGCACGCGGGCCGCGTTGAGCGTGCAGACGAGGGGCAGAAAGCCGCCGGTGGCGTCGGCGAAGGCCGCGACGATGCCGGTCGGGTCGGCGACCGGACGGGTGGTGGCGGCGAACACCGTCCCGGACGTGCCCAGTGACACCACCACGTCGCCGGGACGGGCGTCCAGCCCGAGCGCGGCCGCGGCGTTGTCGCCGGCGCCCGGCCCGACCAGGAAGCCCGGTCCCCCGGCGCTCTCGGTCGGGCCGAGTACCCGCGGCAGGACCGCGTCGTGGCCGAGCGCCAGCTCCAGCAGTTCGCGGTCGTAGTCGCCGGTCGCGGGGGACCAGTAGGCGGTGCCGGACGCGTCCGACCGGTCGGTGACCAGTTCGTCCAGCACCGGGCCGAGCTCTGCTTCGCCGGCCGGGCCGTAGCCCCGCAGCCGCCAGGTCAGCCAGTCGTGCGGCAGGCACACCGCGGCCACCCGGGCGGCGTTGCCGGGCTCGTGGTCGCGCAGCCAGCGCAGCTTGGTCGCGGTGAACGACGCCACCGGGACGACGCCGGTGCGGGCCGCGTAGGCGTCCGCGCCGACCTCCGCCACGAGGTCGGCGGCCGCCCCGGCCGAGCGCGTGTCGTTCCACAGCAGCGCGGGACGGATCACCCGGCCGTCGGCGTCGAGGGCGACCATGCCGTGCTGCTGGCCGGCGATGCTGACCGCGGCGACACCGGCGAGCCCGCCGGCCTCGGCGAGGGCCGTCTGCAGGGCCGTCCACCAGTGCTGCGGGTCGACCTCGGTGCCGGCCGGGTGGGACGCCCGTCCGGTGGCGAGCAGTTCACCCGTCCCCGCGTCGCGGACGACGACCTTGCAGCTCTGGGTCGAGGAGTCGACCCCGATCACCCTGCCCATCGAACTCACCTCAGCCTCTCTCTTCTCCGAGTTGTCAGAATCTCAGCCGGCCATAGGCGGTTGAGATTCTGACAACTCGGTGGTGGTGGGGGAAATGGACGGGACGCGGGTCAGCGGGCGCCGAGGAGGTGCTCGGTGGCCAGCTGCTGCAGCCGGACGAAGCCGAAGCCGTGGCCGTTGTAGTAGGCCGCGGCGTCGAAGTCCTCGAACGCGGACCGGTCGGCCAGCAGCTCGGCGTAGCCCTCGCCGTCGCCCAGGGTCGGCGCCGAGAGCTCGAACACCCTGGCGTCGGCCAGTGCCTGCTGCACCTCGGGATCGGCGCGGAAGGCCTTCGCCCGCTCCTTCAGCAGCAGGTAGGTGCGCATGTTGGCCTGGACGGATTCCCAGACG
>DAINOM010000005.1:0-48283 GCA_036735445.1 Propionicimonas sp.
CGCCGGTCGACTTCCAGGTCTTCGCGAACAGCTTCTGCGACCGCTTGCCGATCAGCATCGTCACCCACATCGCCACCGGGATGCTGACCAGCGCGACCAGCGCCAGCACCCAGGAGACGTAGAACATCATCGCCACCACCCCGATCAGGGTGAACAGGTTGGTGAGGATCTGCGACAGCGTCTGCTGCAGCGTCTGCGAGATGTTGTCGACGTCGTTGGTCACCCGGCTGAGCAGCTCGCCGCGCGGCTGGGAGTCGAAGTACTTCAGCGGCAGCCGGGTGATCTTCTCGCTCACCTGCTGGCGCATCCGGTACACCGACCGCTGCACGACCGCGTTGATGATGAAGCCGGCCAGCCACGACAGCAGGAAGAACACCACGTAGGCGGCCAGCGCCACCAGCAGCACCCGGCCGACCGCGTCGAAGTCGATTGGGACGTGGTTGACCACCTGGGCGTCGAAGATGAGGTTGGTCGCCTCGCCCAGGATCACCGGACCGACCGAGTTCATCACCGTGGCGACGACGATCATCACGATCACGGCCACGATCTGCGGCAATTCGGGACGCAGGTGCGCGAGCAGCCGCTTCATGGACGGGACGAACGCCACCGCCTTCTCGCCGGTGCCGGTCCCGTGACCCATCGGGCCGCCACCGCCGCCGCGCTGCGGACCGTACTTGGGCCGCTCGTTCGCCTTGATGGGGGCGCCGCCGGAGGGTCCCGCACCGCTCGTCGGGCCTGCCGAAACCCCGGTCTCGACAGTCTCCGCCACTCGCTCGTTGGTGCTCACGCTGCCACCTCCTCCGACTTGAACTGGCTCTCCACGATCTCGGCGTAGGTCGGGCAGGTCTCCAGCAGTTCCTCATGGGTGCCGATGCCGACGATCCGGCCGTCGTCGAGGACGACGATCTGCTCGGCGCTGCGGATCGTCGAGACCCGTTGGGCGACGACGACGACGGCCGCGTCCCCGGTCTCGTCCGCCAGGGCCGCGCGCAGCGCGGCGTCCGTGCTCACGTCGAGCGCGGAGAACGAGTCGTCGAAGACGTAGATCTCCGGACGCCGGACCAGGGCCCGGGCGATCGCCAGCCGTTGCCGCTGGCCGCCGGAGACGTTGGTGCCGCCCTGGCTGATCGGCGAGTCCAGGCCGTCGGGCATCCGCTCGACGAAGTCCCTGGCCTGGGCGACCTCGAGGGCGTGCCACAGCTCGTCGTCCGTCGCGTCGGGGTTGCCGAGCCGCAGGTTGGACGCGACCGTCCCGCTGAACAGGTACGGACGCTGCGGGACGAGTCCGATCCGGCTCCAGAGCAGGTCAGGATCCAGGTCGCGGACGTCCACCCCGTCCACCAGGACGCGCCCCGCGGTGGCGTCGAACAGCCGCGGGACCAGGTTGACCAGCGTGGTCTTGCCCGCGCCGGTGGAGCCGATGATCGCCGTGGTCTCACCGGGACGGACGTGGAAGCTGATGTCGGCCAGCACGGGCACCTCGGCACCCGGGTAGGCGAAGCTGACGGCCTCGAAGGCCACCTCGCCGTGGCGGCTGACCGTCGCCACCGGCAGCTCCGGCGGCACGACCGACGAGGACGTGTCCAGCACGGCGTTGATCCGCTCGGCCGAGACCGCCGCGCGCGGGGCGATCATCAGCATCATCGTCGACATCATCACGCTCATCAGGATCTGCGAGAGGTAGGCGAGGTAGGCGGTGAGCTGCCCGACCTGCAGGTGGCCCTCGGCGATCCGGAAGCCGCCGAACCAGATCACCGCGACGCTGGAGGCGTTCATCACGAAGAACACCGCCGGGAACATCGTCATCATCCGCCGGCCCACCCGGGTGGCGGTGTCGGCGAGGTCGTGGTTGGCGCGGTCGAAGCGGACGGCCTCGGTGGGCTCGCGGACGAAGGCGCGGATCACGCGCAGGCCGGAGATCTGCTCGCGCAGCACCCGGTTGAGCGTGTCGATCCGGGTCTGCATGGACTTGAACAGCGGCGTCATCTGCACGACCAGCACGCCGATGATCGAGCCGAGCACGATCACCGCGACCAGGATCAGCCAGCTCAGGCCGACGTCCTCGCGCAGGGCCATGAACACGCCGCCGATCATCATCAGCGGGGCGCTGACGATCATGATCGCGGTCATCAGCACCAGCATCTGCAGCTGCTGGACGTCGTTGGTGTTGCGGGTGATCAGGCTGGGTGCGCCGAACTGGTTGACCTCCCTGGAGGAGAAGGTCAGCGCCCGGTCGAAGATGGCCTGGCGCAGGTCGCGTCCGAATGCCATGGAGGCCCGCGCGCCGAACCAGGTCGCGCCGACCTGCCCGGCGATCTGCAGCAGCGACACCGCCAGCATCACCGCGCCGGTGCGCCAGATGTAGCCGGTGTCACCGGTGGCGACGCCCTGGTCGATGATCGCGGCGTTCAGGGTGGGCAGGAAGAGCGCCGCGACCGACTGGGCCAGTTGCAGCACCACCACAGCGACCAGCTGTGGCACATATGGGCGCAGGTATCGCGCCAACAGACGGATCATGATTCTCCTTTGGCGATGCCATGCAGGACGACCAGCGCGAGCTGGCTGGATTCTGCGAGGGGGTTGTCCTCGGTGAGCGGGAAGCTGGTGGCGAACGAGAGGGCGGTCAGCACCTGGGCCGCGAAGTCGGTCGGCACGGCAAGGTCGTCAGTGTACGCCCGGAGGGCGACGGTGACGGCCTCGACGAGTCGCTGCCGTCCCTCGGGGGCCTGGCCCGCGACCCACGGTTTGCCGGCGGCGGCGGGCGGGGGTGGTGGATGCAGCCTGCCGGAGCTCTGGGCGAGGTGCATGAAGATCGAGCGGGTCCGGCGGATCTCGCCGCGGAGCACGTCGAGGATCGCTGCGACCCGCTCGGTGAGCGGCTGGCCCTCGGGCAGGGCATCGAGGACGGCGAGGGCCGCGTCGGGCTCCAGCGCGGCATGGATGGTGGCGTGGATGAGGTCGTGCTTGGTCTCGAAGACGCGGAAGATGGTGCCCTCGGCGACGCAGGCGGCCTGCGCGATCTCCCGCGTGCTGATCTCCGGTCCCCGGTCCAGCAGCAGCGGCAGGGTGGCCTCGACGATCGCCCGCCGGCGCTCGTCCGGCGAAAGGGGAGTGGCTCTGCTCACCGGGTCAGTGTAATGAGTGAGCACTCACTCATCAACTGCGATCGGGCAATTCTCCGATCGGATCGGAAAGCCCGGACAATCGTTGTTTCCGTCCGGGGCGTCCCAATTCATCAGGTGTGGTTAGGCTGCCCCTCGTGCGAGTCGAATACCTACCCCTCCTCATCTCGCCGTCCGCCCCGACCGTCCACCCCGACCGGAGCCACGCCGTGGTGGCTGCGACCAGGCCGGACTTCGACGCGGACGCGTACGTCGGCCAGCTGTGGCGCGTGCCGCTCGACGGCGGCGAGCCCCGGCGGATCACCCGCGGTTTCCGGGACACCGCCCCGCGGTTCAGCCCGGACGGGCGGCTGCTCGGTTTCCTGCGTGCGGCGCCCGGTGAGCCGCCCCAGCTGGCGATCATGCCGGCCGAGGGTGGCGAGCCGATGGTGGTCACGGACGCGAAGCTCGGCGTGGCGGAGTTCGCCTTCCACCCCGACGGGACGCGGCTCGCGTTCGCGGCCCGGGTGCCCGAGGAGGGCCGGTACGGGACGCTGGACGGCGTCTGCCCGTACTCGGAGGATCCCCGGCTGATCTCCACGCTCCAGTTCCAGGCGAACGGCACCGGCTACATCGTCGACCGCCGGTACCACGTGTTCGTACTCGACGTGCCCGATCCGCGCGGTGAGCCGCCGGTGAAGCCCGTCGGCCGGGCGGCCGCGGCGGACGGGTCGTTCCGGGCGGTGCCGGAGGCGCGTCGGGTCACCACCGGTGACGCCGACCACCGGTACCCCACCTGGGACGGGGACCACCTGCTGGTCGTGGCGGACCTGCACGACGGCGCGGACACGGACCTGCGCCAGGACATCTACCGGTTCGACACGGACGGCGGCGAGCCCGTCCGGCTCACCGACTCGGCGGCCGGTGACAGTGCCTGGGACTCGCTGGTGGTGGCCGGTGACAGCGTCTACTTCATCGGCACCCACACCGGCGAGGACGGCCGGCAGTTCTTCGGCCACAACCCCGGTGTGTTCGTCGTCCCCCGGACCGGCGGCCCCGTCCGAAGGCTGACGGACGCGGAGTCCGTGCACGCGTCGGGCCTGGTCGCCGACGGCGACGGCGTGCTCGGGATCGACCTCGTCCGCGGTAGCGGCGTCCCTTTCCGGCTCGACGCGACGGGCGCCGTGCAGCGCTTCGGGGCACCGGGCTCGGTGCAGGCGGTCGCCGCGTCCGCCGGCACTCGGGTCGCGGTGTGCGCGCTTCCGGACAGTCCCGGCGAGGTGGTGCTGCTCGCCCCCCGGCCGCTGGTCG
Source organism: Propionicimonas sp. (assembly GCA_036735445.1). GTDB lineage: Bacteria > Actinomycetota > Actinomycetes > Propionibacteriales > Propionibacteriaceae > Propionicimonas. The sequence goes on from DAINOM010000005.1 coordinate 4,413, forward strand.
CCGGGGAATCGCTGGTCGCCGGGGAATCGCTGGTCGGCCGGGAACCGCTGGTCGAGCTTGTCGAGACCCCCCTCCCGCTCACCCGCTTCGCCGCAGCCCTCCAGCAGGCCGACGCCCCGCTCGTCCCCCTCGAACTCACCGCCACGGCCCCTGACGGCTACCCCGTCCACGGCTGGGTGGTGCGCCCGGAGGGCGAGGGACCGCACCCGGTGCTGCTGGTGATCCACGGCGGACCGTTCGCCGCGTACGGTGCGGCGTTCTTCGACGAGGCCCAGGTCTACGCGCGGGCCGGCTACGCGGTGGTCATCTGCAACCCCCGCGGTTCGGCCAGCTATGGCCAGGCCCATGCCGGGGCGATCCTCGGCGCATTCGGGGGCCGGGACGCGGTGGACGTCCTCGCCTTCCTCGACCACGCCGTGGCCGAGGTGCCCGGACTGGCGACGGACCGGTTCGGGGTGATGGGCGGGTCGTACGGCGGTTTCCTCGCCGCCTGGCTGACCGCCCACGATCCGCGGTTCGCCGCGGCGATCGTGGAACGGGGCTACCTCGACCCGCGGTCCTTCGTCGGCGCGTCCGACATCGGCTGGTACTTCCCGGCGGCCGTCCACGGCGACCTGGAGCGGATGGACGCACAGTCGCCCCTGCACCTGGTCGATCGAGTGCGGACCCCGACCCTGGTGATCCACTCCGAACTGGACCTGCGCTGCCCCTTGGCCACGGCGAAGCGGTACTACACCGAACTACGCCTGCGCGGCGTGGACGCGCAACTGCTGGTCTTCCCCGGCGAGGACCACGAGTTGTCCCGTTCCGGCACCCCGCACCACCGCAGGTCCCGCTTCGAGCACATCCTGGCCTGGTGGGCCAGGCACCTCCCCATCACCGCTGGCAACCCCACCGCTGGTTGAGCCCGTCGAAACCACCCGCTCAGAACACGGCGGCCCGCGAGACCGCGTGAACCTTCGCCGCACCGGCCGTCGTCTCGCCCCAGACGATCACCCGGGTCTGGCCCTGGTGCCGCACCACGATCAGCCACAGCCCTTCCGGGAGCTCGGACGACGTGAGCCTGTGCTGTCGCGCGAGACGGTCGCCTTCGGCGATGAGATCGATCGCGTCCTCGAGTCTCTCCACCAGACTCGCGTGGCCGTCCGACCAGAGCCGGTTCAGGACAGCGTCAGCCTCGGGAGCGAGCCGTACCTCACGCACGCGTACGCCGCTGCGAACGCCGGCGGTAGGTCACGCCCCCTTGAGGATCGGCCAGGGATGCCGCGACCTGGACCCGCAACTCCTCGTCGGTGGCGAACGCGAGGTCAGCCCGGGTCAGGACGACGGCCGGCTCGAGCAGCAGCGACCCGTCCCCGAGCTCGGTGACCGCAAAGGTCTGGTTCTTCGGGCCGAGGGTGATCCGTCCGCGCGCATCCGAGGTGAGAATGGTCATGCAACCCAGTCTACCCACTTGGGGCAAGTGGGCTACAGGGCGAAGGGAAGGGCTGGCCCGGTTGCCGTGCACAGGGTCTCGCGGCCGAATCGGTACCCTAATCCGGTGACCGAGCCGACTGCCGCCAACCCGTCCCTCTCCGAGCAGGAGCAGGTGCGGCACGACAAGCGTGCCCGGCTGCTGGACGAGGGGACGGCGCCGTACCCGATCACCGTCCCGCGCACGCACAGCGCCGCGCAGGTGCACGCCCGCTGGGGGCACCTGGCCGCCGGCGAGGAGACCACGGAGATGGTCAGCGTGGCCGGTCGCGTGGTGTTCGTCCGGAACACCGGGAAGCTGTGCTTCGCCACGCTGCAGGACGGCTTCACCCAGACCGACACCGGCGCCCGGCTGCAGGTGATGCTGTCGCTCGCCGAGGTCGGGCAGGAGCGCCTCGACGCCTGGAAGGCCGACGTCGACCTGGGTGACTTCGTGTCGGTGACCGGACGGGTGATCTCGTCGAAGCGGGGTGAGCTGAGCGTGCTCGCCACCGGGTGGACGCTGGCCAGCAAGGCGCTGCGTCCGCTGCCCACGCTGCACAAGGAGCTGGGCGAGGAGACCCGCGTCCGCCAGCGCTACGCCGACCTGGTCGCCCGTCCCGAGGCCCGCGACATGGTGCGGACGCGGGCGCTGGTGACCCGCAGCATCCGCGAGACGCTGCATGAGGAGGGCTACCTCGAGATCGAGACGCCGGTGCTGCAGCTGGTCCACGGCGGCGCGGCCGCGCGTCCGTTCCAGACCCACCTGAACGCGTTCGACATCGACATGACCCTGCGGATCGCCTTGGAGCTTTTCCTCAAGCGCGCGATGGTGGGCGGCGCCGACCGGGTCTACGAGATCGGCCGCATCTTCCGCAACGAGGGCATCGACTCCTCCCACTCGGCCGAGTTCACCATGCTCGAGGCGTACCAGGCCTGGGGCGACCAGGCCACGATCGCCGACCTGACCAGGCGGATCGTCGTGAACGCAGCGGACGCGGCGCTGGGCACCCGGGTGATCGACACCCCGTCCGGGCAGATCGACCTCGGCGGGGACTGGGAGTGGAAGCCGGTCTACCCCACGCTCTCGGAGAGCGTGGGCGAGGAGATCACCCCGGCGACGGAGGCGTCCGTGCTGCGCGGCATCGCCGCGGCCCGCGGCGTCGAGCACGACCCGGCCTGGCCGGCGCAGAAGCTGGTGATGGAGCTGTTCGGCGAACTGGTCGAGCCCGGCCTGCTGCAGCCGACGTTCGTCTGTGACTACCCGCCGATCGCCCAGCCGCTCGCCCGGCAGCACCGCAGCAATCCGGACGTGATCGAGGCCTGGGACCTGATCATCGGCGGCGTGGAGCGGGCCACCGGCTTCTCCGAGCTGATCGACCCGGTGATCCAGCGTGAGCGGCTGGTGGCCCAGTCGTTGAAGGCCGCCGCCGGCGACCCGGAGGCGATGCAGCTCGACGAGGACTTCCTGGCCGCCCTGGAGTTCGGCGCCCCGCCGATGGGCGGCATGGGCCTCGGCCTCGACCGGCTGATGATGCTGCTCACCGGCCACGGCATCCGCGAGACGATCCTGTTCCCGCTGCTGAAGCCCCAGTCCTGAACCACCGGGGACAGGTCCCGTTCCCGGTTCACCTGAACCGGAATGGGACCTGTCCCCGGTGTGTCGGACGAGCGCCTCGGCGCGGGGCTACTTCCAGAGGGTGGCCACGCCGAAGGCTCCGGCCATCAGGCCCATGCCGATCAGGACGTTCCAGCCGCCCAGGTCGGTCAGGAACGGGACGGTGACACCGACGGACGCGGTGATGTAGTAGACGACCAGCCACAGCACGCCCACCAGGCCGACGGTGATGAACGTCGGCGGCACCCACTGGCGGCTGCCCGGCGCGGCCACGGTGCGCTCGCGCGTGCCGCGCTTCTCGGCGAGCTGCGCCTGGTCGGACTGCTTCTTCTTCTCGGCAGCGGCCTTGCGGACCTTCGACTCGGGCACAGGAGACTCCTACTAGCTGGCTGAACCACCACAGGATAACGGACAACCCCGTGAGGCGGCTGAGCGGGCGCATCGGGGAGAATGGACCACATGGCGCGGATCCTGGTGGTCGACAACTACGACTCGTTCGTCTACAACCTCGTCCAGTACCTGGCGCAGATCGGTGCCGAGGTCGAGGTGTGGCGCAACGACGACCCACGTTTCGCCGAAGCCGGCTGGACGGACGGCTTCGACGGCGTCCTGCTCTCGCCCGGCCCGGGAACCCCCGAGGACGCCGGCGTCTGCATCGACGTGGTGCGCGAGCACGGCGGCGACCTGCCGATCTTCGGGGTCTGCCTCGGGCTGCAGTCGATCTCGGTCGCGTTCGGCGGTGTCGTCGGCCGCGCTCCCGAACTGCTGCACGGCAAGACCTCGCTCGTCCGCCACGACGGACGGGGCGTGTTCGCCGGCCTGCCGAACCCGATCACCGCCACCAGGTACCACTCCCTGGCCCTCGATCCGGCGACCGTGCCCGACGAGCTGGAGGTGAGCGCGACCACCGACTCCGGCGTGATCATGGCGCTGCGGCACCGCACGCTGCCGATCGAGAGCGTCCAGTTCCACCCGGAGTCGGTGCTCACCGAGGGCGGCTACCAGATGCTGGCCAACTGGCTCGTCGCCTGCGGGGACGTCGGCGCCCCGCGCCGTGCCGCCGGGCTCACACCGCTGATGGCCGTCCGTGGCTGAGCGCGCGGACCGGTCCCTGAGGAGCGACCGCGGCGAGGAACGAGCCGTGGTCGCGTCACGAAGGGCTGCTTTGCTGAGACCCTGGGACGATCTGCGCTGTCGATGCGCAAGCCGCGCCCGGCCCGCCGCTGAACATCACGTCGAGGGTGCAACTCCTCCCACCTTCGCGGGGGTGGGGTGGCCCTTCGTGACGCCGCCCTCGTTCCTCGGGCGGCTCCTCAGGGACCGGTAGGGGCCTCCTCGGGCGGTCCTCCGCCTCCGAACCGTCATCCCGGCGGACGCCGGGATCCCCGTGATCGCGTCACGAAGGCGGCGCGTCCGGCCTACGGGGTCTCGGACTCCGTGGGCGTGGGCGTGGCGCTCGGGGTCTCGGGCGGCGGGGCGACGGCGATGTAGAGGGTGATCGTGGTCGTCCGCTTCTTCGTGGTGAAGGGGGCCGGGTCCTGCCGGATCACGGTGCCGGGCGTCTGGGTCGACTCCTCCTGCTTGGTCTCCACCTTGGTGAAGCCGGCGGCCTTCAGCGCGGCGATCGCGTCCGCCTCGGGGAAGGTCACGACGCGCGGCACCTTGCTCATGCCGGACGCGTAGAAGAGCGTGATCTTGGTGTCCAGGGTCACCCTCTCGCCCGCGGCGGGACTGACGCTGAGCACCTCGTTCGCCCTCGCCGTGTCGGGCTCGCTCGCCGCGGCCTCGACGGCCACGTTGGTGAAGTTGAGCTCGCGCAGCTGTTTCTTGGCGTCGTCGACGTCCAGGTTCACGACCTCGGGGATGATCCCCATCTGCGGGCCGATGTTGACGGTGACCGTGACCTCCGTGCCGATCGGGACCCTCGCGTCCGGCTCCGGATCCTGCTCGGTCACCCGGCCCACCGAGGTGTCGGCGGGGCCGTTCACCTCGACCTTCCGCGGCTGCAGCTTGGCCTGGAGGAGGGTCGCCTCGGCCTCCTCGTACAGCCGGTCGACCACCTTGGGGACGTCGACCATCTCGGCACGGTTGGCGTTGACCAGGAAGTAGACCCCGATCCCGGCCGCCAGCAGGATCAGCGCGACGAGGAAGGCCGTCAGCCCCCAGCGCCGCTTCGGCTCGGCGGACTCGAGCGCCCGGGCAGCGGTGTGCTCGTTCGTCGCCTCCAGCACGGTGGTCGCCTCGGCCGCCGCGGCCGGCACCGCCGCGGGCACCGGGACGGGGGCAGGCCGCGCGATCACGTCCTGGCCGGCGAGCAACCGGCCGATGTCGGCCCGCATCGCCGCCGCCGTCTGGTAGCGGTCCGCCGGGTCCTTGGCGAGGGCCTTGAGCGTGATCGCGTCCATGGCCGGGGTGATCTCCGGGTCCAGGTGGCTGGGCGGGACCGGCGCCTCGCGGACGTGCTGGTAGGCCACGCTCACCGGGGAATCGCCCTGGAACGGCGGACGGCCGACCAGCAGCTCGTAGAGCAGGCAGCCGGCGGAGTAGATGTCGCTGCGGGAATCGACGGTCTCGCCGCGGGCCTGCTCGGGCGACAGGTACTGCGCGGTGCCGATCACCGCTGCCGTCTGGGTCATCGTGGCGGACGTGTCGGCGACCGCCCGCGCGATGCCGAAGTCCATCACCTTCACCTGGCCGGACGAGGTGAGCATCACGTTGGCCGGCTTGATGTCGCGGTGCACGATGCCGGCCTTGTGGCTGTAGCTCAGCGCCTCCAGCACGCCCTGGGTGAACTCCAGTGCCTTGGCCGGGACGATCTGCCGTCCGGTGCGCAGGATCTCGCGCAGCGTGTGCCCCTCGACCAGCTCCATCACGATGTAGGGCACCTGGACGCCGGAGTTCGGGTCTGCCTCCTCGCCGGTGTCGTAGACGGCGACGATGTTGGGATGGTTCAGCCCGGCGGCAGCCTGGGCCTCGCGGCGGAACCGGGCCTGGAAGGTCGGGTCGGACGCCAAGTCGACGCGAAGCTGCTTGATCGCGACGTCGCGTCCGAGCCGCAGGTCGCGAGCCCGGCGCACCTCGGCCATGCCACCCCTGCCGAGCACGGCGCCCAGCTGGTAGCGGCCCCCGAGGAGCCTGGGTTCTTCAGTCATCCGCGATGTCCTTTCCACCCGGGAGCACAGGATGCCGGCCCGGCACAACGTCCCCATTGTGGCCGAAGCCGCCACCCGACCGCGCGGCGCGTCACCGGAGAGCCTCGATCACTGCCTTGGCGATGGGCGCCGCGACCGCGCCGCCGGCGATCTCCGTCGCCGGGATGTCGGCGTCCTCGACGAACGCGCACACCGCGACGGACGGGTCGTCCGCCCACGCCGTGAACCAGGCGTAGGGGTTGCGGTCGGCGCTCGTCCGGGCCGTCCCGGTCTTGCCGCCGACCACCACGCCGGGGATCTGCGCGCGATAGCCGGTGCCGCTGGACACGACCTCGACCATCATCTGCCGCAGTTCCTTCGCGTTGCTCTCGTCCAGCGCGACGGACTGCTGCTGCGGACGGGTCCTGCTGACCGTCCGCAGGTCGCCGTCGAGCACCTCGGCGACGATGTAGGGGTCCATCACCACGCCGCCGTTGGCGATCGCGGCCGACACCATGGCCATCTGCAGCGGCGTCGCCTTGGTCTCGAACTCGCCGATCGCGCTCATCGCGGTCTGGGCGGCGTCGATCTCCTCGGGGAAGACGCTGGCCACCGACCCGATGTCGTCGAGGAAGGCCGTGCCGAAGCCGAACTTCTCGGCCTGGGCGCGCAGCGCGTCCGCACCCAGCTTGGCGCCGAGCCGGGCGAAGGCGGGGTTGCAGGAGTTCTTCAGGGCCTGGGTGAGGGTGATCTTCGAGCCGCCGCAGCTCTGGGTGATGACCCTGGTCGAGCCGGGCAGCTTGAACGGCGTCGCGTCGACCAGCGAGTCGGCGCTGAGCCCGGAGTCGAGCGCCGCGGCGGCGACGACGAGCTTGAACGTGGAGCCGGGGGAATAGATCTCGCGGGTGGCCCGGTTCGCCATCGGCTTGGCCGGGTCGGCGTTGAGCCGCGTCCATGCCTTCGTCGACTCGGCGAGGTCGTGGGTGGCGAGGTCGTTGGGGTCGTAGCTGGGGTAGCTGACGAGCGCCTTGATCGCCCCGGTCTTGTAGTCGATCGCGACGACGGCGCCCTTGCGTCCGCCCAGCGCGTCCCAGGCCGCCTTCTGGGCTTTCGCGCTGAGCGTGGTCTCGACGGTCCCGCCGCGCTGGGTGGCCCCGGACAGCGTGTTGATCAGCCGGCGCAGGAACTGGGAGTCGTCCACGCCCGACAGCTGCGCCGAGTAGGACGCCTCCAGCGCCGACGTGCGGTACAGGTAGGAGTAGAAGCCCGTCACCGGCGCGTACAGCTTCCCCGAGGAGTACGTGCGCTGGAACTTGTACCGGTCCTTGACGGCCTTCGACTCGGCCACCGGGGTGTTGCCGACCATGATCGGTCCGCGGTCCTGGCCGAAGCGCGCGTCGGCGACCCGCCGGTTCTCCGGACGCTCGCTGAGGTAGCCCTGCTGGCCGACGTAGAGGTAGCTGAGGTTCGCCATCAGGGCGAAGAACATCACCATGGCGGTCACCGCGACGGCGCGAATGGGACGGTTCACGGCGTCCCTCCGTCCAGCCGCACGTGCTGCGTGGGCTCGTCGTCCGAGTGGTCGGAAATGGGGACAGACCCCTTTTCCACCACGCCGGCGGACAAGGGGTCCGTCCCCTTTTCCGCCACGTTCGGCGAGCTCGGCGTGCCGACCGGGATCAGCTGGGTGGTCTCCGCGCCCAGCCACTGCTCGGGCTCGGGCGCCTCGACGACCGGGCTGCGCACCTGGTGCGTGATCAGCAGCAGCAGTCCGATGGTCACCCAGTTCGCGACCAGGGACGAGCCGCCCTGGGACATGAACGGCGTGGTCAGGCCGGTGAGCGGCAGCAGCCGGGTGACGCCGCCGAGGATGGCAAAGACCTGGATCGCGAACACGAAGGCGAGGCCGGCGGCGAGCAGCTTGCCGAACGGGTCCCGCGACCCGAGGGACGCGCGCAGGCCGCGGGCGACGATCAGCCCGTAGATCAGCATCACGGCGGTCAGGCCGGCGACGCCGAGCTCCTCGCCGATCGCCGCGGCGATGAAGTCGGTCTTGGCCAGCGGGGTGAGGTTGGGACGGCCGAGTCCCCAGCCGGTGCCGATCGAGCCGCCCCAGGCGATGCCGAACTGGCCGTTGATCACCTGGTAGTTGCGGTCGTAGCTGGCGAAGGGGTTCAGCCAGGACTCCACCCGCACCTGCACGTGGCCGAAGAACAGATAGCCGAGGTAGGCGCCGCTGGCGAACAGCAGCACGCCGAGGATCGCCCAGCTGGGCCGCTCGGTCGCGACGTAGAGCATCATCACGAACAGGCCGAAGAACAGCAGGGACGTGCCCAGGTCCTTCTGGAAGACCAGGACGGCGAGGCTGGCGAGCCACATCAGCAGGATCGGCCCGAGGTCTCTCGGCCGGGGCAGCTCGATGCCGAGGAAGCGGCCGCCGGCGAGCGCGAGCACGTCCCGTTTCTCGACGAGGTAGGACGCGAACGCGATCGAGAGCACGAGCTTCGCCAGCTCGGCCGGCTGGAAGCTGTAGGGCCCGAGCGCGATCCAGATCCGGGCGCCGTTCTTCTCCACGCCGAGGCCGGGCAGCAGCGGCAGCATCAGCAGCGCCATGCCGCCGAGGAACATCGTGTACGTATAACGCTGTAGTACACGGTAGTCGCGCAGGAACACGATCAGCAGGCAGCAGGCGGTCGCCGCGATCGCCGTCCACATCAGCTGGAGTTCGGCCGAGTGCATCCGTGGGGACGAGCCCAGGTCGAGCCGGTGGATCATCGCCAGGCCGAGTCCGTTCAGCAGCATCACCAGGGGCAGGATCAGCGGGTCGGCGTACGGCAGCCGCCACCGGATCACGATGTGCAGCACCGTCCCGATGACCAGCAGGATCGCGAGCGCCCAGGGCCATTCCGGCGGCAATTGCGCGTCCTGGTTGAGGTGGATCAGCAGGTAGCCGCCTATGCCGAGGACGATGGCGAAGGCGAGCATGAACGCCTCCACCCCTCGACGCTTGCGGTAGCCGATGACGTCGCTCATCAGCACTCCGTGGACGGCTGCGGCGTGGTCGAGTCGGTCGGGGTGGGGGTGGAGGTCGGAGTGGGCGACGCGCTGGTCGCGGACGCCGTCCCGCCGGGTGTCGGCCTGGCGCTCTTGCCGGTGACGGACGGAGTGGGCGTCGGCGTGGGAGTCGGCTTCGGGTTCTCCCGCTCGTGGCGCTGCTGGATGCAGGCCTGGGCCTTCAGCCGCAGGGTGTCCAGGGTGCTCTGGGCGTCCTCGAACGACTCGGCCGGCAGGGTGCCGAGCACCTGTTCCTGGTAGTACAGCGGCAGGTCGGCGACGCGGGTGCTGGTGTCGGTCTGGACGACGTGCGACAGCGGCAGGTTGAACACCGGCTCCGGGACGCCCTGGAAGATCGCGAGGAACTCCTCGTTCGCGCCGAGGAAGAACTGCCGCTGGGTGTAGGAGTACCACAGCCAGCCCCCGCCGCCGATGGCGAGCAGCGGCAGCAGGACGAGCAGCAGGACCTTCACGCGGGTGGACGCCCGGCGCCGGGCCTGCGGCGAGTAGCGGATCAGTTCGCCCGCCGCGGGGTCGGGACGGGCGGTCGGCTCCTCGCCCAGCGTCGGCAGCCGGCCGGTGGACTCGACCAGGTTGTCGAGGTCGAGCAGCGCGGCCGCGCCGAGCACCTCGGTCGCGCCCTCTGCTTCGCCCTCGACGATGTCGGCGAGGATGATCGTGATGTTGTCCTGGCCGCCCTCGTGGTGGGCGAGTCCGACCAGGGCGTCGAGGACGGCCGGCCGGTCGCCGTCCAGCCGGGCCTCGATCACGTCGTCGGTGACGAACCCGCACAGCCCGTCCGAGCAGATCAGCAGCCGGTCGCCCACGGCGACGTCGGTCAGTTCGAGGTCGGGCTGGTGGTGTGGCTGGCCGTTGATCACCTTGAGGATCAGCGAGCGGTGCGGATGCTCGAGGGCCTCGGCCTCGGTGATCCGTCCCTCGTCGACGAGGGACTGCACCCAGGAGTGGTCGCGGGTGAGCCGGGCCAGCTGTCCGTCCCGGTAGCGGTAGGCGCGGGAGTCGCCGATGTTGGCCAGTGCCAGCCGGGTGCCGTCGAACATCACGCCGCACACCGTGCTGCCCATGCCGTCGAGGGCGGGGTCGGCGTCGATCAGGTCGCTGATGGCCGCGCCCGCGGCGTCGATGGCGCCGGCGAGGACGGCGAGCATCTCGTCCCCGGTGTGGCTGCCGTCCGCGGCCTTGAGTTCCCGGACCGCGACGGCGGAGGCGAGGTCACCGGCCGCGGCGCCGCCCATCCCGTCCGCGACGACGAGCATGGTGGGGGAGATGTAGGCCGAGTCCTGGTTGTTCTTGCGGACCAGGCCGACCTCCGAGTGCGCGAGGTAGCGCAGCGCGAGTGGCATCTACTTCTCCACGCTCATCAGGGTGCGCCCGATGCGGAGGGTGTCGCCGATGCCGAAGGGGGTGGCGGTGGTGATCCGCTGGTTGTTGACGAAGGTGCCGTTGGTGGAGCCGAGGTCCTCGACCTGGTAGCCGGTGGGGGTGCGGCTGATCCGGGCGTGGCGGGTGGAGACGTAGTCGTCCTCGAGCAGGAGCTGGCAGTCGCTGGAGCGGCCGATCAGGACCCCTTCGCCGAGCGGGAGTTGCACGCCGGCCTGCTGGCCGTGGGTGACCGTGAGGGTGTTGGGCAGCTGCTTGAGTGCCCGCCGGGACAGTTTGGGCTGGCGGACGGCGGGCTGCCCGGACGGGGGCTGGTGGAGTTCAGCGGGGCTGACCTTGCGTCCGAACAGGTCGGTGCGGATGACGTTGCCGGTGAAGAGGATGAACAGCCACAGCAGCGCGAGGAACCCCAGCTTGAGGCCGAGGACGACCAGCTCAGACATCGGTCACCGGCGAGATGATCGCCAGTCTGGTGGACCCGATCTCGATCCGGCTGCCGCGGGCGAGGGTGGCCTGCCGGGTGCGCTGCCCGTCCACGGTGATGCCGTTGGTGGAGCCGAGGTCCTCGATGGTGATCTGCTGGCCGTCGCCGGTGCCGATGACGCCGATCCGGGCGTGCAGCCGGGAGACGCTGGGATCGTTGATGCGGAGGTCGGCGTCGGTGCCGCGGCCGATGGTCAGCCCGGGCGGGGTGAGCGGGTGGCGGACGCCGTTGACCTCGACGACGAGGTTGGCCGAGCGGATCTCGCTGGGACTGGCCTCGACGGCGGCGTCCACGCCGGCGACCGCCGCGGAGGTGACCGTGAACCGGCCCACCGGGAGGCTGGCGTCGAGGGTGTACTCGATCTGGACCGGACCGTTGAAGATGTAGCCGGAGTCGGCGGCGTAGTCGCGGAGCTGGGGGGCGATCTCGGCGTTGAGGGTCTTGCTGTAGGGCATCAGCCGGTCGTAGTCGTGCTGGGAGAGGGCGATCCGGAACTCGTTGGGGACGAGCTTGCGGTCGCGGCTGAGCAGCTTGGCCTCGGAGTCGAGCTCACGCTGCAGCCGGGCGGTGATCTCGACGGGCTGGACGTCGCCCTTGAAGGCGCGCGCGAAGGCCCCGCTGACAGCGTTCTCGAGCTTCTTCTCGACGCGGTCGAAGACCCCCATCCGCTCCTCCTCTCCATGGATCCCGGCGCGCTCAAGCGTAGCCAGCGCCGAAGCTCCAGCCTACGCGACGGCCGCGCATGGGCGCCGAGGCTGGACCGCAGGTTCACCCCGGGCCGCCTGCGCATCTGTGTTCACGGTCGTCCCCGGCTCTCGTGCGCCGTTCCGGTGACTGCCGCTCGTCCGTCGAGAGCCACCCTTCCCGTCCAGGGCCCCCGCCCGGACAAGGGCTCTCGACGGGAGTAAGGGCTCTCGGCGACGAACGATGGCCCTCGATGCTGGCCAGCCCCGAATCGGAGCTGCCGCGCTTCCTGTGCTAGCCTTCTGCGGCTGGCTCCTCAGGGAGCCGGGCGCGAGTGGCGGAATGGCAGACGCGCACGGTTCAGGTCCGTGTGTCCGAAAGGACGTGGAGGTTCAACTCCTCTCTCGCGCACATACATAGAGGTGGTCACGTAACATCTGGATCGTTGACCCCAAGCGGGCCAGGTCCGTCTCCGGCGCTGCCTGACCGACCAGATCAGCCAATGCGTCCTCGAAGGTGAGGTTCGCCGCCGCCAGCAGCATGACACCGGCGTCGGTGAGCACGATCATGTTCGACCGGGCATCGGCCGGGTTCGGTATGCGCCGGCACAGTCCGGCCCGCTCCAGCCGGTCCACGATCTTGCTCGTCCCACCGACCGTGATCGCCAACGCGCGGGTGATGTCCAGCACCCGACAGTTCGGTGTCACGTCGATGGTATGTAGGAACTCCAGCCACGCCAGCGACAGCTGATGCTCCCGCTGCAGGACGGCATCCACCCGGTTCCACAGCTCGGTCTCCAGGCGAACCAGGCCACGGAACAGACCGCCAAGTTCGGTGCTCACGGCCAGACCATAACAGATATATTCCATGGAAGCTATTTGGCCTAGACTGTGGAGAGTGGAGATGAGCGCACGCATGAAAGACCTGATGCAGGCGGTAGTGCTGACCGGCCCGGGATCGGTGGAGAACCTCAAGCTGCAGACGGTTCCCGTACCGGTTCCCCGCCCAGGCGAGGTGTTGATCCGGGTGATGGCGTTCGGGCTGAACCGCTCCGAACTGATGACCCGGCTCGGCCACTCCGGGGATGCGGTCACTTTCCCGCGCGTCCTCGGGATCGAGGCGGCAGGTGTGGTTGCGTCCGCCCCGGGTGGGGAGTTCGCGGTCGGCGAGCAGGTGGTCGCGATGATGGGCGGGATGGGTCGGGCGTTCGACGGCGGCTACGCCGAGTTCACGTGCGTCCCGGCCAGGCAGGTGGTCGCTTTTGCCTCCGATCTGCCGTGGCAGGTGATCGGCGCCGTTCCGGAGATGCTTCAGACCGCGTACGGCTCGCTCGGTGTCGGGCTCGACGCGCAGCCGGGAGAGAGTCTGCTCGTGCGTGGGGGGACGTCCTCTGTCGGCATGGCCGCCGCCATCCTCGCCCAACGCATCGGCCTGACGGTGTTCGCCACCACCCGCAGTCGGAGCAAGATCGCTGCCCTGGAGAAGATCGGCGTCGACCACGTCCTCGTCGACAACGGCACGATCGCCGACCAGGTGCGCAGCATCGTCCCCGGCGGTGTGGACGGAGCCATCGAACTCGTCGGCACCCCAACCCTGCCCGACACCCTCCGCGCGGTCCGCGTCCACGGCACGGTCTGCTTCACCGGCATGCTCTCCGAACAGTGGACCGTCAAGGACTTCTACCCGATCGACTACCTGCCCGCCGGGGTGCGACTCACCGCCTACTCAGGCGACGCGTCCGACCTTCCCGCCGATGTCCTGCAGGGCTACCTCGACGACGTCGCCGCCGGACGGGTGCCCGTCCCGATCGATCGGATCTACGGCATCGACCAGCTCCGCGAGGCCCACACCCGGATGGAGACCGGACAGGCAGCCGGGAAACTCGTCGTCCTCACCCCTGCGGGGAAGACCACATGAACGGCTACGAGCATCCCCTGGATGCGGTGCCCAGTGGTGCACGTCCGCACGGCGTCACCGCCGTCCCCAAGGTCATCGACGGGCGGTCAGCGCTCAGCGTCGAACTCGGCAACGACCTGGCCGACGGCGGGCAGCCCGGGATCGACTTCGTCGACCGGCCGACCTTCCTCGTCCTCCCTGTGACGTTCAGCGACGGCACCATCGACGTCGACCTCCGCAGCCGACTCAACGGAAAGGGCCTGCCCGACTCTCGCGCGTTCGCTGGCATCGCCTACCGCATCGCGAAGGCCCTCGACCGGTTCGAGGCCGTTTACCTGCGCCCCCTCAACGGCCGCCCACTCAATCCCGGCGCACCACGAGACAGCCGGGCCGTCCAGCACTTCACCTACCCCGACTGGCCATTCGCCCGGCTCCGCGACACCTTCCCCGACGGACGCTACGAAGCCGGCGCCGACATCACCCCAGACGCATGGATCCACCTTCACCTGGAACTCCGTGGTCGTCGCTGTGCAGTCACGGTGAACGACCGGCCCGTCCTCACCATCGAGCACAGCACCGCAAAACCCGCTACCGGCGCCATCGGGCTTTTCGTCGACACCGGCACCCGAGCGTACTTCGCAGACATCGCCATCCGACCCGCTCCATAGCCGCCACTACCGCGTGCAGCCCAAGCCGACCAGTCAGCTCGGCCTCGACGATGTCGCCACCACTCCGACCGAGTTGTCGCACATGGTGACCTACTGCCGGGACGTTGCCATCGACAACCCCCCGCTCCCTCAACCTTCTCCTGCGTGCGAGGCCACCGGGAATCTTCCTGCCTCAGTATGGGGCGTTCCCGCTGACTCGTGCCGTCATCGAGCCCAGCGTCCAGGCCGTGTGGTTGCCGCGTCCGGACGAATCGACAGAGCGGATCGCCCGGACTTTGTGCGCTCGGCGCTCAGAGGCAAACTATGAATGCGACCTCCGCATGTTGATGAGCCGTGCCGATGATTCTGACTCTGCGGCGGTCCGTAAGGCGAAGGCCACCGCACGCCAGAACGCAGCCAGAAGCGCAATGGGATGGGGGAAGACCATCGCCATTCTGGTCCGAGAGGCCGGAATCTCGCCTGAGACGGTCGTCTCCTCGATGCCCGGCTACGGCCCGCTGATCGAGGACGCATCGATGGCCATGAGAATCCCCGGCCTGTTCGCCCGAAGCATCTGGCAGATGGTGCGGGCTTAGCCATCCCTCCAGCACGCGCGGCCTCGCCTTCTCCCGGGTCGAGGAGCTACCGGGCACGACCGCGGAGTTGAAAGTCGCGCGAATGACCGCTGACCCGCGCCTTGCACACGCCGCACTCAGCGTCGGCATGGCGTTCTACCGGACGGCGGAAGACCTGCTGGTCAGACGGACACTGACCATCGGTGACGCCAGCAGCAGTTGACAGACCGAAAGTTCACTCGGGTGAGACGGACCGACCTAGAGTGCTGCCGTGACCCTGAGCCCAACTACCTGTGCCCTGCTCGCCCAGATCGTCCCGGTGTTCCTGCTGACGTTCGCAGTGCGTGGAAGCTTCATGGCCAGGGCGTCGGCCGACGACGTCAGCCGACGGCCCAAGCGCTTCACACGACGACTGCGATGGAGCGACCCGAGACTGCAATGGGGGCTGGTGGTGTTGCTCTTCATTGGGTTCGAGGCGTTCCTCGTCTTGGGCGCCGCCGGAGTGTTCGTAGCGCCAGCCGTTGTCGTCTGGCCTTGGTTCGGGCTAACGCTCCTCTATGCTGCGATCGAGTTTTGGGCGGCCGGGGTCGCGGCTGTTCCCTCCCTGCCCACGGATCACCAGCAAGGCGAATAGCGGAGCGCCGACAGTGGTCGCGGTCGACGGGCTCACCGAGTCTCTGAGGCAGCGATAAGTGAGTCTCTGTTAGTGGACTCGAACACCCACCAGGTTCGCCGACTCCTAAGGGGCCCGGTATGGGCGGGCGGTTCTTCCTGGAATGACGGTGCCGCGGAGGCTGACGAACCGGTCGTGGTCGGTGATGCCTTCGATGCGGTCTGCGAGGAGGTTGATCGCGGTCCGGCCCACTTCTTCTTGTGGGGTACGGTATGTGGTTAGGCCGAGGTAGGGCGCCGAGAGTGGGCCGTAGCCGTCGTAGCCTGTGACTGAGTACTGATCGAGCGCGGTTGTTCCGTGGAGTCGGAGCACTTCGAGCACGTCGATGGCGGCCGCGTCGTTGGGGCACATGATCGCGGAGGCGTCGAGTCCGTCCAGTTGTGCGCGGACCATCTCGGCCGAGGCGAGGTCGGTTGGCGAGTTGATCACGGCTGCGGTGGCGCCGGCGTCGTTGATCGCTTGGATCATCGCGTGGCCACGGGTGCCGTATCTGAGCGAGTAAGTGTCGTCCACGAGCACCACTGAAATACGGCGGTGACCGAGACCGAGCAGATGGTGCGCGAGTTCGCGCCCCCCCTCGGCGTCGTCGCAGGCCACACTGCTGATGCCCACGGTGTCTTCTCGGCGTCCTGCGACGACGATCGGGACTCGCGAGATGAAGTTCGAAAACTCGTCCGTTGGCAGGCGGGCCGGGGCGATGACGAGGCCGTCGACCTGTAGGGAGATGAGGTTCTTGATCTCGGTGAGTGCGTCGTCGACCTCCAACTCGCCGGCGTTGGTCGTTGTCACGATGCGGTAGTCGCGTCGCTCGGCCTGGTGTTGCACGCCGGCTTGTAGGTAGGAGTAGTAGGGCTTGCGGACGTCGCGGAGGATGAGTCCCAGCGTTTTTGTGCGGGAGCTGACGAGCCCGCGGGCCATCGCGTTGGCGACGTAGCCGAGTCGTTTCGCAGCGGACTCGATTCGTCTGCGGGTGGCGGGGCTCACTTCGCCTTGCCCGAGGAGGGCCCTGGAGACGGCCGACTTGGAGACGCCAGCCTCGGCGGCGACATCCACGATGGTTGGTGTCTTGGCCTTCGCCATGTTAGGGCTCCCAGGTCTTCGGGCTACGCCTACGGGCCCGCGCTACGCGCAGCAACTATAGGGCAACCGGCTCAGGCGTCGGTCGGTCGGCTGTCGGGGGCGCCGAGGTCGTGAACCCGGTCAGGAACGAGCGCAGTTGGGCTGGACTCGTGTACAGATGGCTGCGGATGCCCAGGTCCTCGGCCCCGCGGACGTTGGTCTCGCGGTCATCAATGAACAGCACGTCATCCGGCCCGGCGCCCAAGCCGTCGAGCATGGCGAGGAACGCCTTTTGGTCGGGCTTGAGTACGCCGAGTTCACAGCTCACGAACACTTGGTCGAAGAAGTCACCGATCATCCCGTGCCGGTAGTAGGAGGCGAAGTCCCGGCCGGCGTTGGAGAGCAGCGCCATCCGAGTGCCGCCTTGCTGGAGGTCGATGAGTACCTGGAGTGTGTCCACGTTGAGCGCGAGCCATCCGCGGAAGTCGGCGAGCCACAGTTGATGAAGTGTGGCATCGTCCCAGTCCGCCTCGAGGTCACTGGCGATGTGTCGCCAGTATTCCTTCACTGTGACCTGGCCGCGGTCGAGGGCGTCGCGGTGACGCCAGTAGGCGTTCCATAGGTCGGCAGGGTCGCAGCGGGCGAGTGTCAGCAACTGGGTTCGGTCGTCTCCGGACGGTATGGCGGAGATGACCTCGCCGTAGTCGAAGACAACTGTCTTGCCGGGGATGGTGATCGTCACGCCATCTTCCCTTCCTGGTCGTGGACTGCCTCCTGGGTGTCCAGCGGCCCAGCAACCCTGTGCTGGAGAACCGCCGCGAGGCGTACGGGTGGGACGGTGTCGACTCGACCTGATTCCAACACTTCCCGGGAACGCTCCCGGACGCAACGATAGTGCAAACTGACGGTTAACGGCTACCCAACCACCGATCTCGGTGCTTATGGAAGCCCGATTGTGGTGCGATGGCAGGTCTTGCCGAGCCGCCTGGGGTTCTGCTAGGTTCGGCACGAACCGGGAACGTGCCCGTCGACGATGCGGGCAAGAGGAGCGGACCATGACCATCGAGCGCGGCGGGTCGGCGCAGGGATTCGGCACTGTCGGACCCCCTGTTCCGAAAGCTCGGGAAGGCTCGGGGGAAGCCCGACTGGGCCGCAAGCCGCGGCGGCGTCGAACGCCGCCATCTGGAGCTGTCCGGGGTGGACATGTGGGCCGATCCGGGTTCAGGTATGCCGGCCAGGCCCTGGTCACGCCGTTGGCGTTGGTGGTGGGCTTCTTGTTCCTGGTGCCGCTGGCCGTTCTCCTGTTCATGTCGGTGCAGGACTGGCCGTTGCTGGGTAGGCCCTCGCCCAACGGTCTCGACAACTATGCGGCGATCACCCAGAACGATCTGTTCTTGGGCGCGATCACGTTCACCCTCGTCTACACAGTCCTGACGACGATCCTGATCTTCGGAGTCTCTTTCGTCCTCGTGGCGATAGCCAATGCACCCCGTCGCGGTGCGAAGTTCTACCGCACGACCTTCTTCCTGCCCTACGTCGTGGGGACGGCGTCGGCGGCACTGATCTGGCTCGCCGCGGTGAACAACACCAACGGAATCGCAAACCACGTGCTGGTGAGCCTTGGCCTGACCGACGGGCCGTGGGGATTCCTGGACACCCCAGGCAAGGCGCTGTTCACCACGCTGACGCTCGTGGTGTGGAAGTTCATCGGCTTCCAGGTGATCGTGCTCCTGGTCGGTGTCCAGTCCGTGCCGTCCGAGCTCTATGAAGCGGCGACGATGGACGGCGCCAACACCTGGAACCGGCTGCGCCACATCACTCTGCCCTTCCTCAAGCCGACCCTGGCGCTGCTCCTGATCCTGTCGGTGACCGGTTCGCTGCTGGCCTTCGACCAGTTCCAGGTACTCACCCGGGGTGGTCCGGACAACAGCACGGTCACGTTAGTGATGGCGATCTACAACACCGCGTTCCGCTACTACAGCCTCGGCGAGGCCGCCGCCCTGTCGGTGGTCCTGCTCGCCGCGCTGGTGGTCCTCAACGGCATCCAGATGTTCGTGCTGCGCAGGAAGGAAGAGTCGTGACCATCCCACGCACCGCCGGCGGACGCCGAGTTAAGAGAAGAGCTGTCGGCGGAGTCGCATATCACCTGTTCGGCGGGACGGTCGCTGCCATCTTCCTCATCCCGATCCTGTGGGCCACGCTCAACTCGTTCAAGTCCAGCAGCGAGGCGAACCAGAGTCCGCCCACCTGGATCCCACAGGAGTGGTCGCTGGAGAACTACACCAAGCTGGCTTCCTACGGTGAAGGGCTGGGCGTCTACCTGTGGAACAGCATCTTCCTTTCGCTGCTCGTGGTCGTCCTCACCGTGCTGATCACGGTGTTGGCCGGCTACGGGTTCGCCCGGTACTCGTTCCGCGGCAAGTCGCTGCTGTTCGGCACCACGCTGCTGATCCTGATGGTGCCCTACGCCAGCATCCTGATCCCGCTGTTCCTCGTGATCAGCTGGCTGCACCTGGGAAACACCACACTCGGCTTGGCCCTCGTCATCGTGATGTTGCACCTGCCGTTCGGGGTGTTCCTGATGCGCAACAGCTTCGAGGCCATCCCCAAGGAGATCGAGGAAGCGGCACTCGTTGACGGGTGCGGCACTCTGGGCCTCCTGCGATATGTCTCCATCCGGCTGGTTACACCCGGCGTCGTGACCGTGGCGTTGTTCGCGTTCATCGCCTCCTGGAACGAGTTCTTGGCCCCGCTCATCTTCCTGAACAACGGCGCCGACTACACCCTCCCGATCATGCTGGTGAACCTCAGCCAGGGCCAGTACGGAGAGATCGACTACGGCGCCCTCCAGGCCGGCGTTGTGATCGCCATCGTCCCCGTCCTGCTGCTCTACCTGCTCCTCCAGCGCTACTACGTCTCCGGACTCGTCAGCGGAGCACTCCGAGGCTGACCACCAACCTCCACGCGACCAACCCAACCTGCTTGCCCCGCAAACCATCTGAAGAGGAGTGTCAAACAATGAGGCGCAAGAACCTACGGCGGACCAGCACCGTGCTGCTCGCCACCGCCATCGCCGCGGTGCTCGCGGCCTGCAGCAACACCGGTGCTCAGCCATCGGCCGACAACACCAAACCCGACAGCGGGGCCACACTCACCATGTGGGCCCGAAACACCAGCAACAACCTGGCCCAGCAGATCGTGGACCAGTACAACGCAACCCACGACAACGACATCAACCTGACCATCGTGCCCAACGATGCCTACCAGCAGAAGGTCGCCGCGGCCGCCGCTTCCGGGAACCTGCCCGACCTGATCGCCTCCGACGTCGTCAACTCGCCCAACTACGTCAAGCAGGGCCTCTTCCTCGACGTCACCGACCGAGTCAAGAAGCTTCCGTTCTACGCGAGCCTCTCCCAGGCCCACATGAACGCGGCCAGCGCGAACGGCAAGATCTACGGCACCCCGTTCATCCTCGACAGCTCGCTCATCCTCTACAACAAGACACTGTTCAAGCAGGCTGGGCTGGACCCCGACAAGGGACCGGCCAACTTCGAGGAGATCTACCAGGACGCCAAGGCCGTCCGGGAGAAGGTCGGCGGCGACGTCTACGGCTTCTACTTCGGCGGCAACTGCCACGGCTGCAACGCCTACACCATGTTCGGCTACCTCGCCGCCGCCGGCGATCAGCCCTTCAAGGAGGACGGCAAGGCCGCGAACTTCGACACCCCGGCCATGAAGGCGACCCTCGACCTGTACAAGCGGCTCTGGGACGACGGCCTCGTGGCTCCCGGGGCGGAAGCCGAGGATGGCGTCACCTGGAACACCCTGTTCACCGAAGGCAAGATCGGCATCCTTCCCCGTGGAACCGGCCTGTTCGCCGGCCTCGCCACCGCGAAGTTCGACTGGGGCGTCGTGCCGCTGCCCTCACCGGACGGGTCGGGTACGTCCGGGTTCGTCGGCGGCGACGTCGCCGCCATCTCCAGCTCCTCCAAGCACGTCGAACAGGCGTGGAACTTCCTGGAGTGGACCCTCAGCGACGAAGCGCAGGTGGAAGTGATCGCCAAGAACGGCAGCCTCCCGTCGCGAGTCGACCTCGCTGACAACAAGTACAGCTCCGCGAACCCGAACGTTGTCACCGCGATCAAGGGACTGGCGAACGGCTACACGCCCTCCACGACGGCGTACGCGGCAGCCATCAACAACCCGAACGGCCCGTGGCTGGCCATGGTCCGCGGATACGTCTTCGACAACAAGCCCAGCGCCGTCGCCGACGGTCAGCAAGCCATCCAGAAGGTGCTCGACCAGTTCAAGTAGGCCCAACAGACTGCTCTGCTGGGCGGTGCTCACTCACCGTCCAGCAGAGCGCACTGGCACCCGCTCTCGACACGAAGCTGATCCCTGTGACTGACATCCGATACGGAGTCTTCCTCCGGCCTGACGCCCAAACCTGCTGGGCGGTGGCACAGATCACCCGTGCCGTCCGGCAACAGTTCGGACTCATGTCCGCGGACGCGTTTGCCCCGCACGCAACCCTGATCGGCAACCTCAACCCGACCATCCCGAAGGCCGCACTCGTCGACCTCCTCACACCGGTGTTCGACGCAACGCAGCCATTCCCGGTCCACAACCACGGCGTAGTCCGGACGGCCGAGGGTCCCGTTCGCTTCGACATCAACCGTGACGAATCCGGGCAGGGCCCCAACGCCAATCTTGAGCGCCTCGCCGCCGCACTGAAGCACGTACTGATGCCGGTGCACGCGTCTCACTCCGACTACTTGGCACCCAATCTCAATCTCAGCGACTACGTCTTCACGGCCCATCTCAGCCTCGCGAACTTCGAGCTCCAACTCGACGAGCGTCTCCGCGACGAGGTGAGCGACTTCATCGCCGGACTCCGCATCAAACCGCCGCGCCGGTTCATCGCCCGCTGGTACACGCTGTTCCAGTTCCGAGCCGACTGGGCCGGCGCATGGTGGGAGAACATGACCGGAAGGCACGTGACGTCCTGGCAGACAGCCGCCGCATAGAGACCCCCTCCCACAACCACAAGGAAGCAAGACAGATGAACGAGATCCGCTACGGCATCTTCCTCAGACCCGACCCGGAAACCTGCTGGGCGGTCACCCAGATCACCTACGCGCTCAAGCAGCAGTACGGCTTTGTCGCCGCAGCAGCCTTCGCCCCGCACGCGACCCTGATCGGCAACCTCAACTCCGGCGTCATCGATGAAGAACTGATCGACATCCTCGACGGAGTCTTCTACGGCGTACCGCCGATCCCGGTTTACAACAGCGGCGTCGAGTGCACCCACAAGGGCACCTACGAGTACAACATCAACCTCGACGCCAAGAGGCAGAGCCCCAACGAGCAGCTCGGCCTGCTGGCTGGCGCGGTCAAGGAGGCCGTCCTGCCGATCCACGTCCGCCATAACGACTACCTGGCCCCCAACGTGCAGGACTACACCTTCGCGGCCCACCTCGGCCTGGCCAGCTTCGAGTTGCACGTCGACAACCGACTCACCCCCGAAGTGGGCGAGTTCATCGCTGGACTCCCCATCGTGCCGCCGTCCTCGTTCCTGGCGCGCTGGTACACCCTGTTCGAGTTCCGGGCCGACTGGAGCGGCTACTGGTGGGAAAACATGCCCTGGCGCCACGTGAAGTCCTGGGAAGCCCAGTGACGTGAGTCCCACGCGAGCCGCGCAGACACCCACCCGTCCAACCCGCGCGGTGAGGTGACGTGGCGGAGATCTGGATGCCGATCTGGGGAATCCTGCTGGCGTTCGGTCTGTCACTGGTGATTGGTGTGGAGCGCGAGTTCTACGCCAAGGCAGCCGGGATGCGTACCTACACCTTGGTGGGGATGGGGTCGGCCTTGTTCACTGTGGTCTCCAAGTACGGGTTCCTGGACATGGTGGCCAACGACTTCGCGCGCACCGACGGCTCCCGGGTCGCGGCACAGATCGTGACCGGGATCGGCTTCCTCGGTGCCGGGCTCATCTTCGTCCGCCGGGACGCGGTCCGGGGCCTGACCACCGCCGCCGGGATCTGGTTCGTTGCCGCAATCGGGATGGCCGCCGGCGCGGGACTCCACCTGCTCGCTACGGCCGTCACCGGGCTGTATCTGATCGTCATGTTCGGGATCCGGCCGCTGTCGAACCGCATGCCTCACGCGCGGTCGACCATCTGTGTGTACACGGTCCGCTACCTCGACGGCCATGGCGTGCTGCGGGAGTTGATGGAGGCGATCGCGAAGGTCGGCCTGAAGGTCACCAACGTGCAAGTACTGGGATCCATGGACAGCGAAGACGGGCGCCTGCAGGAAGTACGGCTTGAACTCCAGGGTTCCGGCAGTGCCTTGGCAAACCTCACCGAAGCCATCCGCGACGTCGCCGGCGTGCGGTCGGCCTTCGCAGCCGGGCCGCTCCGGAGGAGGGCCACCGTCGATGGCTGAGCACCCTGAACCGCTCCGATCAACTCAGTACCTGCTGGGCATCGACTTCGGCACGGAGAGTTGCCGGGCTGCGGTGTTCACCGCCGATGGTGTGCAGGTGGCCTTCTGGGCTACCAGCTACCCGACGAGCTACCCGCGCCCGGGCTGGGCCGAACAGCACCCTGACGACTGGCGAACAGCGCTGGTGGAATCGACCCGGAAGGCGATGGCGTTGGCCGAAGTTCGGGCGGACGACATCGCCGGCATCGGGTACGCCGCAACGTCGCACACGCTGGTGACCCTGGACCCTTCGTTCCGTCCGCTTCGTCCGGCGATCATGTGGATGGACGTTCGGGCTGCCACCCAGTCGATGCGCGCCGGCACTGACCGGGTCGGGGCCGCCGCCCGCGTCCGCTCCGCGAATGTGCCTGCCTCGGCCGAGATGCTGCCCTTCAAGGCGGCCTGGCTCAGGGAGAACGAGCCTGAGGTCTACCGCCGAGCCGCGGTGTTGCTGGACGCGCCGGACTGGGTGGGCCATTTGCTGACCGGTGTGCTGAGAACCAACCAGAACTCGGCAGCCATCAAGATGTACTACGACGAGGGGGCCGGCGGGTTCCCGGTGGAGTTCTTCGCCGACGTCGGGTGCGGCGACGTGCTGGAGAAGCTGCCGAACCGCGTGCAGTCCCTGGGCAGCCCGCTGGGCAGGCTGGCCACCTCCATCGCCCGGGAACTGGGTCTACGACCCGGCACCCCGGTTGCCGAGGGATGCATCGACGCCTACGCCGGCCAGATCGGCCTCAACGTCCTGACCCCCGGTTCCATGGCCTTGATCACCGGCTCCTCCCACGCCCTGATCGGCCAGGCGTCGGTCGCGGTCGCACGAAGCGGTCTGGTCGGCGCCTACCCCGACGCCGTGATCCAGGGCGAAGCCACGGTGGAGGCCGCCCTGGTGTCCTCGGGATCCGCCCTGCGTTGGTTCCGGGACACCTTCGCGGTCGACGAGGTCCGCACGGCTCAGGCGACCGGCCGCAGCGCCTACGACCTGCTCAACCAGGCAAGCCAGCACATCCGCGCGGGCTCCGACGGCCTGATCGTCGTGCCCCACTTCCAGGGCATGCGGAACCCGGTCGCAGACTCCAATGCCCGCGCCGTGATCAGCGGCCTCTCCCTACACCACACCAAAGCCCACCTCTACCACGCGCTGCAGGAAGGCATCTGCTACGGGATCGCCCACAACCTGCAACACCTCGAAGCCCACGGAGTCGCCGTGAGCAAACTCGTCGCGTGCGGTGGCGCGCTCCGCAGCCGCGAATGGATGCAGATGCACGCCGACGTCACCGGCCTGAGCATCGTCCTGCCGAAAGTGCGCGACGCCGTGTCCCTGGGAACCTGCGCCATGGCCGCCACGGTGGCAGGCATCTACCCATCCGTCACTCAAGCTGCGGCTGCCATGTTCCACGAAGAAGAAGTGCTCGAACCCAACCCAGCACTCCACGAGCAATACGCCTTCTACATCGAGCAGCACGCCGAAACCTATCCCCGATTGCGTGACCTGCAGGCACGGTACGAAGCCACGAAGGCGCCGCCGATCCCGACGCGTGGCGTCGACTGAACCACCTGGCAGTCAGGCGCCGGCCGCCGAACTGCAGCGCTTGCAGGCCGAGGTGACGTCCCTCAGGCACGTCGAGGACCAGATGACGCTGGGTTCGATGATTGGGACGTTTCCTGGACGCCTGCGAGACCACCTGTGTGTCGCCGTTCTCGAATCGGCCGCGTACTTCGGTCCGGTGACCACCCAGGACTACATCTATCTCCCGTCTCACGCCGATCTCAGGAAGCTGTCGAATCGATGGGGCACGCTGGACGGCAGTTCCGGGAGCTTCTGGTTACGTGACGTCGGCAAGGGTGTCGCCCGGGACGGCAGGCATGCGCTCGCGGAGACGACTCCTACAACCCGATGGGTATGAAGCGAAATGCGACAGTCGCCGCAATCTGCATTGCTGTGGCGGTGCTGTCAGGTTGCGACGGCAGTTCTCCGGATCCGAGTCGAGTATTCGATTCCAAGTCCGACGCGGAACAGTACGTGCTGAAGAACTACTGCAAGGCAGACTCTGCGCGCCGCGAGTTCGGTGTCAAGGAGGCGATCACATGTGACGACGGCACCACGCTCAAGATTGTCAGGGTCTGGAATGACAAGGGTGGGGCCGCCGGGTTCAAGATAGAGACCGCTTCCTGAGCGGGATGCATGGCTTGGTGAGAGCCAGACGATTGACAGTGATTCTTCAGGTCATCCGGCCACGTCACATGTCCTCCGTGAGCGTTACTCGTACGGCCACCAGATCAGTCCGATCCAGGTTGAGTGGCCTGGCTGCGGATGGTGCTGGTTCGATGAGAACCGTACGGAGCTCGTCGTCGCGGACCTGGACAACGGCCCCTGGTAGAAGGGCGGTCGCCTTCAGCCGCACGAGGCGAGTGGGGTCGTCGTCGGCGACCCGTACCACCCGGTATCTTCCGGGTGGCGCTTCGCTCAGCTTCAGTACGTCCGGGGGATGTCGCCGGGTGCCGTCGGCGGCGGGAATCGGGTCGCCGTGTGGGTCAGCCTCGGGGCGTCCGAGCAGCGTGTCGATCCGGTCCACGAGCTTGTCCGAGACTGAGTGTTCGAGGCGTTCGGCTTCGTCATGCACCTCGTCCCACGCATAGCCGAGCGTCTCGGTGAGGAAGGTCTCGATCAGTCGATGGCGGCGGACCATCTGCAGGGCGAGTTGTTCGCCCCGGCTGGTGAGGGTCACCGGCCGGTACGGCTGGTAGATGACCAGGCTGCGGGCGTGCAGTCGGCGTAGGGTTTCGGAGACATTTGCCTGGGTGGTGCCGAACCGGTCGGCCAGTCCTTTTGTTGTGATCGGAGGGTCACCCCATTCGACGGCTGACCAGATGACCTTCAGGTAGTCCTGCGTGACCCGGGTGTGGTCTTCCACGCCGCCCATCAGTCGGCACCGATCACGGTCAGCGCGATCAGCAGGACGTTCAGCGCGCAGATCAGCCCGACCACCACCCAGGCAGTGTGTCGCAGCAGCGCGGAGTTGGTGAACCGACCCATCAGGGTCTGCTCACTGGTCAGGCTGACGAGGGGGGCGAGGGCGAACGGGATGCCGAGGCTGAGCAGCACTTGGCTGAGCACGAGCGCCCACGTCGGGTTGACTCCCGAGCCGAGCACGACGAGGGCGGGCACGAGGGTGATCGCCCGCCTTGCCAGGATGGGCAGGCGCACTCTGAGCAGGCCTGACATGATCGAGGCGCCGGCATAGCAGCCGACCGAGGTGGAAGCCAGTCCCGAGGCCAGTAGGCCGACTCCGAAGAGCACGCCGATCACCGGGCCGAGGCTGTTCGTGATCGCCGCGTGCGCGCCCTGGATGGAGTCGGTGCCACTGATTCCCTGCAGGCTGGCGGCGGCCAGCAGCAGCATGGCGATGTTGACTGCGCCCGCTACCACCATCGACGCCACCACGTCCCAACGGGTCGCGCGCAGCAGGCGGGGCAGGTCAGTGGATTGGGCGCCGTGCCGGTCGCGAGCGAGAGCGGAATGGACGTAGATGGCGTGCGGCATCACGGTGGCGCCCAGCATGCCGGCGGCCAGCAGCACCGATTGGGTGCCGTCGAACTTCGGAACGAGCCCACCGAAGGCAGCAGGCCAGGACAGATCGCTCACGAACAGGCCGGCCATGAAGCCGATGGTGATCACCAGCAGTAGGCCCATCACCACAAACTCGAACGGACGTTGCCCGCGCCTGCTCTGAACAGCGAGCAGCAGCATCGAGACGACGCCCACAATGAGACCGCCGAGCAGCAGAGGCACACCGAACAGGATCTCCAGCGCGATCGCGCCACCGAGCACCTCGGCCAGGTCGGTTGCCGCAGCGACGAGTTCGGCCTGTGCCCAGTACGCCAGCCGCGACCCGCGCCGCAGTCGGCCACCCAGGAGTTCGGGCAGGCTGCGTCCGGTGACCAGCCCAACTTTCGCCGAAAGGTACTGCACCAACACAGCCATCCCGTTGGCGAACACCAGCACCCAGACCAGGAGGTAGCCGTACTGTGCCCCTGCCGTCAGATTGGCCGCCACGTTTCCAGGGTCGACGTAGGCGATCGCTGCCACGAATGCAGGTCCCCACAACCACGACAGCCGGCGAGCACGCACATGTCGGGCCTGCATCTCGCCGGGGGGACGCGTGCGCGGTCCTGCCCTGTCCATGAAAGTTAATCTAGCTGAACTTCTGTCGTCACAGGCGGTTATTGCAGGGGAAAGCCGTGGGAGGAAGGCCATGGCTGTGGGTCGTCGACGGGCTCTGCAGTCCCGAATGTGGGCGAAACCTGGGCGCGTGGGTCTAGGTTCGTGCCCAGGTCGGCGCCCCGCCGGGGGCTGCAGTGACCTGCGCGCCGGTGTTCAGGTCGAAGATGAGGGTGGTGGCATGCTCGGATGCGCCCGAAGTGAGGTCCTCGGTGGGCGCGGTCGCTCCGAGCACGGTGGCCCAGCCGAACTGGCCGTTGGGTGAGACGCCGCTGTCGAGCAGCTGGCCCTCTTCTGGCTGCAGGTCGAGCAAGGTCAGGGCCTGGCCACCGCTGATCCTGGCCAGTTGTGAACTCACCCGCGTGCCCTCGGTGGAGCGGTCGAGCTGGTTCAACTCCTGGACGTAGTCGTCCGGGCTGATCAGGGTTCGCCGTCCGGCGAACTCGTCGGCCGCGGGATCGGTGGTCGGGGGCACCGTTGTGGTTTCGCCGGTACTGAGGTCGAGCAGTTGCGCCTGCCCTTTGCTCATGGCCAGGAGCGTGGTGGTTCCAGGCAGGAACCCCACCAACTGGTCGTAGCTACCCAGCGGCACCGGCGCGGCGTTGCCGTTCAGGTAGGTCACCGCAGCCTGCCGCTGCAGGTCGAGGGTGAGCACCGCGGCGACCCCTGGCACGAACAACCAGTCCTGTACCGCCAGGGGTCTACCTGAGGCGGTGACTTCGACCGGTGGTCGGCTGAGGTCGGTTGCGTCCTGGATGAAGAGGGCGTTGTCGAACTCGCGGCCCTCCTTGGTGCCGGTGCCGGTGGCGGTATAGCCGAACCGGTCGCCTTCCGGGGACGCCCGCAGCAGGCCGAGGGCGGGTGCAGACGGCGCCGCCAGCTCCGTCTGGCCGCCGCCAGCCGTACGCGGTGCGGCGAACAGAGTGGACGACGTGTCGTCAGGGTGGCTGATCGCGACCACGTGTCCGCGCGTCACGACGTACTCGTCGATTCCGGAGGCGGTCAGGATCTGGCGCTGCTGGTCGCCGGCCGTGAGGAGCACCTCGTCCAGTTCGTCGGGGGCGGTGGTCGTCCTGCGGGCGACGAGGGTGTACAGCTCGGCGGCGGGCGTCGCGAACGAATAGCTCCAGTCGCTGGTCCGCTCCGTCTGCCGACTCCGAACGTCCCGGACGACCAACTGGTAGGTCGTGCCGTAGGCCAGGGGAGCGGTGAACCTGACGGCCAGCGCCTGGTCCGCGGTCTCGATCGTGAACGGCGCCTGCGGCCGCACCTCAACCTGGCTGGGCGCGACCTCGCTGATTGGCTGTCGTGACCGCAGCACCAGCCGCTCTCCGGCGACGGCGACCGCACGGTCCGCGGCGAAGGTCGCGCCGGCCAACTCGGGACCGCGGGAGAGCCCGATCGCGCCGAGGGTCGCCGCGGCGAACGCGAGGATCGAGCAGACGGCCAGGCTGAGCCGCCAGAACCGCCGCGGTTCAGTACTCATACGGCTCTGCAGGCTCGGCGACGGCCCGGAGCTTCGACGGCTTCAGCACCAGTACCGCACCATCGGGAGCGTCCGTCGCCGGGACGAGGGTGCCGGTCACCTCCAGCCACTGGTCCGGACGGTATTTCGTCGCCCAGCCCGAGAGCCTGACCGGAATGCCGACGGGCAGGGCATCCACGGTGCAGCAGGTGACGACGAAGCGGGCGAGGTAGAAGGTGTCCGAGGATTCGTCCGCCGGGGCGACGAAGCCGGTGAGCGTGACCTGGTGCCCGGCGTAGGTGGGCGCGGTGGCGGGGTCGGTGACGAGAGCGGCCCAGTCCCGCAGGGTGAATCGGCTGGGGTCGGCGCCGACCAGCTTCACCGACTGGTTCGTGTCCACCGACGAGTTGACCGAGCGCTGCTGGGCCATGGAGGAGTCCAGCGTCGTCGGGGGAACGATCAGGAGGGTGAGCACCACGGCTGCGGTCGCCAGGGCCGCGCCCCAGCCCCGTCCCGGGGACGCGTTCCGGCCCCGCAGGGCGTACGCGGCCACCGAGGTGATCGCCGCGATGCCGGCCATGAAGGCGGTGAAGGCGAAGTAGCGCGGATGGATGTACAGGTCGAGTTGGCCGGTGAGTGCGAGCCACAGGATGGCTGTACTGCCGATGCCGGTCAGCAGCAGGCCCCAGGCGGGGATGTGGTGGTGGACATGGTCAGAGGACAAGGTTCACCGCCAATCCGAGGACCAGGCCGGCCAGGGCCACGACAGCGGTGAGGAGAGCCAGCGTGCGGGTCGTGAACGTCGTGCGCAGCAGCGCGAGCATCTTGATGTCGATCATGGCGCCGAACACGAGGAAGGCGACGATGCCGCCCGGGGCGAAGGTGGCGCTGAACGACAGGATGAAGAAGGCGTCGACGTTCGAGCACACCGAGACCACGAACGCCAGCAGCATCAGGACGGCAACGGACAGCACCGGGTTGCCGCCGAGGGCGATCAGCACGTCGCGCGGCACGCCCACCTGGATGGCGCCGGCGATGAAGGAGCCCGCGACCAGAGCCGGCAGCATGGTGGCCGTCTCGGTGGCGAATGCACTGGCGCTGCGCTGGAGGCGTCCGCCGGTCTCGTGCTCGTGGGTCGCGCACGCGGCCTCGAAGCTCGGCGTCAGCAGCGCGGACGGGTTGGGGTGCCGGGAGAACAGCCAGCCGACCAGGTTGGCGATCACGAAGGCTCCGATCACCCGGCCGGCCAGGATGCCGTCGCTGAAACCGAACGCCTGGTAGGTCGTGACGATCGTGACCGGGTTGAGGATCGGTGCAGCCATCAGGAAGGTCAGCACCTCCCCGACACCGAGGCCGCGCAGCATCAGGCCCCTGGCCAGGGGCACATTGCCGCATTCACAGACCGGGAAGAGCACCCCGAGGACCGACAGCGCCACCCGCCGCCGTCCGGGACGGCGCGGGAGCAGCCGCCAGACACGGTCAGGCAGCCAGATCTGCACGAAGATCGAAATGCCGATGCCGAGGAACACGAACGGCAGCGACTCCACGAGAACGCTGACCGACAGGGTGATCAGGTTCCGCCCCGCTGCCGGCAGCCAGGCCGTCCAGCCCGGATCGGCGAACGCCCGCAGGGCCAGCAGTGCGGCCAGAACGGTCAGTGCGAGAGCGCCCCGCCGCACCCAGCCACTCCGCGTCGGCTTCGCGGCCGCGTGCCGCGCGGGATGGGGCTGCGTCGTGACTGCGGGCTGGGTCATCGTGCAGAAGCATAAGCGCGTGGCCTGAGGAGGTGAGGCCGCCCACGGGCCGCGCATGCTCGTGTCGATGCCGTGGTCAGGGTCACTGGGCGACGTCGGGTGGTGGCGTGGCCAGGTGGGTGTGCAGGCGGACGCCGGCTTCGTTGAAGATGCTCAGGACCCGTGCGGGCCGGTTGCCGGCAGCACTCATTGCGTGAGGCACGCGAGTGTCGAACTCGGCGGCCTCGCCGGCGACGAGCGTGAGGTCCTGCTCGCCGACGCGCAACCTGAGTCGTCCGGAGAGGACGTAGAGCCACTCGAAGCCGTCATGAGCGCGCAGCCTGGGTAGTTCGGTCACCGGCGGATAGGTGATCCGGTAGGTGTGTACCGGCGAACCTTCCGGACTGAGCGGGGCGATCACCAGGCCGTCGCGATGGACCACCGGCCGTCGCACCCGGGGATCCGGTGCGTCCGTCGACACGAGGTCGTCGATGCGGATCCCCAGGTGTCGGGTGAGCGGCAGCAGGAGCTCGAGACTCGCCTGCCGTTTGCCGTTCTCGAGGCGGGAGAGCGTGCTGGGCGACACCGACGCGCGGGCAGCCAGTTCGTCCAGGCTCCAGCCATGCGCGCGGCGCGCATCACGCAACCGCTGACCCAGTCCGGCCAGGATCTCCTCGGGCACACGCGCTCCTTTGCCATTTCCGCAAGAAGGTTTGCGATCACCAAGCCTGCCGGAGACGCTGTGGGGATGGAAGCGCAGCGGTGGGACGTGGTCGTGGTCGGGGGCGGAGCAGCCGGATTGAGTGCGGCCCTGATGCTGGGACGGGCCCGGCGACGCGTTCTCGTGGTCGACGCCGGTGCACCGCGCAACCGGTTCGCAGAGCACATGCACGGCGTCCTCGGCCATGAGGGACTCGATCCTGCGGAGCTGCTCGCCCGCGGCCGTACCGAGGTGGCGGAGTACGGCGTCACCGTCACCGAGGGGGTCGTGAGTCGCGTGGACGACCGCGGCGATGAACTGGCCGTTGTCGGACCGAGCGACACCGAACGCGCACGCGCGATGATCGTCGCCACCGGGATGGGGGACGAACTGCCGGTGGTTCCCGGGCTCGCCGAGCGGTGGGGACGGAGCGTGCTGCACTGCCCCTACTGCCACGGGTGGGAGGTGCGGGGACGCCGGCTCGGGGTGCTGGTCACGTCACCTTTCGGCGTCCATCAAGCGCAGTTGGTCCGCCAGTGGAGCGAACAGGTGGTGGTTTTCGCGGCGCCGGAGACCATGGACTCGGCTGCCGAGCAGCGGCTTCGCGCACGCGACGTCGACATCGTTCACGACACCGTCGTCGAACTGCTCGGGACGCGAGATCGGCTGGATGGTGTCCGCACCGGCGACGGACGCGTGGTGCCTCTCGACGCACTGTTCACCGTCGGCGTCCCTCGGCCTCACGACGGTTTCCTCGCCGGACTCGATCTGGAGCGCGCGGACGGACCGATGGGCAGCTTCCTCGCCGTCGATGCCACCGGCCGGACGAGTCACGAGCGGATCTGGGCGGCAGGGAACGTGGTGAACCCCGCGGCAAACGTGCCGATGGCGATCAGCGCCGGCGCGTTCGCCGGAGCCTCGGTCAACCAAGCTCTGGTGGTGGCGGAGTTCGACGCGGCCCAGACCTAGATGCGTGTCCGCACCCCGCCTGCAACCAGCGCGGGCCGGCGGCTACGACCGGTCGGTGTCGCTCGGTCTGCGGCGGGCGACCAGCGTCGCGTCGGCCACGCCCAGCGTCTCCCCGGCCCTGGTCATGGTCCGCGGCCGCTGTTCGGCGACGATGACCTCGAAGTCGTCGGTGAGCGCCGGCAGGAGTTCCTCGGCGAAGAACATGGCGCGGCGCTGGCGCGGCGGAATCCGGTCGGCGAGTTCGGGCGTCGGCGCATGGCCGACGACCAGCAGACGTCCACCGGGGGCGACGGCTTCGCAGAGCCGTCGCGCGACGTCGAGCATCCCGCCTTCCGGTGGATGCAGGAAATGGGTGGTCACCAGGTCGTAGGAGCGACCTTCGGCCGTGAAGTCTCGGGCGTCCACCTGCCACCAGTCGACGCGGTCGGCCACCCCCGCCTGCTCCGCATGGCGCGCGGCACGGGCCAGGCCGGTGGACGAGAAGTCGGCGCCGGTCACGCGCCACCCGTTTCGGGCGAGCCAGACAACGTCACCGCCTTCGCCGCAGCCAACGTCCAGAGCTGTGCCCGGCGCGAGCCCGGAGGCCTCCGCGACCAACTGGGCGTTCGGGTTGCCGCTCCAGACCTGTTCCTCAGCGGAGTACCGCTCGTCCCAGCCGCCGGGTTCGAAGAAGGCGTTGACGTCTTCGTCGCTCAGGTCGTGGCCGTGCGCAGGCTTTCCATCTGGGCCGGCGTCCCGGCTCTCTGGTTCGCCCGGAACGGGCGAGTCGGTCTTGTGCATGCGGCCACTCTGGGCGACCCTTCCCTAGCCCGCAAGCTTCCTTGCCGGATCTGCAAGAAACTCAAGCACTCGCCACGAGGCGCCTGAATCCCGCGGCCGGCTTGAAGGCGGGAGTGACCCCGGCGGGAATCTCCATCGCCTCGCCGGTACGAGGGTTGCGCCCGGTGCGCGCAGCGCGGGTGCGCGGCTCAAAGGTGCCGAAACCGGCGAGCGCGACCCGCTCGCCTCCGGCGACCGCTTTCGCGATCTCCGCCAGTGCGGCGGCCAATGCCGCGTCGACTGATCTGGGACTGAGTTCAGTACGGGCGGCGACGGCCTCAGCAAGCTCGTTCCGGTTCATCGGGTCTCCTCCTGGTAGTGGGTTGACGATCTGTTGCAAATGATAATGGTTTTCGTTACTGTCCGCACAGGAGCGGCGATGCGAACATCGGCTACCTGCTCGCTCGGAACCGCCGCACGACGGAAAGGACCACCCACATGTTGCTCACCCGAAGTAGGCCGCGCGCCGCGCTGGCCGCGGCAGCGGTCGCCATGGCTCTCGCCGTGACGCCGTTCGCCGCGGCCACAGCCCAGGCCGCTGACCTCAGCGACGCGGTTCGGCTGGAGACCGGACACATCGACGCGTTCAACCTCGCGCTGAACGAGGACAACTCGGTACGACTCACCCTGAAGGAGGACGTCACCGGCTCGCATGTGCTGCGGACCCCCGAATCGGTGGAGTTGTTCGTCAAGCGCGAGGCGTATCTGGAGGGCCTACCCCCGGCCTACCTGCCGCCGGGGGCGCCGACCGCCCTGTGGTACCTGCCGCTCACCCAGAACCAGAACCTGATCTGGCCGGGCTGGGACAGCCAGGGCGTGGCGTCCTACTACGGTGGTGACGCCAACGTCGACATCTCGGTGAGCGCGGTGGACGGCCCCGGTGACGTCTACCTGTGGTCCGCCGACACCTGGGGCACGCCGAAGAAGCTGCTCACCGAGGGCTGGAAGCTCCCCGGCACGATCCACCAGGGCTTCCTGGCCCACGTGCACGCCAACTGGGGCTTCACCGCGCCCGGCACCTACAAGCTGACCACCAGGGCCACCGTGACCAGCGAGGACGGCTCCCGGACGTCGACCTCGAACAGCGGCACCTACACCTTCGTGGTCCAGCCGCTGACTGACGAGCCGACGCCAACGCCGACCGAGCCGACGCCAACGCCGACCGAGCCGACGCCAACGCCGACCGAGCCGACGCCGACCCCGACTGAGCCGACACCGACCGATCCGGCACCGGTCGACCCGGCCGTCACGATCGACGGTGTCGCCGACCACTACCACACCGGAGGTGTGGCCACCCTGACGGCGAAGCAGTCACCCGACTCGGGTTCGAACCACTACCACTGGTACACCCGCGCCTCCGAGGAGGCCGAGTGGGTGATCGCCGACGGGCCCGAGGGCCCGGCCTACGGTTTCGTGGTGATGGGTTCGGCGCAGGTCAAGGCCGTGCTCTATGACGACAGCCATGAGGTCATCGCCGAGAGCGAGCCGGTGAACATCGTGCTCGACGACCACGGCAGCACGCCGGGGGTCGGGCCCGAGCTGAGTGTCTCCCTGCCGGCGGACGAGGGCGCGCTCGCGATCAGCGTGGCGCCCGAGGGCCGGACCAGTGAGCTGAGCGACCTCACGCTGAACTCGACCGCTGACCGCTTTGTCTCGGAGGGTTCGATCACCGGCATCACGGTGACCGACACCCGTCCCGCCAGCCCCGGCTGGGCGGCATCCGGCCGGGTCCGTGGCCTGGTCACCGTCGACGGCGCAGTCCTCGACGGGAAGTACCTGGGCTGGACTCCCGAGGTGGTCTCGACCAGCGATGGCCAGAGCGTCAGCGCCGGCGATCCGGTGGCGCCCGGCTATCTCCCGGACGGCAATGGCATCAAGGGCTGGAGCGCGTTGGGCTCGGCAACCGCCGGTGCGTCCGTCGGCACCGCCGTGCTCGGAGCGGATCTCCGTGTCGAGGCGCCGACCAGCACCACCGTCGGTGACTACACCGGCGTCGTGCTGATCACCGTCATCTGACCCATCACCCCTCAGGGGCGCCGGTCCGACCGTGGCCGGCGCCCCGCCATCCCAGGAAGTTCCCATGCATCGACCGCGCCCTGTCGTCGTACTCGTTGTCGGCCTGCTGATGGCCATCGCTGGATCGGCAGCCCCGGCACGCGCCGATGCCGGGAAGGGGCAGCAGACCTGGGCCCTCGTCCCGGCCACCGCCAAGGGGCCGGACGGGCGTGCCTCCCTCGAGTACGTGGCCGAACCCGGCTCGACCCAGCGGGACTGGGTGGCCGTCCGCAACTTCAGTGAGCAGCCGTTGACGGTGTCGCTGGCCGCGCTGGCCGCGACCCAGACCACGCAGAACACGTTCGAGCTGCTCACGTCCGACGACCCTGCGCACGGTGTCGGGGCCTGGACCGACCTGGGGAAGAGCGAAGTGACGGTGCCCGTGCGGGACGAGGTCGTGGTCGCCGTCACCCTCAAGGTTCCGGACAGCGCCGAGCCGGGCGACCACGCCGGAGGCATCGTCGCTGTCAACCAGGCCACCCCCAGCGAAGGCGGCCCCGCCGTCCAGTACCGCGTGGGCACCCGGATCTACCTGCGTGTCGCCGGCGCGGTGACCCCGTCGATGGACCTGGCCGTCAAGGATGCCGCGTTCACTGCCAACCCGGTCCCGGTGGCGCCGGGCGCGATCCGGGTTGCGGCCGAGGCGGCCAACACCGGCAACGTCCGCCTCAACCCCACTCTGGACGTCCGGGTCACGGCCCTCTTCGGCTGGTGGTCCGCCGCCACGGTGAGCGAGCCGGGCGAGGTCCTCCCGGACGGGCGACTCGCAACCACGATCGACGTGCCCCAGGTCCCGCCGCTCGGTCCGGTGTGGGTCACGATCGACCTGGCGGAGGTGCAGTCGCGGGGGCAGGACATGACGGCAGCGGTCGTCGTGCCACAGCAGACCGTGGTGGTCTGGGCCGT
This sequence comes from Propionicimonas sp., assembly GCA_036735445.1. Lineage (GTDB taxonomy): Bacteria > Actinomycetota > Actinomycetes > Propionibacteriales > Propionibacteriaceae > Propionicimonas. The sequence continues at coordinate 40,445 of DAINOM010000005.1, forward strand.
GCCGTGGGCGCCGTGGGCGGCCGGTGCCCTGGTCCTGGCAGCGGGGGCGGTGGTGCTGCTGGCGTGGCGTCGGCGCCGCAGAGCAGCCGGCTGAACGGACCTCTTGCGTCCCGCAGCGGTTACGACGCCGACTGGCTGGCTGCGCAGTCGCGGCAGAGCCCGAAGACTTCGAGGACGTGCCGCGTGACGGTGTAGCCGTGCTCGCGAGCGGCCGCCCGGATCCAGTTCTCGTTGGGTTCGAGGACCTCGGCCTTCCCGCATTTCTCGCACACCAGGTGGTGGTGGTGACTGCCCGGTGCGGTGCAGGTGCGGAACAGCTGGCCCCCCGGACCGGTGATCGTGTCCGCGTCGCCGGAACTCGCCAGTGCGTTGAGCTGCCGGTACACGGTGGCCAGGCCCACCGGGGTGCCGGCGTCCTGCAGCAGCCGGTGTACCTGCTGCGCCGAGACGAACCCGGGCGAGCCGTCCAGCGCCTGCCGGATGGCCTCCTTCTGGGCGGTCCGGCGGGTGTCCGGTACGACGGCGCTACCCATGGTCTCTGTCTCCCTCACAGCGAGCGGGCTATCCGTCCAGCATAGACAGTGCGACGACCGCGACGGGTCGGCTGCTGCTCAACCCGCCCGCGTCGCCAGCCTGACGAAAGGGCCGCCCCGGGCGCGCAGGTCGCCCGCGCGACCGAACTCGACGAGCCGCCCACCGTCCAGGACTGCGGTCGGGGTGTCATCTCCGACCAGGTCGGCACGATGGGTGATCTCGATGATCGTCAGCCCGGCGCGGTCCCCGGCGAGCCGCTCCCGCACTGTCCGGGCGGTGTCGGCGTCGAGTTGGCTCAGGGCCTCGTCGAGCACGAGGACGTCCGGCGCGGCGACCAGGGCCCGGGCGAGCGCCAGCCGTTGCAGCTGTCCGCCGGACAGCCGGTCGGCCCCTGCCGCCACGATTGCTGGTGCCGGGTGACGGTATTCCTACACCGCGATGTCCTCCACCCAGCATCCGTTCGCCCTCCAGGGTGAGGTAGGTCAGCCGCCAGCGCATGCGCTCGGTATCCATCGGCCAAGCCTCCACGATCCCCGGCAGGACCGGTCGCCAACCGTAGCCGCTGCGGACTCATGAGGCTCGAGTCTGCTGGACGCTCAGGCTGCGGCAGATCGACCACGGCAATCCCGCGCGCGGGCAGCCTCCGCCGGTCAGGCAGAACAATAGCAAGTCTCATTATCGCTGGGTCGACGGTCTGCGCGGCGCGCCGGACCCGGCGCTCGCCCGGCTTGACAAAGGGTCTGGCGATCTGGTCCGATATCGATAACAATAATGCGAACGATTCTCAATAATGCAGAAGCCGAGAGCTCGCACACTCACTGTGAAAGCTGACATGAACCGCCTCAGACTGACCGCAGCCCTCCTGCTCGTGCCCGCCCTGCTGGCGGGGACATGTTCAGCCGCCCCGAGCGCCGTGGCCGCCGAGGCCGCAGCCGTGCCGCTGACCCAGGCGACCGTGCCCGTGATCAGCGTTGCCGACGCCGGGGTGGTGGTCGGCGCGGTGAACGGGTCCCGGGGGCTGAACCCGACATCGGCCAGGTTCAGCGCCACCGCCGGGGAGGCCGCCACGTCCGACCTCACGGTTGAGGTCGCCGGCCACGCAGAGGTGAAGAGCGTCAGTCTGCGCCACGAGGTGGTCGAGGGCCCGGAGGGTGGCCGGGTCGAGGTCGGTGCTGTCACCGGGAAGCAGTCCACACCCTGGCCGAGCGGGCACGCGCTGCCGTTCGGGGACGGACTGGAGTCGCTGAGGTGGACCTTTGACCGGGCTGGGACCTACATCGTTCGGATGGTCGCCACGGCCGAGCTGGTGCGGGCAGCCCCGGCGGCGAGCGCTGACCCGGGTGATGAGCAGGCTTCCGCTGACAGCGAGCAGCAGGGCGAGGAGGTCAGCGGGACCGCCGACTACGTGATCGAGGTGTCTGAACCGGCCCCGGCGGCATCGCCTGCCGGTCCGGCAGACCCGGCCGAGAAGGAATCGAAAGTTCAGGACTCCGAGGTGGCGACGGATGCGAGTTCGGTCCAGCCCCGGCAGTCCAGATCGTCCGTCGCCCGCGGGGGAGCGACCGTCGGCAGCGCCGATGGCAGTGACCGTTCCATCGTGCTCAACAAGGGGCACATCGACCTGTTCGAGGTCACGTACGGCGACGCCGGGCTTCGCCTGAGCGTGAAGGACGACACCGGCTTGTACGCCACCGGTGCGCAGTACCGGAGTCCGGCCGACGTCAGCCTCTGGGTGGACACCGCGCTGTCGGCCTACGGCACAGATGCCCTGCCGGCCGCCTACTCCTTTCTCAAGGACGCCGCGAGCACTGTCTACCTGCTGCCGCTGAGCCAGAATCCCGAACTGCCCTGGCCGGGCTGGAGTACCGAGCGGCTCGCGGGCACCCTGCCAGGGGGCGTGCAGCTGTCGTCCTCCGGGAGCCCCGTGAAGCTCGGGGTGACCGTGGCCGGACCGGGCGAGGTGTTCACCTGGATGACCGGTGCGTTCGGTGCTGTCACCAACACCTACATCGACACCGTCGATCCGGCCCCGGACGCCATTCCGGTCGCCCGGAACGCACATGTGCACACGGCGTGGGCCTTCACGGCCCCGGGCGACTACTTCCTCACGGTGAGCCCGACCGCGACGACCACGACCGGAGAGACGGTCACAGGGTCCAGCGCGATCTACCACGTCCATGTGGGCCCGCTCGCCGACGCGGCCCCTCACGCGAGCGTGGCGCCGTCGATCAGCGGCAGCGGAGAGATCGGCAACGCGCTCACAGCCGACTCCGGACGGTGGTTCCCGAACCCCCACCGGATCGAGTACCAGTGGCTGCGCGACGGGGAGCCGATCGAGGGCGCCACGAAGTCGGAGTACCTCCCGAGTGAGGCCGACCGCGGCCACACGGTCACGGTCCGGGTCGCGGCCAGCATCGCCGGTGCGACGGCCGGCGCAGTGGCGACAGGCGTCCTCATCGGACGGGAGGTCCCCGCCGAGCCGGCGGTGACCACCGTCACGGTTGCCGCTTCCGCCAACAGCCTCACATTGGGCCGCAGCACCACACTGGTCGCCACGGTCACCCCCCGCGGTGGGACTGCGCAGCAACCGACGGGGGTCGGGGGGGCTGTGGAGTTCTACGACGGTGCCGTCAAGGTGGGCGAGGACGAGATCGATGATCCGGTTTCCGGACAGGCAGAGTTCGTCGCCACCCCGGCGACAGTGGGCGAGCACCGCTATCACGCCCGCTATGTGCCGCCGGACACGCACGCACCGTCGAACTCCGCTGAGGTGGTCGTCACGGTCACAGCGGCACCGGTACCGGATCCGGATCCGGAGGACCCGGGTGATGGGGTGCCGAACGGATCCCTCACCGAGTCGGGCGCGACCATCCTCAATCGTGGACATGTGGACATCGCGTCCCTGCTCGAGGGGGGCCGCCTGGTCACAAAGGTGAAGGACACCACCGAATCCTCGACGCCGACCTGGCGGGACCCGGCCAAGACCGTGCTGCAGGCACTGCCGGGGGCGAGGACCACCGTGCCCGTGGACGGGGCGTTCCGGTTCCTGGGGGCCGCCGGGGATCCGGTGTGGTTGCTGCCGGAGACCCAGGATCAATCGCTGCTGTGGCCCGGCTGGTCCACGGAGGAAATCCCTGAGGCCGCGACCAGGACGGGATTCGACTGGAAGCTGTCCGCCATCGAGGGCCCGGGCGAATTCGCGCTCTTCACCAGCGGAGCGTTCGGCGAGCCGAAGGTCATGTTCAACACTCGCGACGGGCTTCCGGACACGACCACGGTCGGTAGGCACGTCCACGTCCATGGCTCCTGGGCATTCAGCGCCGAGGGCGTGTACTGCCTCGCCTTCGACCGCGCCACCACGTTGGCCGCAGGCTCCCGCGTCTCCGATCAGTTCACGATCGCCGTCGCCGTGGGCGACGTCGCGGTCGAGAAGGTCGACCCCGGCAAGTGCTTCTCCGAGCCCGAAGGCAAACCGGCCGCCGGCGACACCATGCCCGTACCCACGGCTCGGCTGACCGACCAGACCAGGGGCGCGACGAAGGTGCTCAACGTTACGAGCGGGTTCACCGCCGGGCAATTGATCACCGCACAGGTGAGCGACGACCGCGCGGGCGAATGGGTGTCGGTCTGGCTGCACTCCGATCCGGTGTGGCTGGGCTGGGCTCGGGTGGGGACGTCCGGGACTCTCCAGGTGCGGCTGCCCGCCAATGTGGCCGTGGGCGCCCACAAACTCGTTGTCAAGGACCGCTCAGGCGCGCTGGTCGGCTGGGACAGCCTCAGCGTGGTCAAGGCCGAATCCTCCGATCCGCCCTCCGACGATGAGGACGACGAACAGACACCGGCCAAGAAGGTCGCTTCACGCAAGTGCGTCTCCGGGGCGGTGGTGCTCTCCGCCGGCCATATCGACTATTCGACCCGGATCGTCAACGGAAAGCTGGAGTCGCTGATCGGGGATGACACCGGAGCGAAGAAGGTGTTCCGGCAGCCGTCCGGAACCGTGCTGTGGCTGAAGCCGGCCAGCCGGGTGACCCTGCCGTCCGGCTACGGCCAGATCGGCAAGGCCGGCGCGGACATCTGGCAGGTGCCCCAGACCCAGAAGGCCGGGTTGATCTGGCTGGGCTGGAGCACTGAGGCGCTGAACGCCGGCAACACGCGCGGCACGGTGAGCTGGACGCTCAACTCCGTCAGCGGACCCGGTTCGGTGAAGGTGTACCTCTCCGGCGCGTTCGGCGGTGTGCAGACCATGGTGTTCAACGGCTCAGGGTCAAGCTACAACATCGCCCTGGGGGTGCACGCCCACGCCAACTGGGCGTTCAGCAAGCAGGGGATCTACCGGCTGCGGATGACGCAGACCGCCACCCTGGCCAACGGCACCCGCTCCAGTGACACCGAGACGCTGACCATCGCCGTCGGTGACGTCGACCCTGCGACCGCTGCCCGCAGCGGATCGGGCTGCGGCACGGTGGGTGCCAGTCAACTGACCGCGACCGAGGACGATGCCGCGACCCTGCAGGCTGCGGAGCAGGCTGCCGCCCAGGCCGCCCAGATCGCCGGTGGCCCGGTTGCCGGCGCGCCGTCCGGCGTCCTGCCCGGTGCGCTGCCGAACCCGGTCCCGGAACTCGCCGACGGCAATCCGGTGCCACTGCTGCTGAGCGTGCTCGGTGGCCTGCTGCTGACCGCGGCCGTCGGCACGGGTGGCTACTGGTGGTGGCGGCGGCGTTCGCCGGACGGCGGCCTTGCGGAGGGGGCGTGATCAGGCGGGCCTGGCCCCGGTTGCTGGCGGCCTGCGCGGCAGGGTTCGCGGTCACGGTGTCCGGGTGTGCGGCCCGGCCGGTGCTGGCCGCCCACAGCGACCGGCTGCAGGTGGTCACCACCACCGGCCTGCTGCGGGACCTGGTCGAGCAGGTCGGCGGCGACCGGGTCGACGTGGCCTCGATCATCCCGGACTCGGCCGACCCCCACACCTATGAACCGACGCTCCGGGACGCCCGCAACGTGGCCTACGCCGACGTCGCGTTCAGCAACTACGCACTGCTGGAGGAGCACAGCGTGGTCAAGACGCTGGACGCCAACCTGCCCGAGCAGGCGGTGAACGTCTCGCTGGTCGAGGAGTCGGTGAAGTACGCGGCCGAGCTGATCCCGCTGGTCGAGAACGTGAACCTCGACACCGTCTGGCTCGGCCTCCGCGCCCAGGGTGAGGGCAAGGAGCTCGGGGCGCGGCGCACCTCCGAGGTGCTGCTGTCGATGACGGCGAAGACCGGGCCGGGTGAGGTCTTCGGCTACCTCACCGGCACGTTCGGCAACACCGACGTGTACTTCAGCTCCGCGGACGGGTTCGAGGCCGCCACCGGCCACCGCGACGACACCATGAGCCTGCCCGCCGACGCCCACACCCACCTGTCCTGGGCCTTCACCGCGCCCGGGGTCTACACGGTCTCGCTGACCGCACAGCTGCAGGTCGACGACACGTCCCGTCCGGTCGACCTGGGGTCGGCGGACTTCACCTTCGCGGTGGGCGTGAGCCCGGCCGATGCCGGCGTCCCGGACGCCGTCGTGCTCAACCAGGGGCACGCCGACCTCACCGCCAACCTCGACCGGCGGACCCTCGAGGTCCGCTATGACCCGGCCGGTGGGGGTGAGCACACCCAGCATGCGTATGCGGCCGATCAGGTCGTGATCGACGTGCCGGCCAAGGCTCTCGCCGAGGTGCCCGCCGGCCGACAGTTCAGCTTCCTCGGCAAACCGGGCACCCGGATCTACCAACTCGCCCAGGCCGTGCTCGGCAAGCACGTCCACGGTGAGATCGATCCCCACCTGTGGCAGAACGTGCGCAACACGATGGCCTACGTCCAGCTGATCCGGGACACGCTGATCGGCGCCGACCCCGCCGGAGCCCGCCAGTACCGGACCAACACCGACGCGTACCTGGCCGAACTGGAGGAGCTCGACGGCTACGTCCGCGACGCCATCGCCGAGATCCCGGCCCGGCGACGCTACCTGGTGACCACCCACGACGCGTTCGGCTACCTCGGCAGGGCCTACGACGTGCGGATCGCCGGCTTCGTCACGCCCAACCCGGCCGCCGAGCCGTCCCTGGCCGACCGGCGCAAGCTGACCGAGACGCTGCGCACCCTGGACATCCCGGCGGTGTTCCTCGAACCCAACCTGGCCGCCCGGTCGGCCACGCTCACCGAGGTCGCGGCCGACCAGGGTGTGGCGGTGTGCGCGATCTACGGCGACGCGTTCGACGCCAGGGTCACCCGCTACGTGCAGATGATGCGGTTCAACGCGGACTCGTTGCGGACGTGCCTGACCCCATGACCTGCCACTCCGGACCAACCGACACCAGACAGAGAAGAACCACGACAATGCGAGATGCCACCACGTCATCGCGAGTGCGGATCGCCCGCTTCGCCCTGATCACCGTCGTCGCCGGCCTGACCACGGGCCTCGCCGGCCCGCCGGCGGTCGCCGAGACGACCGGACCGGACGACCCGAACCTCACCCAGACCCTTGCCCCCGACCTCGCCGTCGTGCACGGCGAGCACGTCCTGCAGACCGGGCACGTCGACATGGGCCCCAAGTACGACAAGGGGCAGTGGCGGTTCCTGGTGCACGACGACGCGGCCCGTGCGGATGCCGACGCCACCAGCGTGTGGCGCTACCCGGAGGAGACGGTGATGCGGGTCCTGGACGAGGGCAAGCTCACCGTCCCCGACGACCCGGACTACGAGTTCCTCGGCGCGGAGCCGGGCAACAGTGTGTGGGTGGTGCCGCAGACCCAGAACACCGACGTGGTCTGGCTCGGCTGGAACACCCAGGACCCCGAGGTGATGAAGACGATCGACCGCGGGGTCACCCTGTCGCTGACCGGCGTCCAGGGGCCGGGCACGGTCACGGTCTACCTGCAGTCCGGCAGCTTCGGCGAGCCCCAGGTGCTGTGGGACTCCCGCAAGACGGGGACCCAGCCGATCTGGGTGGACGTGAACACCCACACCCACGCCAACTGGGTGTTCACGACACCCGGGGTGTACCTGCTACGGCTCACCGCTGCCGCTGACCTCGTCGACGGTGGCACGGTCAGCGATACCCAGCTGATCCGCTTCGCCGTGGGCACCGGCACCCCCACCGCGGACGCCCTCGCCGCAGTCTGGACCGGTCCGGACGCGGCGGCCTCGACCCCGGACGGAGTCACGGCTGGTGCAGCGCCACCGACCTCTGCCCAGGACCCGTTGGTGCCGCTGCTGATCGGTGCCATCGCGGTGGTCGCCGCAGGGCTGGTGACGGGTGTCGTGGTCGTCGTGG